>JAKPCG010000129.1 GCA_029553365.1 Acidobacteriota bacterium | reverse complement strand
TGATAGTGATTGATTGCCTGCTCGTATTTTTTTTCGCTCCGGTACAGGCGAGCCAGTTTCAAGTGGGCCTCCTGTGATTGGGGCGAATAGAACAGAGCTTTGAGCAGCAGCTGTTTGGCTTCTTCTTTTTTGTTCTGGTTTAAAAGCTCAGTAGCTTCTTTGATCAAATTCTGGGTGAGGTGGTTTTGAAGCTCTTCATATTTGGGCTTGGCCCAGGAGTTTTCTGGTTCTTTTTTTAAAATTTCCCGGAGCTGAACAAAAAGTTTGTCTTCGTCTTTTTTTTCTTCATAGATAGAAGCCAGGCCGATGCGGGCCGGGGTTAAATCAGGATTAAGTTCGATAGCCTTCAGAAAAAAAGCCTCTGCCGCTTCTATATCCTGCTCGTACAGCCGGCAATATCCTTCACCCAGATTAAAATAGGGATGATTCTGTCCGAGTTTTAAGAATTCCTTTCTGGCTCCATCTATGTTACCTTTCTTAAGATCAGCCCAGCCCTGTTCAAAGGCCAGCCGTTCATTTAGAGAAAGCTTGGCCAACTCCAGAGAAGGCGGCTCCTCTAAATAAAAAGAAGGGGGTACATAAGTTTTTTGAAAGGTGACACAACCTGCCAGCAGAAGTAAAGCCGGCACGAACCAGCTTATCTTTTTCATAGGATTTCTCCTTTCCGGAGGTAGGGAAGATAGGGAAACAGTTTATTTTTTTGTGTTAAAACCTGATATTCCCAGCCTTCAGCCGTTTCAGTTTTCCTGATGACCAACAATTGCCTGACCAGTGAAGCGGTCAGATCAGTTCGTTCTTTTGGGATGTGCAGACGGTAAATCCGGGAGTTTTTAAATATGACCTGGCGCAACCTGGCTTTCAGGTTTTCGAGACCCTCCCCGCTTCTGGCTGAGACATAAACTGGAGAAGCTTCATCCCGTACCTGACGCTCCAGGAGAGATTTTTTTTCCTCTTCTGGCAGCAGGTCAATTTTATTAAAGACCTTAATGAGCGGTATTCCAGTCACTTCCAGTCTGGAAAGTATTTCTTCGGCGGCTTCTGCCTGTTCCAGGGATCCGGGCGAGGTGATATCTATCACCTCCAGCAGACAATCTGCCTCCCTTATTTCTTCCAGAGTGGCTCGGAAGGAAGAGATCAGTTCAACTGGCAATTTTTTTATAAAGCCAACGGTATCGGATAGAAAGAAATAAGGTCCATCAGGCAGCGTAACCCGCCTGACCATGGGATCAAGAGTGGCAAATAAATGAGGAGAAGTATAACGGTTCTCACCTGCCAGGGCATTAAAAAGAGTCGATTTGCCGGCGCTGGTATAACCAACCAGAGAGACGGTGGGGACTGGTGACTTTCTGCGACCTTCGCGCTGTCTGGCTCGCCTTTTAGATACGCTGTCTATTTCCCTTTTTATTCTGGCCATCCGGTCTGTAATTCTTCGGCGGTCCTCTTCCAGTTTTTTTTCACCCGGGCCACGGGTACCAATTCCACTGCCCAGGCGGGAGAGAGCCTGTCCTTTGCCCTTGAGTCTGGGCAGAAGATAGGTCAGCTGGGCCAGTTCAACCTGCAGCTTGCCTTCGTTTGTTCTGGCTCTTTGAGCAAAAATATCAAGAATGACTTGCGTTCTATCCAGGACTTTAACCTTAATGGCTTCTTCCAGACTTCTCTGTTGAATCGGACTCAGGTTATGGTCAAAAATGACCAGATCAGCCCCCAATTCCTTTACCCTTTGTGACAATTCCTGGACTTTGCCTTCTCCGATAAAGAATTTTGGAGAGTGACCTGCCCGGTACTGATAAATCTCTTCGATAACTGTCGCTCCAGCGGAGGAGGCTAAACCGGCCAGCTCGGTCATTGATTCTCTGGCTTCTTCTTTTTCCCTCTGG
>JAKPCG010000118.1 GCA_029553365.1 Acidobacteriota bacterium | reverse complement strand
GGTGTCTTTGCCGGTGGTGTGGTCTTTTCAACCCTTCTGCCCGATGTCAGGCTATTCGGTCTGGATAGCTTCTGGGTAGGTTCCATCGTAGTTATTCTTATCACCGGACTTTATACGGTTATGGGGGGACTGAAAGCAGTCGCCTACACCGAGGCCATTCAAACCATAATTCTGGTTATCGGATCAGCCCTGGTCGCTATTTTTGGTCTCCATTATATCGGCGGTTGGTCGGAATTGCGTTCTATCGTCGGGCCGGAAATGTTCAATCTCTGGAAACCTCTTATTCCCGACGGCGTCGTCGGGACCTGGGCCCCGATCAAAGAAGCAGGCAGAATGGCCTGGTATTTTAACGACAATTATCCCTGGCTGGGGATGTTGTTCTGTGCGCCGATTATAGGTCTCTGGTACTGGTGCACAGACCAGTACATTGTTCAGCGGACTCTGGCCGCCAAGAACGAAACCCATGCCCGGCGGGGTTCGATTGCTGCCTCTTATTTTAAGCTCCTGCCCCTGTTCATTTTCATTATTCCCGGCATCATCTGCTATGGACTGGCTCTAAGCGGCAAGTTTCCTGGATTACAGCAGCAGCTTATCGGTCCCGATGGAAGTATCATCAGAGATCAAGCCCAGCAGGCTTTTCCTTTAATGGTAGCGAATGTGTTGCCCATCGGAGTCAGGGGCCTGGTGGTAGCCGGATTGCTGGCTGCCCTGATGAGCTCTCTGGCCGGTGTCTTCAACGCCTGTTCAACACTTTTTACCATTGACTTCTATTCGCGGCTTAAAAAAGGCGTTAGTCAGGAGAATCTGGTGCGCATTGGCCGGATAGCCACTATCGTCATGGTGCTCATCGGTCTGGCCTGGTTGCCGGTCATTCGCGGCGGGAAGGGACTGTATGACTATCTGCAGGGTGTCCAGTCCTATCTGGCTCCACCTATTTTTGTGGTGTTTTTCGCCGGTATCCTCAACAAGCGACTGAATGCCAAAGGCTGTCTGGCCGCCCTTGGCACCGGCTTTGCTCTGGGCCTATTCCGCCTGGCCATTGATACACCTGTTAAGCTCATCCCTGGATTTAATTATACTGAAGGCTCGTTTTTATGGATCATGAACAATATCTTTTTTCAGTATTACAGCCTGTTCATCTTCATTGTCTCCCTCGGGGTGATGTATGCGGTCAGCTATTTAACTGAGAAGCCGGACTATGAAAAAATTGCCGGTCTGACCTTTGGGACGGTGACTGAAGAGCATAAAAAGACAACCCGGGCTACCTGGAATAAGTGGGATGTGGTGGCCTCGGTCATAGTTTGTGTACTTATTGTAGCTATCTATATTTATTTCTCGGGTATATTCCAGAAATAAAACAGAACTAAGTACAGGCAGAAACTATCTCGTTCAGTTTTTCATTGTTGGAAAGCCAATGAGTGGTTGATTGCTCTTCAGCTTTTCGACAGGCAGATAGTGGCCAGGTCAGTTAGACTGTTGTTTTCCGGTCAGGCTCTTTAGAATTTGAGCCTGGAGTGGGGTTGGATTAGAGACAGGTTTAAGGCGAAAGCTTCTTTCCAGCTGGTGATTGAGAACAAGCTCGATTTCCAGGTTCTTCTCACCCCGTAATAAGGATAGCTTTAGCCGCTGGTCAGGCTGTCTCGAAGAAATCCACTGATTGAAATCTACATCCTTTGCCTGCTGGCCATCTATGGCCTTAAGCTCATCGCCGGCTATGATCCCGGCCCTCTCAGCCGGAGAATCTGGCTCAACCGCCGCTACCACCAGTCGGTCATCTACCTTCTCGACCAGGGCCCCCAGATAAGCCTCTGGCAACTCTCCGGGCTTCTCCAGTTCCAGGCCAGCATAAGCCAGATATTTAGGATAATCAATGGCTCTGGTGGTCGAGGCATACTCAAATATCTCGGGCAGAGGACATCCCGCCACAGCTTCACACACCAGGCGAAATTCCTGGTCGGCAAAGCCTCGCCCTTTTTCTTTATAAAAAGAGTAATATAACGTTCTCATAACATCGTCGAGCGAGCGACGGTTCCCGGTTACCTGGCGGAGATTCAGGTCAAGCAGAAATCCCAGAATAGCACCTTTATCATAATAGGAAATTGTTTTGCGCAGGCCTGGGCGCTTCGCACCAAATGGCCCCTGAGTCCAGGTGTTGTAGCTTGACTGGGTAGCTGATTGAAAGAAGCGTCCGGGGTTGTTTTCCTGGGCAGCAATTATTTTGCCAATAGCCTCCAGAAATTCCTCCCCCGTCATGAGCCCGGCTCGGCACAGCAGCAGGTATTCATAATAGACAGTGAAACCTTCCGAGACCCAGAGCATATTGGTCAGATTGGGCTGACTATAATCAAACGGCCCCAGGGCCAGAGGTCGAATACGCTTGACATTAAAGTGATGAAAATACTCGTGAGCCAGAAAGGCCAGGGTACCAATTCTCCTTTGTCTGTTATCCAGACCATCCCCACTGAAAGACACAGCCGCTGAATCGAGATGTTCAATCCCACCCTGTCCGGGGCCGATGCCAAGGAAGGTATAATGACGATAAGGAATTTCGCCAATAATACTGAGGCCAGCCTCGATCACCGCTTTCAGTTCGTTCATGAACTGCTGGTGGTTAAAGTTTCCCAGCTTGTAGCCGATAAAGTAATGGGGAATCCCCTGTATCTTAAATGGCGGCAGCGAGTCCAGGTTTCCCATCAAAATCGGGCTGTCATAAAGCTGGTCAAAGTCAGCGGCGAAAAAGGTTTTAGCTTGCTCAGCCGAAACCGGATCAAGACCGGTAGCAATCGTGGTCCAGGCGGGGTTTAAATTGATCTTAACGATCACCGGTGAGTGTAGAAGCTCATCAGTATACATACAGACCGAAGCCGGAACAATATATCCTCTATCTTCTCCCAGATAACTCTGGCCAACAAACTGGGAAGTTGCCAGAACTTCATAGTTAAGAATGACAGACTCTGCCTGATCGGTTACTACTCTCCAGGTGCTCGATCCGGTCTTTTCCCACTTTAGCTCCCGACCTTCACCGTCCTCAACTCGAAAGGCACGTACCTTCCCGCCAAAGTCAAAAAGGCCATAATATCCTGGAGACCAGACGGGCATTTTATAATCACAGATGGTACCCTCCAATCCCTGACAGCTAAGAGTTACCTGATAGCAATGAGAAGCCGGGTTGTCCATTGAAATGGTAAAAACAGTCTTTACGGCTGGGGCGCTCTCACTTCCTAAGGTTGCCGGTAGAAGCGAGCGCGTACCAAACAAGATAAAAAATAGGGCGACGGCTAAGATCAGTCGGCCATATATCTTTTTCATCTGAATACCTCTCTATTCATGCCTAAAGTTCTCTCTCAGGGTCTATGTCAGCTGGAAAATTTAAAGTCCTTTCAACTGGACCTCATTCTCGTCTGCCTGCCGCCGTCAGACAACCAGGCTGACAACGGCCGCGATTTTTTACACCAGCCAAGAAACTATCACAGGCTCGCTATTTTTTTCAATTCATTATTATATCGTGCTACTTTCATCTCTCACCTTCCGATATGAAGTAAATGCCAGCCGCCGGCCAGCAATTCAGTCAGAACCATTCTCCTGACCGTGTTCCCCTGCCTTCGAAGATAACCTCAAACTCAAAGAAAATAATGGTTGACGGCCGGAAGGATTTTTGTTTAAAAATAGTTCTACTGTCTTTTTAATTTTAATCCGGGGAGGTCGCTATGACTGGCTACTATCTTAAAAGACGCTGGCCAGGACTGATTGTTCTGATTATATTTTCTTTCTGCCTTGTCCTGACCCAGGCTGAGGCCCAGACGGCTAAAAAACCTATAAGCTATGAGGTATATGATTCCTGGAAATCAATCCAGGGGACCAGAATCAGCGATGATGGCCGCTGGCTGGTTTATTCTTTAGTGCCAGGAGAAGGAGATGGTGAACTGGTTGTCCTTGAGCTTCAAACAGGAAAAGAAACTCGTTATCCTAGAGGTAAAGAAGCCGTCATTACGCCTGATAGTCTGTTCGTAATATATACCATCGCCCCGCCGAAAGCCGAAGTTGATAAAGCCAGAAAGGAAAAGAAAAAACCAGAAGATCAGCCTAAAAACGGGCTGGGAATTATAAATCTGACAACTGGCGAGCTGGTTACCGTTGACCGGGTTAAAAATTTCAAGATAGCTGAAGACTCAGCTAAATATGTGAGCTATCTACTGGAAGCACCACCCGCTAAAGAAGCCGATAAAGATAAAACAGAGAAAAAGGAAGAAGCCCAAAGTCTTCAGGAAGAAAAAAAGGAAGCCGGTCAGAAGCCGGCTGAAAAACAGGACGAAAAGAAAGCAGAAAAGAAAAAAGAGCCAGGAACAGAACTTGTCATTCGCCATCTGGAGACGGGAAAAACAGTCTCGTTTCAAGAAGTTTCAGAATATACCTGGAGTAAAGACGGCCGCTTTCTGGCTTATGCCACCTCGTCTAAAAAGCCCGAAGAGGATGGAGCTTTTCTCTATGAACCAGCCGCTGATAAAACCATTGTCCTGCTTAAAGGCCAGGGCCACTATGTGAAGCTGGCTTTTGATGACAGAGGTCAGAAAGTGGCTTTTTTGAGCGATCGTGACTCCTACCAGGAAAAAGTTTCTCCTTATAAACTTTATTTCTGGGAAGAAAAGAGGTCTCAAGCAGTAGAACTAGCCGGACCAAAGACAGCTGGTCTTCCGGCTAACAATGCGCCATCAGAAAACCGAGCGCCTTCTTTTTCTAAGGACGGAAGCCTGCTTTACTTCGGCTATGCTCCCCTTCCAGAGCCACCGGCAGAAGATGCTCCAGAGCCGGTCAAAGTGGATATCTGGAGCTTTACTGATCCCGAACTTCAGCCGATGCAAAAGGTAAGAGCTGAGCAGGAGAAAAAAAAGAATTATCTGGCTGTTAGCCATCTTCAGGCCAAGGGCCAGCCCATCCTCATTCTTGGTTCTCCGGATCTACCAGAGGTAAGATTGTCTGAGGATGGTCAGAAAGCCCTGGGGGTCAACAATCTACCTTACCGCCAGCTTATTTCCTGGGATAGAGAATACGCCGATTATTATACTGTTGAGGTCAAAACAGGCCGCCGGCTCAAAATTCTGGAAAAATTTCCTGGCCCAGTCAGTTTTTCTCCTGGAGCCAATTACCTCCTTTTTTATGATGATGGACCCCGCGCCTGGTTCACCTATCGCCTGGCTGACGGGAAAAAGTTTGATCTGACCTCCAAACTCGGAGTCAATTTCTTCCGGGAAGAATGGGACACACCAGGTGAACCGCCGGCCTATGGGCTGGCCGGCTGGACCGAGAACGACTCCTCCGTCCTTATTTATGACCGCTATGATCTGTGGGAAATAAAGCCAGATGGTTCTGGCGCCAGGCTTCTGACCGGGAAATTCGGCCGCGAGAATAATCTCGTTCTGCGCTACCAGCGTCTTGACCGGGAGGAAAAATCCATTTCCTTTAAGAAACCTTTAATTCTGTCCGCCTTTCATGAAAAGACCAAGGCCAGTGGTTTTTTCCGGCTTGATCCAACCAGAAACGAGCCGCCTACCAGGCTGATCTATCAGGATAAAATGCTGGGTTCGCTGCAGAAAGCCAGGAAAGCGGATGTTTATATTTTCACTGCTCAGACTTTTGAGGAATTCCCCGATCTCTGGCTGAGCGGACCAGATTTTAATCGTCCCAGAAAGATCAGCCAGGCCAATCCCCAGCAGGCCAGCTATCTCTGGGGAAAGGCTGAACTCATCAGCTACCTCAACGGTGACGGCCAGGAGCTTAAGGCTATTTTGATCAAACCAGAAAACTTCAATCCCCAGCAAAAATATCCATTGATGGTTTATATCTATGAAAAGTTGAGCGATGGACTGCATCGCTATTATGCGCCTGGTCCGGGAACCAGCATTAATTTTACTCGCTATGTTTCCAATGGCTATGTGCTGCTTATGCCTGACATTGTCTATGAAGTTGGTTACCCGGGTTCCAGTGCTCTTAAATGCGTTGTCCCGGCGGTGGAGAGCGTGATCAATATGGGCTTCATCGATTCGGCCAGAATTGGAATTCAGGGTCATAGCTGGGGCGGTTACCAGATTACCTACCTTATCACCCAGACTAACCTGTTCGCTGCCTGTGAGGCTGGAGCGGCGGTGGCCAATATGACCAGCGCCTACGGTGGCATCCGCTGGGGAACAGGGATGTCGCGAGCCTTTCAATATGAAAAGACTCAAAGCCGCATCGGGGCTCCTCTCTGGGAAAGGTCACTTCAGTTTATAGAAAACTCGCCGATTTTCTGGATAGAAAGAGTCAATACTCCTTATCTCACCATTCACAATGATGAAGACGATGCTGTGCCGTGGTACCAGGGCATAGAATTTTTTACGGCCATGAGGCGGCTCGGCAAGAAAGCCTGGATGTTTAACTTTAACGGTGAAAAGCATGGATTAAGGGAGAGGGACAATCAAAAATACTGGACAGTTCATCTGGACGAATTCTTCGACCATTATCTAAAGGGAGCACCTGCTCCTCGCTGGATGACAGAAGGCGTCCCCTATCTTGAGCGGGGTAAAAGAGATATTTCTGCTCTGTTCCAACCGAAGGAGGAAAAGACTGAAAAATAGCTGGCGGTGCTAAATAATTTATTGAAATTGGTTTTCTTATTCTGGTATATTAACTTTCTTTAATAATTTAAAAGGAGTGGACTAAAATGAACGTTTTCGTTTTAAATTGCGGCAGTTCTTCCGTCAAATTTCAGATCATCAACACTGACCTGGAGATGTTCGAAACCGATAGCGATCACCGGGTAGCTAAAGGTTTGATTGAAAGAGTGGGGAAAGATGATGCTATTATTAGCCTGGAAGCTGAAGGCCAGGAGCCGGTGAAGGCCATCGAGCCTATCCATGACCATCGGGAAGCCATCCTGAGGATCAAAAAATGGATGGAAGACCCGGCCACCAGAATTAGCGGCATTCACAGCTGGGATGATATTCATGCCATCGGCCACCGCGTGGTTCATGGCGGAGAGAAGTTCACGAAATCAGTCAAAATTGATAGGGAAGTCTTAGCCCAGATAGAGGAGTGCTCCGATTTAGCCCCGCTGCACAACCCGGCCAACCTCAAAGGTATTTATGCCTGCTACGAAATATTTGGCGACCGAATCCCTCAGGTAGCGATCTTTGATACGGCTTTTCACTCAACCATGACAGCCGAGTCCTTTATGTACGCCATTCCATTTGAATACTATGAAAAATACAGGGTCCGCCGTTATGGCTTTCACGGGACATCGCATCGGTACTTAGCCTATCGTTACCGCAAACTGGTCGGGAAGCCCAGAGAAGAGGTAAATATTATTACCCTCCATCTCGGTAACGGCTGTTCGGCCGCCGCCATCAAGAAAGGCTATTCCGTTAACACCAGCATGGGCTTGACACCACTCGAAGGCTTGATCATGGGAACCCGGTCAGGAGATATAGATCCTGCTGTTGTGGAATACCTTTTCAACAAAGGAATTGGCAGCGTGGCTGACATTTTCAATCTGCTCAACAAAAAGAGCGGCATGCTGGGTATTTCAGGCCTGAGTAATGATATGAGAGATATAGAGAAGGCAGCCAGAGAAGGTAACCGCCGGGCTGAACTGGCCTTGAAGATGTTCGCTCTAAGGGTAAAAAAATATATTGGAGCCTACCTGGCCGAGATGAATGGAGCCGACGCCATTGTCTTTTCAGCCGGCATCGGTGAAAATTCTGCCCTGGTCCGGAAAATGGTCTGCCAGGGACTGGAAAACCTGGGAATCGAGCTGGATGAGGAACTCAACCAGCAGGCAGTTGGCGGGAAATGTCTGAAGATTTCCAGGGAAGGCAGCCCGATAGCTGTCTGGGTCATCCCGACCAACGAAGAACTACTTCTGGCCAGGGATACGGTCAGGGTGGTAAGAGATGTACCACGGAATTGGTGATAAAGACAGGAGGATAAGATGAGTGGAAGCAACTTTGTTAAAGAAATAAGAGAAAAGGCAGCCAGAAGATTTTTAAAAATCGCTTTTCCTGATGCGGAAGACGTCCGGACATTGCAGGCAGCCAGAACATTAATCGCTGAGAAAATCGGCCAGCCGGTTCTTATCGGCAATCCAGAAAATATAAAGAAGATAGCTGCCGATAATAACCTTAAATTTGATGATCTGGAAATTATGAATCCGGTCATTTCACCCTGGAAAGAAGAATTTGCCGAGCATCTTTATGACCGGAGAAAGGCCAAAGGTATGAGCCTGGAAGAAGCCACGGCTCTGGTTCAAACTCCTCTTTATTTTGCTGGCTGTCTGCTGGCCAAAGACAGAGTTCAGGCAGTGGTTGGCGGTAATATTTCGGCTACCGGAGATGTGATCAGGGCTGCTCTTTATACTGTGGGGACAGCTCCTGGCATCCAGATTGTTTCCAGCTATTTTATCATGGTCTGGCCTGAGAAACTGCTGTGTTTCGCTGACTGTGCGGTGGTGCCTGATCCAACTGATGCCCAGCTGGCTGATATCGCTATTTCCTCCGCTAAGAATTTCCAGGCGGTAACCGGACAGGAACCGCGGGTGGCCATGCTGTCTTTTTCCACCAAAGGCTCAGCCAGCCATCCCTATGTGGATAAAGTGGTCAGTGCGACTAAAATTGCCAGGGAAAAAGCTCCGGAGCTTTTAATTGATGGCGAAATGCAGGCTGATGCCGCCTTAGTTCCGGCCGTTGGTGAAAGAAAATGCAAGGGCTCACCGGTCGCCGGCCGGGCCAATGTGCTTATCTTTCCTGACCTTGATGCCGGCAACATCGGCTATAAACTGACCGAAAGACTGGGCGGAGCTGAAGCTATCGGGCCAATTGTCCAGGGACTGCTCAAGCCCTATTGCGACCTGAGCCGCGGTTGCTCAGTTGATGATATGGTCAATGTGGCCGCCATTTGCAGCCTGATGGCCTGAATGACCGATTAACCTTAAAATCTAAATTAGATCTGAACTGCCATTTTTATTTATATTTATATGGGAAATTTAAAAGGCCAGCTAGTAGCGGGCTTTATCCAGTTTCTTATTTCTGTTCATTTCTCATTCCGACCAGCAGGGCAGCCAGACCGATAGAATAGAATTTGGACAGTTCACTATCTCCGCGGGAAGTCAGAATACAGGGAGCCATGGCTCCGGTAACTATGGCGGCCAGTTTGGCACCTCCAAAAATAGTACAGGTTTTATAAAAGATATTGGCCGCTTCAATATTAGGGAAAATAAGAATATCAGCCGCCCCTGCTCCCTCTCCCTTAAAGCCCTTTATTTCGGCGCTTTCCTTAGAAATGGCAATGTCAATCCCGACCGGTCCCTCTACCCTGGCTCCTTTAATCTGACCTCTTTCGGCCATAACTTTAATCAGGGCTCCATCAACCGTAGAAGGAACTTTCTCGCTGACTGTCTCCGCTGAGCTGATCAGATAAGCATAAGGGTTGTCTATACCCAAGGATTGGGCAACTTCAATGGCATAACCCAGCATTTTCACTTTTTGTTCCAGGTCAGGAAGAACCAGCACCGCCACGTCCGAGACAACCAGAAGCTTGGGATAGGCTGGAACCTCGATGACAGTTACATGCGACAGCAGCCCACCTGGTGGAACAAGACCACTTTCTTTATTGAGGATAGCTCTCATGTAATCAGGAGTGGTCACCAAGCCCTTCATCAAAATATCACCTTCACCTTCTCTGACCAGCTTAACGGCCAGACTCAAAGCTTTTTTAGTGTCAACTTCATCAATAACTTTATGAAAAGTCGAAGGGACACCATGTTCCCGGGCTACTTTCTCGATTTTTTCCCTGTTACCCACGACGATTACTTCCACCAGCCCTTCGCCCTGGGCTCGGGCAATAGCTTCTATCGTATGAGGATCCTCGGCACAGGCTACAACCAGCCTTTTTTTCGAGCTGCCTTTAACTTTGGCAATTAAATCTTCCAGTTTTTTTATCATCAGCTTTCCTCCCTTATTTCCTGTTCGTAACTCTTAGCCTGCTCTTCCCCTCTCAGCACCCTCAGCGCTCCCTCGGCCAGAGCCCTCATCTCGTCTCCACCTGGATATAAATAAAAAGGAGCAATAAACTGGCATCTCTCTTTGACCCAATCTACAAGCTGCTGGTAATAGGCCAGCCCGCCGGTCAGCACGATGCCATCGACCTCCCCCTTAAGGACTGTGGCCATGACACCGATCCATTTGGCAATATTGTAGGCCATAGCCTTAACCAGGAGCTCTGCCTTTTTATCTCCGGCTTTAACGCGCTTTTCCACTTCTACCATATCGTTGGTCCCCAGATGAGCCACCACCCCACCTTTTCCGGCCAGCAGTTTTTTTATTTCGGCTTTAGAATACTGACCCGAAAAGCAGAGTTCTACCAGATCGCAACCGGGCAGGCTGCCGGCTCTTTCCGGGGCAAAAGGCCCATCTCCATTGAGAGCATTATTGACATCAACAACTTTTCCACGCTGGTGGGCACCAACACTTATCCCGCCGCCCATATGAACAACAATAAAATTGACTTCTTCATAGCGGCGCCCCAGATCCCTGGCCGCCTGTCTGGCCACCCTTTTTTGATTGAGGGCGTGAAGAATACTTCTTCTTTTTATAAAAGGTAAACCAGTAATCCTGGCGATATCCTCCATTTCGTCCACCACCACTGGATCAACAATATAAGCCGGCAGGTGGAGTTCGGCCGCCAGGCTGTGAGCGATCAGAGCGCCCAGATTGGAAGCGTGTTCGCCCTGAACTTCGGCTTTCAAATCCTCAATCATCCTGTCAGTAACAACATAAGTTCCACTGGGAATAGGTCGAAGCAACCCACCCCGGGCCACCACCGCCTGAATCGATTCTCTGGGAATCCCCGCCCGTTCTAATTCTTCCAGGATGACTTCTTTCCGGAAATTAAATTGGTCAATCACCCTGGCAAAATGCTGAATTTGCTCCACTGGATGTGAAATATTGACCTTGAACAACTCCTTTTCATCATCAAAAACGGCCACCTTGGTGGAAGTAGAACCGGGATTAATGACCAGAATACGCCAGCTCATCTAAACCTCCTCACCAGATACTTATAGGTACAAATCTGTCATTTAATCTTTCAGGCCGGGTAAAAGACCACGGCTTCTCCTCTTACCGGCCTAAAACCTCTTTCCTCAAAGAGCTAATATTATAATCAAAACAGCCAGCAAAGAAAAATTGATTTTATACTTACAGGCAGCTTCCAGCCGGAATAATAATTCTGCCTAGGGGAGGTAGAGGTTATATTTTTTGACCAGGTGGTGTGGATGATAAGAAAGCTTAGAACGTCTGAGCCCGGAGAGTCCCGCATCCTGTTCTCGGTTGATATAGCGATACTGCTGCCTGGCCCGGCGGGCACACTCCCGATTTAAAAATTGATAGAGTCCCGGAAATTCCCGGCTGGCCACTTCAACATGAACAACGGCTGTTTCTGGATTTAATTTTTCGCCCAGGCAAAAGCCTTCCACCTGACCATCAACAAGAACAGCCATAGTCGAAAAACTAAACAGCTCAAAATTGAACAGGGCCTCTTCCATTGCCCGGACAGCGGCGCCAGTATGATTATCTTCTCCGTTTTTTCCTTCGCGATCTTCGCTTTCCTCGCCCCAGGCCCTGACCAGCTTCAGGCAGCTCTCCAGATGGCTCTTATCCACCCTGGAAATTTCATATTTAAATTGCCTTTCAAACCGCCGGATCCAGTTTCTTTTACCGTC
>JAKPCG010000097.1 GCA_029553365.1 Acidobacteriota bacterium | reverse complement strand
CTGGCCGGCAAAGTTGTTCTGGTTAATTTCTGGGCTACCTGGTGTCCTCCCTGTCGGGCAGAAATTCCAGATTTTATTGAAGCCTATGCCGAACTTAAAGATAAAGGACTGGAGATACTGGGCTTCTCTGTTGACGACCTATCTGAGGCTGAACTGAAAAAGTTCGTCGATGAAGCCAAAATGAATTATCCGGTCTCTCTGGTCGGAAAAGATATCGTGGAAGCTTTCAAGCCGGGTCAGTATATACCAACTTCTATCTTTATTGACAAAAAAGGTCAGATCAGATACCGCCACGTTGGCAAACTGGAGAAAGCTGATCTCATCAAAAAGTTTGAAGAGCTGAACCAGGAATAAAACTGACTCTGGTTAAGCTGGCTGATATTTTCAAGACAGCCAGTTGAGTTAGTGCGGACTGTCATAAGGTAGAAAAAGCTCAGGCTGAGCAGCTATTTATAGATAGGATATTTCGTTCACCAGCGGTAGACAGCTGCTGCCCAGGTAAACCCCGCTCCAAAAGCTACCATAACGATGATCTGTCCTTTTTGAAGTTTGCCCTCTTCTGCTAGCTCATGCAGAGCAACCGGAATGGTGGCTACTGACATGTTGCCATATTTATGGATATTAGCCACAATTTTTTCTTTGGGCAGGTTTAGTCTTTCTCCAGTCGCATCAATAATTCTTAAATTGGCCTGATGCGGAATCAGATAGTCAACCTGGCTTTTATCCAGGCCAGCCCTTTTTAAAGCCTCCAGAGCAGACTCACCCATTCTCTTGACCGCATGTTTAAAGACCTCATTGCCTTTCATTGTAAGATAGTGAAGCTTTCTTTCCACCGTCTTTTCATTAGCCGGATGAAGAGTTCCACCTCCAGGCAGTATCAATAATTCAGCCAGAGAGCCGTCAGCACCCCAGTAATGGGAAATCAGACCGGAATCATCATCGCTTTCCTCTAAAATAAAGGCACCCGCTCCATCGCCAAAAAGGACACAGGTTGACCGATCTTCCCAGTTGGTAATTTTAGTTAAAATATCTGCACCAATTAGCAGGATGCGGCGAGCTGTCCCGCTGAGAATCAGGCTTTCAGCCACAATGAGGGCATAAAGAAGCCCGGTGCAGCCTGCTTCCAGATCAAAAGCAGGAATCTCCTTAATCCCCAGTTTTTTCTGCACCCAGCAGGCAGTGGCCGGGAAAATTGTATCGGGGGTGTTGGTCGCAACCAGAATCAAATCGACATCTTCGGCTTTCAGACCGCCTCTCTCCAGAGCCATCCTGGCCGCATTGACAGCCAGATCAGAGGTGACCTGTTCTTTAGAGACGATCCTTCTCTCTTTAATACCTGTTCTGGTGGTGATCCATTCATCCGAGGTGTCAACCATTTTTTCCAGATCAGCGTTGGTTAACACTTTATCAGGGAGGTAAACCCCGGTACTTCTGATCTTGATTCGTCTTACCTTCTCTGTCATTTAAACACCCTCAATTTTTTTCCTATCATACCTTTTTTCATTTTAAAAATAAAGGCGATGGTGTTAGAATTTTTGAGTCAAGGTTCAATGAAAGATTGTTCAACCTTTTCCAGACTGGCCAGGATTTTTTTCTTTTTTATGATTTTAATTCTGACCAGCAGCAGTCTATCACGCGCTCAACTCAAGCCAGGCCAGTACTTAGAAGAAAGCCCGCTGGGCAGCTGGAATCAATTCGGACTTGATTCAGCGGCTACCCTGGGCACCGGTTTATCCCAGTTGACTCTGGCTCATAACAGTCAGATTCTTCTGGCTAACCCGGCCCTGCTGACTTCGCTTAAATCCTGTACTCTGACCATCAATTTGGGCTTCAATCAGACCCAGCTTTTTAATTACTGGCTGGTCAACACTGGAGTTGTCTCAACTGATTCCAACCTGACCTATCGAAACTTTGAACTGAATTATGTCGGTTTTAGTTGTCATTCAGGTCAGTACACGCTGGCCGCCGCCTGGGCTCAAAGCGAGAATTTTGGCCGGCCGGCCATTGATTACCAATCTGCTGACAATGACTATGTTTATAACAGTCTGAAACTCGGCCAACGAGGACATCTCAGGACTTTCAGCCTGGCCCTGGCCAGAAAATTCAGGACGAAGCTTAGCCTCGGCCTGAGTCTGGTTTTTTTAACTGGCCGGATAAATAGAGACCTGCAGGAAGACTGGCCGCTGGAGGGAACCTCGATGATCGACAGCCGGCAGCAGAAGATGACCGGCTTCTATGCTGTTTTTGGCCTCAATTACCTGATTAGCTCTCGCCTGGCGGCGGGACTGAGCCTTATTCCTCCCTATCAGAGGAAGGTCAAAAGTCAGAGCCTTCTAACCTACACCTCAGCCGAAGTCAATCTGACCACTCAGGGTGAGGCTGACGACCGGGCCAACCAGCCATTGATCATAGGGGCTGGTATAAAATACAAACTCAAAGATAACCTCAATTTGCTTTTAGAGTCGCGATATTTCGCCTGGGACCACTATTCCTATTCTTATTTTGGAGAAAATTTAAACCGCGATTTTAAAGCCATCATTCAGCTCGGAGCCGGGCTGGAATATCAAATTCAAGCCAGCTTCTTAGGCCAGCGCTGGACCACACCTTACTTTGTTGGTTTCAAGATTGATCCTCAGCCCATGACTGATATTTCTTCAACTTATTATTATTTGACCTTTGGCTCTGGCTTTGGTAATGAGTCCTTGTCTCTGACTTTTTCAACAGCAATCGGCTTTGAACATGGCTCAGGCCATAATTTAAAAAATCAAAAAATCGCAGTTACTCTGGATCTTTATCCAGAAAAAATTTTTAAATCCCGGACCAGGAGGTAAAAATTTCTGCTAGAACTACCAGAAATAAAACTTCCCCTCGAGGCCTTCTGCTCTTTTTTTCGCTTTTAATCCTGACCGCTATATCATCTGCTCTGGCCGGCAGCTATCTAAGTCAACAGCAAAACAGTCTGAACGGGGCCTATCATTCCTATGCCGAGCTCGAATCAGAACTAAAGAAACTTGTTTTGAATTACCCATCAATTGCCAGGCTGTCGATCCTCGGTCAGAGTCTGGAAAAAAGAAATATATATGCGTTGAAAATTAGTGACCATCCCGGCCAGAGAGAAGATGAACCCAGGCTGGCCCTCCTTGGCTGTCATCACGCCCGAGAGTGGATTTCAGTTGAAGTTCCGCTGCAGATAGCCGCTTATTTACTGAAAAATTATGCCCGGGATGAACGGATAAAAACCATTGTCGATTCTTCAGAAATCTGGCTGGTCCCGCTGATCAATCCAGATGGTCTTGATTATTCTATTATAAATTACCGTCTGTGGCGAAAAAACCGCCGCTTAAATTTGGACGGCTCTTTCGGAGTTGATTTGAATCGAAATTACTCTTTTGCCTGGGGAATAGATGACAGCGGTTCCAGCCCACACCCTGCCTCCGAAACTTATCGTGGGCGCCAGCCATTCTCTGAGCCTGAAACCCGGGCCATTAGAGACCTGTTTCAACAGGTCAATTTTTCGGCAGCCATCTCCTATCACAGCTTTTCAGCGAGTATCCTTTATCCCTGGAGCTATGCTGATTTGCCTGCCGAGCAGGAACCACTCTTTCAACAGCTGGCAGCGGACATGGCCCGGCTGATGAGCGAGGTAAACGGGCGTATTTACTATACAGGCCGGGCTGCCTCCTCCCTTTATCTAACCAACGGGGATTTTATCGACTGGGTTTATGCTTTTTTTAATATTCCAGCTTTTACCATTGAGCTTCCACCCGTTGATCTTCAAGAAGGGGGCTTTTTCAACTCCGAGCAGGATATTCAGAGTCTGACCGCTGAAAATCTGCCAGCTGTCATTTATCTTCTGGAATGGGCCATCTCGACTGACAGCAACCAGGATAAAAGCCTAAAGCTCGAAAGGAAAAATCAACTTGAAAAAGCGCCGGGAAATGGCCTAAAAAATAAGCGTAAATAGACTTTAGCCGGCCAGGAGGCCAGAAAATGAGCCAAATAGAAGCTATTTATCTTCTTGCTCCGGCCGAAAATCAGAAAGAAGGTTTGCCCCTCTGGATTTTTTATATCGCTCTGAGCCTTGTTCTTCTCCTGCTCTTTCTAACTTTTCTTCACAACAAGAGCTTACGGAAGAAAATAAACGACATTTTCCTGATCTATAAAAGAAGAGTCATGAGATTCTGGCTGACAGCTATTCACCGACAGGAAGAAAATAGGAGGAGTAAACTCTTAATTCAGCTCGGTCAGCAGGGAGTCGAAGCCTGGTCACAACTGAAAGACTTAGAGGAGGCAGCAGCGGCAATAAACTTTCTCGAGGAGAAAAAACAAAGTCAGAAAGAATTGGGTCAGGCCGGACATTCAACTGAGCTTAAGGACCATTATCGGACTATTGGCCAGATTATTAACGGGATTCGACCGGAAGTTGAGCAACTTTCCATTTACTATTCTAAACTGGACAGGGTGGAGAGACGAATTAAAATTCTGGAAAGAGAATTAGAAAACCTTTAAGGTCTCCTTTACCACCTCTTCTTTACGGTCTAAAATAGCTTTATGGACGAAAAACAACCTATTCTGGCTCATCTGTGCTGTGCGCCGGATGCTCTGTACGTAGTTAGTCTTCTTCAAACCAGCTACCAGGTAACCGGTTATTTTTATAATCCCAATATACATCCGTCCGAAGAATATGAACTCAGGCTGAAAGAAACGCGCCGGGTGGCCCAACACCTGGGCTTTAAGCTGGTCGAAGGAGAATATGATCTGGACCGCTGGCTCCAGTTAACAGCTAGATTTAAGGATGAACCGGAAAAAGGAAGAAGATGCCACATTTGCTATGCCTGGCGGCTCGACCGGACTGCCTTTCTGGCCCGGCAGCTTGGTTTTTCTCTCTTTACCACTATTATGAGTATCAGTCCCTGGAAAAGTGCTGCAGTTTTGAACCGCATCGGCCGCCTGACTGCCAGTAAATATGGTCTTGAATTTCTGGAAGCAGATTTTAAGAAGAAAGATGGTTTTAGAAAAAGCGTGGCCATGAGTAAAGATTTCGGCCTTTACCGTCAGAATTACTGTGGCTGCCTCTACAGTCTGGAGGCCAGAGCCTAGATGTCTCTTTCAGATAAAAAGCCCGGACAACAAAAAGCTTACCGATTGCTGGTCAGAGGCACTGTGCAGGGGGTAGGCTTCCGGCCGTTTATTTACCGTCTGGCTACCAGACTCAACTTTAACGGCTATGTAAAAAACGTCGGAGAAGGAGTAGAAATTTACCTGGAAGGAAACTCCCCAGACTTCGAACGTTTCCTGGAAGCTTTAAAATATGATCTGCCGCCGCTGGCCAGAATAGAGAGCCTGGACTGGCTGGAAGTCGAACCGGAAGGTCGCTTTAAATTTACCATTGGTCGCACCACAGCCGGCGAATCCTTTGTTTTTATTTCTCCCGATATTGCTACCTGTCCGGAATGCCTGAAGGAGATAGAAACTCCCGGAGAAAGGCGTTACCGCTATCCATTTACTAACTGTACTAATTGCGGTCCGCGCTATACGATTGTTAAAAAGCTGCCGTATGACCGGGAAAACACCACCATGGCCAGTTTTAAAATGTGTCCTGACTGCCGCCGTGAATATGAAAATCCGCTGGACCGGCGCTATCATGCCCAGCCGATTGCCTGTCCTCAATGTGGCCCACAACTGGTCTTGCTCGAAGCCAGAAGCAGAAAAAGTATAGAAGAGCCACTGGAAACAGCCATCCAACTGGTCAAACAGGGAAGAATCCTGGCAGTAAAAGGGCTGGGCGGATTTCATCTGATCTGTGATCCATTTAATGTCCAGGCCGTCCGCCGGCTAAGAAAGATCAAGCAAAGAAAGGTCAAACCTCTGGCTCTGATGGCCCGGGATCTGGAAACTGTCGCCGAATATGTCTACCTCAGCCGGGCAGAGAAAGACTGGCTGATTTCCTCCCGCCGGCCAATTGTTCTTTTGAAGAAAAAGAAGGATATTCCGGAGATCGCCCCGGAAGCTGACACGCTGGGGTTTATGCTTCCCTACACTCCTCTCCACCATCTCCTGCTCAAAGAACTCAAGGTGATTGTGGCCACCAGCTCCAATCAGAAGGATGCACCGATTATCAAAGATGAGGTTGAGATCAGCCCGGAACTGGGCAATTTTATCCTGACTCACAATCGCGATATAGCGATGAGGGCCGATGATTCAGTCCTGAGGGTTATTGATTCTAAGCCACTGTTTTCCCGCCGGGCCAGAGGCTTTGTGCCTTTTCCTCAGAAGGTGCCTGATTCCCTGAAATCAAAAGCCCAGATTCTGGCCGTCGGTGGAGAACTTAAAAATACTATTTCGATTTACAAAAATGGTTATATTGTCACTTCTCAGTTTTTAGGCGATCTGGATGATTATCAGAATTTTGGCTATTTTCTGGAGACCATTGACCACTTTAAAAAACTATTCGATTTCAGGCCGGAGCTGGTCATAAGTGACCTGCATCCTGACTTCAGAAGCACAATCTATGCCCGATCAACGGGTCTTACCCATCTTCAGCTGCAGCATCATTTCGCCCATCTCCTGGCTCCGCTGATAGAACATCAGCTTGGGCCCGAAGAGAGAGTTCTGGGCATCAGCTTTGATGGTTATGGTTATGGCGATGACGGCCAGGCCTGGGGTGGCGAATTTCTGATAGCTGATTACCACGGCTATCAAAGATACGCTCACCTCGACTATGTGCCACTTCCTGGTGGAGACGCAGCCGTCAGAGAACCATGGCGAATGGCTCTTGCCTTCCTGCTTAAGGCCTTCGGAGAGAAATACCCGCCACTAAAATCACTGGACAGAATTTCAGACACGAAAAAGACAGCAGTCAGATATTTAATTGAAAAAAACATCAATACTCCCCTGACTTCGAGCGCCGGCCGGCTGTTTGATGCTGTTTCCTATCTCATCGGGCTGGCTCCAGAAAAAATAGAATTTGAAGCTCAGGCTCCAGCCAGCCTTGAGGCAGCTGCTTCTCTCGCCCGACCAACCACCGGGGCCTATCATTATTTGTTTTTAAAAGATAAACTACCTTACCGCCTGGACTTGACCCCGGCCATAAAAGAGATTACAGAAGAATTAATTAAGGGACAAAAGCCTGAGACGATTGCTATTAAATTTCACCAGACTCTGGCCAGGGCTATTCTTGATGTCTCTCTTCAAGCCCGACAGGAAGCAGGCCTGAACAAAATTATTCTAAGCGGGGGAGTTTTTCTGAACCGGATCTTACTCGAAAAGACAGAACAACTTCTCAAGCAAAAGGCCTTCCAGGTCCTAAGACCGGTCTATTATTCCCCGAGCGACGAATCATTATCACTGGGACAAATCGCCT
>JAKPCG010000072.1 GCA_029553365.1 Acidobacteriota bacterium | reverse complement strand
AGCCGGCAACTGGCGGCGACCAGCTTGCTGTCCAGCGGGTGCGCCAGGCAATAACGCCAGCCAATAAAAAGAAGATCTCAGATGGTAAGCTAAGTTTATAAGCGAAGTTTATAAGTTTAAGAGAATAAGAAAAATAAAATGAGAGAAATAGAATGGACAACAGCGAAGAAACAACCGAAATTATAAGACCGGAGGCAGTGGCAGTCCGTCGCTTCCCGGAATCACCGATCCCGGCTGAAGCCAGAACGGTCACCACCGCGATGGCGGCTACAGCCGTTGAAGTAAGGGGGCTGAGCTATACATTTCCCGATGGGACGGTGGCTCTTCAGGACGTCAGCTTCTCGGTGGCGGAAAAAGAGAAAGTGGCTATTATCGGTCCGAACGGAGCCGGAAAATCAACGCTATTGCTTCTCCTTATAGGGCTGCTCAGGGGGCAAGGCCTCGTTAAAATTTCGGGTCTGGAAGTTTGCCGGCGCAATGTTAAAGCTATCAGGTCAAAGACCGGACTGGTCTTTCAGAACCCGGACGATCAGCTTTTTATGCCGACGGTTCTGGACGATGTGGCGTTCGGGCTGTGCCTGCCGAGCGAAGACCGGGATGGACAGAGGAGGCAAGTGGTGGAAAAAGTCAAAAGCAAACTTAAAGAGCTCAGGGCTGAACATCTGATTAACCGTTCGACGATGCGGCTGAGCCCGGGTGAAAAAAAGAAGGTGGCGCTGGCCGGGGTGCTGATCACAGAGCCGGAAATTCTGCTTCTGGATGAGCCGACCTCCGGGCTCGACCCGGCCTCGAGGCGGTGGCTCGAAGATTATCTGAAGGGGCTGGAGCGGACGCTTATCATGACGACTCATGATCTGGAATTGGCCAGGAAGGTCGCCCAGCGAATTGTTCTCATGAGCAGGGGGCAGCTCGTGGCTGAAGGCAGCCCAGAAGACATCCTGGATGATCAGGAGCTTTTGGAAGCCAGCGGCCTTTGAGCTTTAAAAAAATCAGCTTTGTGATTTTATGGATTTAACGAATTCTATGGATTATATGCCTGGAAAGATGGAGGGAATTTGACTTATAACTCTCCTGGCCCGGCTGCTTTCACACCCAGACCTTAGTCGCACTGCGTTCATCTTTAATGATCTGCAAAAATCATATCATTGACATAGAATCCTATTTCTTTTAATCTCAGGGCATGGAAAAAACCATTCGGTTCAGTATTTCTCTTGAGTCAGAGCTATCCAGAAAATTCGACTCGTGGATGAAAAAGAACAGTTACAAGAACCGCTCTGAAGCCGTCAGGGACCTGATAAGGGATAAGCTGGTAGAAGAAGAATGGAAGGATGACAGCAAGGAAGTGGTGGCTGTTCTCAGTCTGGTTTACAGCCACGACAGCCCGGAGCTTCCACGGGTCTTGACCGACATTCAACACCAGCACCACAGTCTGGTGATTAGCTCGACCCATATTCACCTCGACAAACATAATTGCCTCGAGGTCATTATTATGAAAGGCCAGGTCGGGGTGATCAAAAAAGTAGCCAGTGAGCTGCTGAGTTTGCGGCGGGTTAAGCACGGACGTCTGATGATGACAACCACCGGCGCAGACATTCCCTCCTAGATATGCTTGATGAGCTTAATAAGCTCAATAAGCTTAGCTCAGTCAAGGCAGGCCTGCTTATGGAAAAGGCAGGTATCGAGGCAGAAAATAAATGATATCTAAATGATATCTATCTGTTTAGCTGCAGGCTTGTTTGCCTGGCTTTAAATTTTTAAGGCCGGGGGCGATCATAAATCAATCTGGGTAATGAATCGGTCTTTTTCGGGGTAATCGTGATGAATCAGTTTCTTTCCGGGCAGGGCACAAAGACCGCAGCCATCCTGGATCACAAGGCAGATAGACGTCAGCCGGTGTGAGCGAGGCGCTTGATCGATACGACCTGCCGCTTGATTTTAAGGGAGGAAGCTACTTCAAAGTGCGAGACAAGATCCTTAAGGAACTGCCCGAAGAATTTGATCGGGAGGATTTGCGGCGGCATTTCCAGGAGTCGGAAAGTAAACCTGTGCAGCGAGCACTCAGCGACCTCCAAAAAGAAGGACAGCTTCAGACCTCAGGCCGGGGCAAGGGGCGGCGCTGGATTAAGATCAGAAGCAAAGTAAATTAAGGGAGGAAGTTCAGATGGGGACGGACAGGTTATCTGCCGACAGGTCAATGCGTTGCCAAGCTGCAGGTGGGGACAGAGTATCACGTCCCCATAAAAACTTGACCTGACAGGCTTTACTTTATTAGCATAAATATAATAAATATATAGATAAAAAGGAGGAGGGGTGCCAATGGCGGCAACAAGCAAGAGGCGAAAGGGCTGGTATAAATCAATTGCTGGTCTGCTGGTTATTGTTTTTTTTGGCCAGAGCTGCGCTGTTATCGGTCCAAAATATCAGAAAGTACCTGTGACCAGCAATCCACCCCAGGCAAAAATAACTGTTGATGATAAGTTTGTCGGCCAGACGCCTGTCAATCTGAAGCTGAGAAAGAACGAAGAACACCTGATTCGAATTGAGATGGATGGTTATGAGCCGGCAGAAATTGTCGTCAGTCCGGCGACCGGGGATAAAAAGTCTGTGGGCAGCGCAGTGGTGGCCGGTGTTCCTCTTACGCTGATCGGTATGGCTTTTGGAGCTCTGGTCAGTTTATTAGCTGCTCCACGTAATGAAGTGGATCATGTAGACGCAGCCTGGGTTTGGGGTGGAATAGCCGTCGGAGCCATCCCCGGGATTTACATAATGGTTTCAAGCTACCAGACCCAACTCCAACCGCAAAGAGTCTATGTGTTGCTCAAAAAGGCTGCGGAAGGCAGCCAGAATTCTGCTTCGGGGTCAGGGGCGGTTCAGAGATTAGAAATTTCGACCGAAGAGCTTTCTTCAGTCAAGTGGATTAGCATCTACATCGATAATAAATAGACGCGCAGGATGGGGTCGGGTCAACCAATTTTCTTTATTATCAATAAGAAATAGAGATGAAACGGCAAATATAACTTATCTCTCCACCCTTCCTGCCCCGATAATATTCCCGATAATATTTTCGCTTTCGTTGATTCCCGAGGATGGTAAAA
>JAKPCG010000059.1 GCA_029553365.1 Acidobacteriota bacterium | reverse complement strand
GCTTCACCCACCCTTATTGAGCAGTTAGCCACGGAAATAAAAAAGACCATTCTCAGCGGGCACAAAATATATGTTTATGGCTGCGGGGCAACCGGGCGCCTGGCCAAGCAAATGGAAAGCACTTTCTGGCGACCCTTCTGGTCTTCATTAAAGGCGGACAAAGAGCTCTGGCCAAAAATAGAAAAGAACCTCGGCCCGGGAATAAGCGACAGGCTCATCGGGGAAATGACCGGAGGTGACCGGGCCCTGATTTCTTCTCTCGAAGGGTTCGAAGATCTTCAGCTTATCGGCCGGCTGCAGTTAAAAGACCGGGGGATTGAAAAAGGAGACCTGGTCCTGGCCGTCACCGAAGGCGGCGAGACCTCCTCGGTTATCGGCACCGTCCTGGCTGCGCTGGATGACTGGCGCCAGGCTCCATCTTATTCCCCGACTGAGAGCCGGAAAAAACTCTACTTTGTCTATAACAACCCGGATGATAAACTCCGTCCTTTTGAACGCAGTCGGGCCGTCATTGATGAGCCAGGCATTACCAAAATCAATCTAACCACCGGACCGATGGCCATCACCGGTTCGACCCGAATGCAGGCCACGACGATTGAAACCTATGTACTGGGAGTCGCTCTGCAGGCTGCCGTCTATGATTTGCTCAGGGATTTTCTAAGTCCAAAAGAATTGCAGAAAGCCGGCTTCAGGCAGCCTTACCTTATTGCAGATAATCTCAAGGCTTTTGCTCCTATCCTCAACCGGATAAAACAGGCTGTTCCAGCCATCGCCCCCTGGACTGAACTCGAAGCCAGCACTTACGCTGGAGGGCATTTTTCTACCTATTTCGCTCAAAAAGCTTTGATTACCGTCTTTATTGACAGCACGGAGAGGAGCCCAACTTTCAGGCTCTACCCGCTTGATACGGTTGATTTACCTGAGCGACGCTGCTGGATTCAGGTCTGGACGCCGGCCGGCAGCAGCCGGGAAGCCTGGCTGTCTTTTCTGGGCCGACCATTCCGCGGTCTCGATGAGGAGTTCTATCGCCCGGCCTTTGAAAAAGAGATAGATGATCCTTATTTAAAAAAGGCAGCTCTCGACAGCCTCAAAAAGGCCGGTCAGACGCAGCAGGATTTGTATGATTTTTCTTTCTCGGAATTTAATATTAAAAAAAGGGGTCCGAAGCCAGGCGATTTAGGGGTCACAGTCGGGCTGACACCCGAAGAAAATTACCTTCTTGATAGCAATTCACCCTTCAGCCGTTTCGGGCGTTTGTTTCTCGAAAATAAAGCCTCGCTGGTGATGGTCAATGTCACCGATCTCGAAGAGAAAAATATAGCCCGGGCAAAGAAAGACGTCGAGAGCTTTTATCAGACAAAGTCTTTACCCCCGGAGCAAAAACTCCATCAGGTCTGGTTGTCGGTGGATATGGCCAATGATCCTTTCCAGCTGCGGCAGAATATGGCTTTAAAAATGGTACTTAATGCCCACTCGACGGCAGTCATGGCCAAACTCGGTCGGGTCATTGGCAACACCATGACCAATGTCAGCCCGAGCAATCTAAAGTTAATCGGGCGGGCCACCTATTTAATTCAGTCCCATGTCAACGATTGTCTGAAAAGGCCGGGCTGGATCAAAAAGTATGGACGCCGCGAGCCGATAAGTTATGGCGAAGCTAATGCTGTTCTGTTCGATTCAATTGCCTATCTTAAGGACAAAGAAGATGTGGCCGGTCAGACAGCAGAAGTTGCTCTGTCGATCATCAGAATCCTCGAATCGCTGCGCCAGAAAAGAGGGATAACTAACGATGAAGCTCTGGCCATCGTTCAGCAGCGGGGTCTGGCTAACTACCTGGCCGCGATAGATTGAGGCGGGTTTTAAACCCGCTGGCTATTAGATACAAAACAAGGAGGCTGCGGACGGCTTCTTCTCCGTTTTGGCGTCTTCACCTGCGGATAGACAAAAAGTTCACCAGCATAGTTTCTGAGCACAACTTTCTCCTCAGAAATTGACTGAACATATTCAGGAATAAGCGGAATCTTACCACCGCCGCCAGGGGCATCAATTACATATTGCGGCACAGCCAGCCCGGATGTCCAGCCTCTCAGACCCTGATAAATTTCCAACCCTTTCTCCACCGTGGTGCGAAAATGTTCGGTGCCGCGCACATAATCGGCCTGATAGATGTAGTAGGGCCTGACCCTGACCGTCAGGATCTTCTGCATGAGCCTCCTCATCGTCTCGACGTCATCATTGACGCCTTTAAGCAGAACGGTCTGGTTGCCGAGAGGAATACCGGCATCAGCCAGCAGGTTGAGAGCTCTGGCTGCCTCGGCTGTAATTTCGTCCGGGTGATTGAAATGAACATTCATATAGAGCGGGTGATATTTTTTGAGCATTGAGACCAGTTCTTCGGTTATCCTCTGTGGAAGATAACAGGGCATTCTGGTCCCGATTCTGATAATTTCAACATGGGGGATCGAGCGCAGCTGGCTCAGGATACTTTCCAGCCGATCATCGCTCAGAATGAGCGGATCGCCACCCGAAACGATGACATCCCGCACTTCCGGGTGTTCTTTTATGTAATTTATTCCGTCTTCGATGTAACGCGGGTTAATTTTCGAAATATCGCCCACTTTCCTTTTTCTGGTGCAGAAACGGCAGTAAGAAGCGCAGCTGTGAGCTACCAGAAAAAGAACCCGATCAGGATAGCGATGCACAATGCTCGGCACCGGAGAATCAAGATCTTCTTCCAGGGGATCATCTTCTCCCGAGTTTTCAGCCAGCTCAGCCAGGTCAGGCACCACCTGCCGATAAATTGGATCGCCTTTCCTTTTGATCAGGCTGGCGTAATAAGGAGTAATCTGAATCTTAAAAGCTCGGGCTATTTTCCTGACTGCTTCCACCTCCAGGCCAAAACGCTCAGCTATCTCTTCTGGAGTCCTTAAACTGTGCTGCAGAATTTGTTGCCAGTCGTCCATTTTCTCCTTTTTTCACTCCTTTTCCCCGAGATATTTCCCGAAAATGACCCGATCATCTCCTGGCCGGTAAAAGTCAGGAATGCGAGCCATTTCCCGGTAGCCTAATTTTTCATAAAATTTTCTGGTTGGTAGATATTTGGGTTGAGAAGAAGTTTCAATCATAA
>JAKPCG010000022.1 GCA_029553365.1 Acidobacteriota bacterium | reverse complement strand
TTTTTGTCCTATAATTTACATTATGTTAAATAGAAAAAAAAAAGGCCAATTTTTTAATTCTTGGCCTTGTTTTTTTGTGTAAATTTTTGTGCGATTAAAAGTTTTAATAATAGTTTTCTATTTCAGAATGTAAATTCATTTCAATTCCTTCATTTCAATTCCTTATGGTGCGATTAAAAGGTATATTATATTAAAAATATATAAACTATCTTGTAAATTTCAATTCCTTATGGTGCGATTATTATGATACAAATATACAAAAATTTTTTAGAAAAACCAAATTTCAAACGTTTGTAAACGACTATTTTAGTGTATTTTAGACAAAATATTACGTTTTATATACTAATTTACATACGTATTTAGTCAAAATGGTATTTTTTTTAGACTAATTTCTATTGGGATTGAAGGTCTTTTTTATAGTTGTCCAAAATGTCCAACTTTTAATCGCACCATAAGGAATGGAAAATTTCAAAAAACAATCAAAATTTACAAAAAAAACATAACAAGAATTACTTTTAATCGCACCATAAGGAATTGAAAATTTCAAAAAAAAAGCAAAAAATTTACAGAAAAAAAAATGGAAAACTATAATGAAATAGAAAAGTTTATAACAGAATGTTGTGAATTTGCTAAAAAAAAGTATGAAAAATATGAACATAAATATATTTCTAAAATTAGATATTTAGACGGCACTCCACCTGATCTATTTATATATGTTAAGGAATTAAATGATTTAGGCTTATTCGTAAGATATAGACCATTTTTAAGTAATATTAACAAAAAAAATTTATTAGATTATTATATATTAGATGAAGATGAATTTAATGAAAAATATAAAGAAAATTTAGATGACGGTTATAAAGTAAGCGTTTTTAGATACGCTTGCACACTGGATGACGTCGTGTATGTTGGACAAGTTATAAATAGTTTTAAGCGGTTCAAACGACTTTTAGACTTCTTTTTTGAAAAAGAATATGAAAAAAATGTTGAAGTAAAAGTAGAAAGGCGTGATGGAAGAGTTATTTTTGAATTTATAAATAAATAAGTTCATATATATTTTTATCTGTTTTATCATATAATTAATATTTTATGTCTAATTTTTATCATATGTTTTTATTAGACGTATTAGCAATATTTACATACATACAATTTATTTTTTATCTATTAACTTGTAAAAAAAGCACTTAAATACCATTTGTTTTATTAAAAAACATTTTGTATTTTTGTATCATAATAATCGCACCATAAGGAATTGAAATTTCATAATCATCCCAATCATCAAAAAATATGCACCCACTTTTAATCGCACCATAAGGAATTGAAATATAACTGATTAAAACTATGTTTTAGATAGATATCAAAAGTCTCAAAATTGCATACTAATATACAAATAACAAATACATTCATTTGCTTTGATAGTATTAACATACAAAAACGGGGCAAATTTAAATATTACAGAAGTTCAAATATGTTTTATAACTACTCACAAATAGTAGTTTTAGCAAGTTCATATATATTTTTATCTATTTTATCATATAATTAATATTTTAGGTCTAATTTTTATCATATGTTTTTATTAGACATATTAGCAATATTTACATACATACACTTTATTTTTATCTATTAACTTGTAAAAAAAGCACTTAAATACCATTTGTTTTATTAAAAAACATTTTGTATTTTTGTATCATAATAATCGCACCATAAGGAATTGAAATAAAAAAGATGTTGAAAAATTAATAGAAATAAAACAGCTTTTAATCGCACCATAAGGAATTGAAATAATATGTCAAATGATGTAAAAAATGTAAAATAAAGCTTTTAATCGCACCATAAGGAATTGAAATTAAATAATCAGTCAAAAATTTACAGGAAAAAACATACTTTTAATCGCACGATAAGGGCTTTATAACTTATACAAACTATTTATAAAAACCATTAAAAGCTCCCTGTAAAAGGGGGCTTTTTTGTATGCTAATCAATTTCATAAAGCACTAAACCTATTATATCATTTTCTACCTTTGTTATCTTATTACCCCCATACTCAACTGGCAAAGCACCACTATAAATATACCCGCATACATCTGATATATTGAAGGGCTTTTGTGTCTTTTTACCACCATACTTATTATTGAGGTAGTTCACAAGTCCCCTTGTGGTATATACTCT
>JAKPCG010000017.1 GCA_029553365.1 Acidobacteriota bacterium | reverse complement strand
TTTTAAAGCTTTTTCCAGGGCCAGAGCATTGCCAAAGGAATCATGAAAATCAATCAAAGGGCTAACCCGGCCCGCTATGGTCTGCCCGAAATGTTCTACCATTAGTTGATATTGATCTACCGGTGGGAAATTGAAACTGGTTAATTTTTCACCCTGCCTCAGAATGATTTCCGTCGGGAAATCCTTAGCTGAAAAAACGCGGCTTAAGAACAGGCTACCATCACGGCCCGAAATCTCGAGGTTACTCTGAAACTCAAGCTCAAAGCTTGAGGCGAGAAGAGATTGACGACCGTCAGAAAACTGACAGAGCAGAGAAGTGGTTAAGTCAATCCCTGTTTTTTCGTCCAGATGGGAAGCTGTTCGAATCTCCAGGGGCTCAGCTTTAAAAGCCAGCCGGGCGGCATTGATCGTATAGCAACCAACATCATACAGGGCCCCTCCGCCCATTTGAGGTGCCCAGCGGTAATTGTCCTCTTCCCGTTTAAAGACAAAAGTAAAGGCCGACTGGACGAGCCGTGGTTCCCCGATGGCTCCTGACTCTAAAAGCTCGGTGGCTTTAGCCAGGCGGGGATGAAAGCGGTACATAAAAGCTTCCATCAGCTGGCGCTTATTAGCTCGAGCTTCATCAAACATTTCCATCACCTGGCTGGCGGTTAAAGCCAGAGGCTTTTCACACAGCACATGCTTTCCAGCCCGCAAGGCTTTGACCGTCCATTCAAAATGGAGATGGTTGGGAAGTGGAATATAAACTGCCTCAATTTCCTTATCAGCCAGCAGATCCTCATAAGAGCCATAACTCCTGGGCAGGTTGAACTTTTCTGCCCAGTCCCTGGCTTTAGCGGCTGAGCGGGAAGCAATTGCTACCAGCTCTGTCCCCTGAGCTTTTTTCAGAGCCGGAATAAGTGATTTTTCGGCAATCGCCGCACAGCCTAAAATCCCCCAGTTAATTTTTTCAGATGATTTCCAGCTCATGTTCACCTTTTTTTGCCCTGTCCAGCCTGATCGCTTTTAATTAATAAGCAGAAACCCACACAGGCCGGGCTTTGTCTCCATTCTATTTAATTCTAAATTTTCTCTCAAGCTTCGGTCTGTTGATTTCTTTAAAGTCAAAGAGTGAGCTGGTCTTTCTCTTTAAGGTTAAGGAAAGCAAGGCAATTTCTAATGAGCTCGGTTAGGGCGACGCTGGAAAATTAAGCCGGGCAAAAGTTATTGAGTTCAAGCCGACTGCATCTTTTTTAAAAAGACCGGATCGACCTCGCAGCCCAGCCCTGGTTCTTCCGGTAGGTAAATAGTTCCTTTCGCGACTTTCATTCCGCCAATGACCGGATCAACCTTATGCTCCGAGTTGCCATCAAGGTCAGCGAAGATAATATTTTTCTGACTGGCGACTAAATGAGCGGCAGCGGTCAGGGCCAGTCTGGTTTCTAACATACAACCGACCATGCATTGGATATTGGCCGCTGCCGCCACCTGGGCAATTTTGAGCGAGTTAAGCAGCCCGCCAGCTTTCATCAGCTTGATGTTGAAATAATCGCAGGCTTCTTCCCTGATCAGTTTAATACTGTCCGGCGGCAGGAAGAGTGATTCATCAGCCATGATGGGAACCGGAGATTGTTCTCTGACGGCTTTGAGTCCAGCCAGATCAGAGGCCAGAACCGGTTGCTCCACGAACTGAACTTTAAAAGGCTCCATCTGCCTCAGGGCCGAAATAGCCTGAGGAACTGACCACCCCTGGTTGGCATCAATCCGGAGGGGAATATCAGGACCGATAGCTTCCCTGACCATCTTCACCCGCCTGACATCGAGATCAGGATCTTCACCCACTTTTATCTTAATCTGACGGTAGCCCTGAGCCAGGCTTTCTTTGACGCTTTCCACCATTTTTTCCGGTGTGTTGAGTCCAGTGGTCATGTCAGTTTCAAAGCTTGAGCGGTAACCACCCAGCAGCTTATATAAAGGCAGTCCGGCCGCTTTTCCCAGCAAATCGTAGAGAGCCAGGTCATAGGCAGCAACAGCGCTGGGATTGGAATGGACAATATTGCCGATCTGCTCGATCAAGTTTTCTATGGTCAGGGGGTCTTTGTCCACCAGAATTTCTCTGATGGCTCTGGCCGCCGCAATATTGCCGGCCTGTGTCTCACCTGTAATTGGCGGAAAGGGACAGGCCTCACCCAGTCCATAGAGCCCGCTATCAGTGGTGATTTTAACCAGAACATCGTTAGCTGCGTACATGGTGCCAATAGCAATGCGGAAAGGTGAAATAAGAGGAATATCAAAAGTCCAGATGTCGATTTTCTTGATCTTCATCTTTTTGACTTCGTCCCTGGCTTGAGCCATCCTGGCCTCAGCTGCAATCGGCTTTTTAACCAGAGCAGTGGAAGCCAGACCAAAGGTAAAATATTTTAAAAATTGCTGGCGGGTTATTTTCATTGAAAGCCTCCTTTTAAATTAAACAATATTAAAAATATGATATTAAAAAATTAAAAGTCGTAGATAAGTATTAGTAACAGACAAATCTGCCTCAGGCTGTTGATCTTTAACACTGTGATTTTAAGAAAAAATAAGATAAAGCTCAAATAAAAATTTAAATCATGAGGTCTCGTCAAATAATTTTAAATTGACTCATTACAATCTGTAATTATTTTTTAAATCTGTTAGAATCTTGAAATAAGAATCTTAAGTTTAAGCCCGGAAACAGGTTGGCTCTAACTGGTCACAATGGAAACGGTAATAGAAAAAACAGACTGGTTTAAAAAATGGCTGATAGCTGGCCGTCCCTGGTCTCTCCCGGCCTCAGTCATTCCGGTAATTTTTGGGGCCTCTCTGGCTGCTACCGTCGGCTGGGTAAAACTTCAGATAGGCTTGCTTCTTTTATCACTGCTGGGCATGATTTTTCTGCACATGGCAGCTAATATGTTGTCTGATGTGGTGGACTGGAAGCGAGGGCTCGACCGGGAGATAACAGCGGTCAGTGGAGCCCTGGCCCGTGGCTTACTGACACCAGGACAGGTCCTTAGAGGCTCTATTATCTTTTTTGCCATCGGTTCGGC
>JAKPCG010000003.1 GCA_029553365.1 Acidobacteriota bacterium | reverse complement strand
TCCTCATCATAGACGCCGCTCCCTCTTTCCCAGACCCATTTTATCTTTCCATCGGCCGTTCTAATTTTGTACTCGTCTTCAAAAGTCTCTTTCTGACGCACAGCTTCCTGCCATCTTTTCCAGACAAATTCGCGGTGCTCGGGAAAAATCAGGTCATTATAGGCCAGGCGACGGTTGTTAATCAGGTCCTCTGGTTCGTAGCCGGTAATCTCCCGACAGGCCCCGGCAATATACTCCATTGTCCAGTGGCGATCATTCCGGCAACGGTAAATCATTCCGGGCAGACTGGCAATCAGGTGCTCCAGAAATCTATTTCTTTCTTTAAGTTGTTCCCTGGCCTCGATTATTTCTTTCTGAATTTTTCTTTCAGCCGTTTGATCTCTGAAGACCAGAATAACACCGAGAATGACACCGTTATTATCAATGATTGGTGCGCCGCTGTCAGCTACTGAATATTCTTTACCGTCTCTGGAGATTAAAACCGAGTAATTGGGCAGAGCCACCACACTTCCTTCCCGGATAACCTGGTCGAATGGGTTTTCTTCCGGCTGCCGGCTGAATTCATTGATAAGACGAAAAACTTCCTGAATGGGCCGACCTTTAGCCTCTGCTTCGGCCCAACCGGTCAGCTTCTCGGCTACCGGGTTCATAATCTGAACCCGACCCGAGAGGTCCGTGGCGATGACGCCATCGCCGATGCTGTAAAGTGTCGCCCTGATCTCGGCTTCCCTGGCCATAATTTCCTGCAGCAAATTCATTCTTTCAGTAATATCAACGAGAGAGCCGATGATCGCCGGCCGGCCCTGGTAATCTATGGTACTGCCGTAGGCTTCCACGTAGAAGACACTGCCATCCTTTCTCAGTCCTTTAAAATCATAGCGGACACTTTTTACCTTCTTTTCGAGGCGAAGACGATTATTTTCAGCTACCCTTGGCCGATCATCCGGGTGAGTCAGTTCGATATTTCCCAGTTTACCTATGAGTTCTTCCGGTTTATAGCCGAACCATTCAGCCAGCGTCTGGTTAACGTATTTAAATACTCCATCCTGGATAAGATAAACCCCGGTTAAGGAAGATTCGGTCAGGACCCGAAAGAGTTCCTGACTTTCTCTGGCCTCCGTTTCAGCCTGGTAAAGTTTAGTCAGGCTGGTTTTTTCCCGTCGCTGGTGGAATAGCCGGATCAACAACAAGCCGGCTACGGTTACCGCCAGCAGGAGAAGAATGATCAAAGCTGCTCTTGTTTGCCAGATAGACAGGGCTTCCTGACGGTCAATTTTCGACACGATGTACCAGCTGGTACCAGGGACAGGAGAAAGGAAAGCCATAACTTTCTGGCCGCGATAATCGAGGCTCTCGACCGGCCCGGGCCGGTCGAAAGCTCTTCTGACTGCTGCCAGTTTCTGCTGGTCGAGCGGCCGGCGGTAGATGAGGGCTGCGTTTTCTTTATCTTTAAGTTCGCTGAGAAGAACAATCTCATCACCCTCTTTTTTAACCAGCAGTGTTTCGCCTGTCGTCGAGGCGATCGGCCAGGACTCGATCAATGGAAATAAAGACTTTTGAGCCTCGGCAGTCAGGATGAGATAAGCCTCAGGCCAGGTCCGCTCTTTTTCTTGTTTTTCTGCCTTTTGAGGAGCATAAATGGCGGCGACAATATCAAGGTGCGGTCTACTGCCAGGTCGGGGAAAGTGTAAATCGGTGATGGAGACCTCTCCACTCT
>JAKPCG010000233.1 GCA_029553365.1 Acidobacteriota bacterium | reverse complement strand
TTCGTCTCACTTTACAGCGAAGGCCTTATTTATCGTGATTACTATCTGGTCAACCGCTGTCCTCGCTGCCAGACGGTTCTTTCTGATATTGAGATTGAGCATCAGGAGGTTAAAGGCCACCTCTGGTACATAAAATATCCTCTGCCCGGCACCGATGAAGCCATAATAGTGGCCACCACCAGACCCGAGACGATGCTGGGTGACACGGCTATAGCCGTCCATCCCGATGATGAGCGCTATAAAAAGTTTCATGGAAAGAAAGTTCTGCTGCCACTTCAGAACCGCCTTATACCGGTCATCACCGATGAACAGGTCGAAAAAGATTTCGGGACGGGAGCAGTTAAAGTTACGCCTGCTCATGACCCGGTTGACTTTGAACTGGGCAAAAAGCATGGCCTGGAGCAGATTATCGTTATCGACGGCAGCGGCCATATGACGGAAGCAGCCGGGGCGGAATTCAAAGGTCTGGATCGTTTCGTCTGCCGCCAGCAAGTGGTGGAAAAACTCAAAGAGCTCGGTTACCTGGTCAAAGTTGAGGATTACAGCCACGCCGTCGGGCACTGTTACCGCTGCAAAACAATTATCGAACCTTATCTTTCCTGGCAGTGGTTTGTCAGAATTGAGCCGCTGGCGAAGGAAGCCATCAAAGCCGTCGAGGACGGAAGAATTGTCTTTATTCCAGAAAACTGGACTAAAACCTATTTTGACTGGATGTATAAAATTCATGATTGGTGTATTTCGCGGCAACTGTGGTGGGGCCATCGCATTCCGGCTTATTATTGCCAGAATTGCCGGCATATTATGGTCTCAATGGACAAGCCAGCCGCCTGCGAAAAGTGTGGTGGGCCGGTCGTTCAGGATGAAGATGTGCTTGATACCTGGTTTTCCTCTGCTCTCTGGCCTTTTGCCACCCTGGGCTGGCCAGAAGAAACTGAAGATCTCAAAGTTTTCTATCCGACTGATCTGATGTCCACCGGTTTTGACATCATTTTCTTCTGGGTAGCCAGAATGATTATGATGGGCCTCAAATTCATGAAAGAAGTTCCATTTAGAGAGGTTTTCATCAACGGCCTGGTCCGAGATATGAAAAAAAGGAAGATGAGTAAATCCGAGGGCAATATTATCGACCCGCTGGAAATGATCGACAAATACGGGACAGATGCTCTGCGCTTTACCCTGGCTTCACTGGCCGTCCCTGGCATGGATATTGCTCTATCTGAAGAAAGAATGGCCGGCTATCGGGCTTTTGCCAATAAAATCTGGAATGCCTCCCGCTTTGTTTTGATGAACCTGGGCCAGGAAAAAATCAAGGCCGATGAGGAGGCTCTTTCTCTGCCTAACCGCTGGATTCGCAGTCGTCTGACCAGGGTTATTAATGAACTAAATGATTCTTTGAAAAATTATAGATTCTATGAGGCAGCCGAGACTATTTACCATTTTATCTGGCATGAATTCTGCGATTGGTATATCGAATTTATCAAACCCGAGCTCAAGCAGGGCAATAAAAATACACAGGCGGTAATGGAAAATACGCTGGATCAAATTTTAAAGCTCCTGCATCCTTTTATGCCCTTTATTACGGAGGAAATCTGGCATCACCTGCCGGCCAGCGGATTATCGCTTCTCACCGAGAGCTGGCCAGTGGCAGACCAGCAATGGCTGGATGAGGAAGCAGAAGAGACTATGAAGTTTCTGCAGGAGCTCATTTCTGAAGTCAGAAGAATTCGGGCCGAAAATCAACTGCCAGTTAGAGAAAAAGTTAACCTCTGGATAAGCGACCGGGATAAAAGTCAGAAACTGGCCGGGCCACACGAAGAAGCTATGAGACTTCTGGCTGGTGTAGAGAGAATCGAATATGTGACAGAAATGCCATCCGCTGAACACCTTCTTAAAGGAGTTGCCGGGACAACCGAAATCGGCTTACAGCTGGCGAGAGCCATTGATAGAGTGCAGGAAATCGAGCGCCTCCAGAAGGAACTGACCCGTCTGGAAGAAGACCTGAACAAACTTATCGGGCGGCTGGAAAACCCTGATTTCAAACAAAAGGCACCTCAACCAGTGGTGGCAGAACACGAAGAGCGACGGCAGGAACTTGAACTTAAAAAGGAAAAGTTACTTAAAAGCTTATCAGAGCTGAGAAAGCTTTAGATTCGGGCTAACCGCTTAAAACATAAACCATGGGTGCCATAAACTTTGGCGAGCTATCCTTTAGATTTTCTAGTCTGGACTCGACTATGAATTTTGGTCGCCTGCTGGCCAGACTCGGCTTTCCGGAGGGAACAGCAGTTCTGGCCGATGAGCAAACAGCCGGTCGTGGCACCAAAGGCCGCCCGTGGCATTCATCAGCTAAAAAGGGATTGTATGTATCTTTTCTGCTACGGCCGCCGGCAGGGTTTTTACATCTTCTGCCATTGGCTGGCGGGCTGGCTGCAGCCGAGGCTCTAGAGGAGCTGGCCAGGGTGGATATCAGTCTAAAATGGCCTAATGATCTTCTCTTTAAAGGCAAAAAGATCGGTGGGATTTTGTGCGAGGCAGAGACCTTACAAACCGGTCAAGCTGAGGTCATTGCCGGCTTCGGGGTAAATCTTAACCATCGGCAGGAAGATTTTCCCGAAGAAGTAGCAGGGCTGGCTACTTCGCTTCTTCTTATCACCGGAAAAACTTATCAACCGGAAGAATTGTTCCAGCTCCTTGGTAAGAGATTTCAGTTCTGGTATAATAAGCTCAAAGAAGGGCAAGCAAAATTAATTGTCCGCAGATTTGAGGCCAGGCTTTCCTTTTCTCCGGGTCAGACTCTGATTATTAAAGAGCGAGAAGGAGAGGTCTCAGGCCAGTTTAGCGGTCTTGCTCAGGATGGGAGCTTAATTCTTCAAATCGGCCAGGAGAGTAAAAAATACTATGGCTCAGAAATAGTGAGAGTGTTAGGTTGAAGTGATAAATTGAAACCGTGACCAGGAGAAAACGATGATTATGACTTTTGATATCGGCAATACAACCATTGCTCTTGGCATTTTTCGGGGTAAAAAGTTGCTGGTCAACTGGAAAATAAAAAGCGACCGGGAAAAAACTGCGGATGAATATGGGCTGATTCTTTGTAACCTGCTCGGATACAAAAAGCTTTCCTGCCAGAAAATTAAGGGAGCCATTATTTCTTCCGTGGTTCCGCCTATCACGCCTGTTATCGAGCAGGCGATGGAGAAATTTTTCAAGGTCAAACCACTGCTGGTTGGACCGGGACTTAAAACCGGCATACCAATTCTTTATGAGAATCCGGCCGAGGTTGGTCCAGACCGGATTGTGGCTGCTTACGCTGCCTATAAAAAGTATGGAGGTCCCTGCCTTATCGTTGATTTTGGGACAGCCACCACTTTTGATGCTGTCTCAGCCGCCGGCGAATATCTGGGTGGATCAATTGCCCCTGGCATTCAAATCTCAGCTGAGGCCCTGTATTTGCGAACAGCCCGTTTACCACGGATTGAAATCAAAAAGCCCAGGGCAGCTATCGGCCGGAATACTGTCTCCAGCATGCAGTCAGGACTCTACTTTGGCTATATCGGATTGGTCAATCAAATTATCAATGAGATGTCAGCCGAACTCCAGACAAAACCGGTGATTGTAGCTACCGGCGGTCAGGCTGAGCTTATCGCCTCTGATATTAAGGCAATAGATCATTTTGAACCAAATCTGGTACTGGCAGGTTTGCAGCTACTCTATGAGAAAAACCGCCCTCGGGAGAAAAAATGACTCAGGATGAGGTCAGCCGCCAGTACTATTACCAGGAGATTGCCCGCCGCTTTTTAAGGCATCAGACCAGCATGTTTTTTCTGCCACCGCCTGACCTGGCTCTCATCTCCGACTGGGAAAAGCTGGGCATACCACTGGAGCCAATTCTGGAGGGCATTGACCGGACTTTTGCCAGACAGCTCAAAAGAAAAAAAAGGAGAAATATCTATTCACTCAGCCAATGTGAAAGAGAGGTCTTAAAAGCTTATGCGAGCTATCAGGAAAGGCTTATCGGTCAGGCCTCACCTCAGATTGAACCTGATAAAAAAATAAATAAAGCCAGGGCAGAGATAGAAGCTTTCCTCAGCGGACTGCCGGCCGAATTGGAGAAGCTTAGGGAATCATATAAAATAGCTCTGGACATTCTAAATAATAGCGAACCGGATGAAAATAAACTCGAAGAACTGGATGAGGAAATTGACCGGCTAATCTTCCAGCTTATTCTGGAGGAAGAGAAAAAGACTGGCTTAAAGGAGATTCGACGGGAATTTCCAGGCAAGCCAGAGGCGGCTCTGACCGAAATTCTGCAGACGAGGCTGGTCAAAGAGAAGAGACAGCTTTATCATCTTCCCTATGTCTCTCTTTTTTATTATTGAATCTGTGGCGATAAATTCAGCCGGCATTAACCAACTATAGATGGAAAAAAACATGGAAAAAGAAATAATTGAATATTTAGAAAAAAATAGAAAGCCAATCAGCCTGGAAAGGTTAGGGCGGGTCCTGAAGCTCAATAAAGGCGAGAAAAGGAAATTAAAAGGGCTGGTCAGATATCTGGAAAAACAGGGACAGCTTAAACTGAAGGGTGACCTGGTTATGCCTTTGCCCCGGAATAAGGTTATCAGAGGAACCATCTCCTTAAACAAGCGTGGTTTTGCTTTTGTCACGCCGGAAACAGCCGAAGGGGGTACTGAGGATATTTTTATTCCGCCCGGACAGACAGCAGGCGCTCTAACCGGTGACCTGGTTGAAGTCCTGGTCAAAGCAGAAGGACAAAAAGGGAAAACCGAAGGACGGGTAACCAGGATTTTAAAGAGGGGACGAACATCTATCTTCGGCCTGTACCTTGAGATAAATTATCAGCCATTTGTTCTGCCAATGGATACCATCCATGAAGAACCGTTTCTGGTTAAAGTTAAGAGCCGCAAAAAGCCACAACCAGGGCAAATTGTGGAAATTGACCGCACCAGCCTGGAAGTCAGAAAAGTACTTGGCTACCAGGATGAACCAGGAGTGGATCTGAAGGTGGTTATCAATCAACACAACCTGTTTGAACAATTTGCTGGCGAGACCCTGGCTGAGGCAGTTGCTCTGCCGACTGAGCCCGGGCCTCAAGATTTTGAGGGGCGGGCCGATTACAGAAACTGGACGACAGTCACCATAGATGGGGAGAAAGCCCAGGACTTTGATGATGCAGTCAGCATCAGGAAACTGAGCAACGGGCATTATCTGCTGGGCGTCCATATTGCCGATGTCTCGCATTATGTCCGGCCGGGTTCAGCTCTTGACCGCGAGGCCTACCAGCGTGGTACCAGCGTTTATTTTCCTGATCTGACGCTACCCATGCTGCCGGAAAAATTATCCAACGATCTGTGCAGCTTAAGGCCGAGGGTACCACGTCTCACCGTTTCTGCCCTCATGGAAATAGATGATCGGGGTGAAATTCTGCAGAGTGATTTCCACCCCTCGGTTATTCAGACAGCAGAAAGAATGACCTATACTTCGGTTTTCAAAATCTTTCAGGGCGACCCGGAAGAACGACATCGCTATCAGCATCTTCTTGACGATCTTTTTCTTATGAGGCATCTGGCCCGGATTCTTAAAAGAAAGCGTCTGCGCCAGGGCAGCCTTGATTTTGATTTGCTCGAACCTGAACTCGTTTATCGGGAAGGATTACTGACGGCAGTTGTCCCTTCGGAGCGAAACGAAGCTCATGGCCTCGTGGAGGAATTCATGCTGGCCGCCAATGTGGCCGTTGCCACTTATCTAAGTGAACATAATTATGGTTGTATTTACCGTGTTCATCCTGCTCCGACTCGCTCCGACCTGGAAAAATTAAAAAGCCTGCTGGTCCATTTCGGACTGGAACTGCCCCGGGCCAGTCAGATTAAATCGGCTGATCTCCAGAAAATTATCGAGAGCTTTAAAGGCAAGCCTGAGGAAAAATTTATTACCATTCAGGTCCTGAGAGCCATGCGCCTGGCCGTCTATTCAGATAAAAATTGTGGTCATTTCGGCCTGGCTCTGCCCGTTTACACCCACTTTACCTCACCTATTCGTCGCTATCCCGATTTGACTGTTCATCGTCTCCTCAAAAGAGCGCTGGCCAGGAAAAAACCGAGACCTCTACCCCTGGCTGATATCGCCTTGCATTGCTCCCAGCGCGAAAGGCTGGCCGATGAAGCAGAAAGAGCTCTTATTCAGTGGAGAATCCTCCGCCTCCTGAAAAATAAGCTGGGTGAAGAATTCGTCGGGATCATAACCGACATTAACCGGGCTGGACTGGTGGTTGAACTTGACGATTACTTTATAGATGGACTGATACCTTACTCCGCTCTGGGCGATGATTACTTTTTGCGAAGAGATGAAAAAACTCTGCGCGGCCGGCAAAGTGGAGTAACTTTCTCCCTCGGCGAAAAAGTTAGAGTCAGGATGGTTAGCTGTAACCCCATTCTTAAAAAGGTAGAATTCGTCCTGGCTGAAAAGATTGATTAGAGATGATGAGAAGCGAAAATGACTTCCGTTGAAACAGTTTTTTATGTCCTGCCCAGTGGAGAATGGCTGGAGCTGTCTGGAGAAGAACAGCGCTCAGGTCAGATTCTGGTCAACCAGGGACAATTTCAGGCCAAAATCGAGCCGGGTAAGCTGCCGTCAAAAAAATCTAAGGTGCCTTATTTAAAGATAAAAGCCAGGCTGCCTTTTGAGCTCAGATGGGGAGATAATCTTCAAATTAAGCTTCCTGGTTTTAACCAGCCTGTCTCGGCTCGGGTCATCTATCCACTGGCCAATCAGCTGACAAAAATCAAACGAGAAGAAAAACTCGTCGAGCGGCTTGACCAATATGCTGCTGATGAGAAAGCCATGCTGCTGGCCCTAACCGAAGAAGCTGGCCTTCAAGGTTTGAGGGAAAAAGAGCTGGAAGATTTTTGCCGGCTATCCTCTTCGGAGCTTTCTCAATTAGCCCTGGAGCTCGAAAAGGAGGGGCAGCTTTTTATTCTGGAATTTTCTCCACTTTTTCTTCTGAGCAGGAAAAGCTTTGACTTTCTGCTGACCAGAATGTTGAGCTTCATTGAAGATTATCATCAGCGGCGACCAGCCGAAACCGGTCCAGAAATTAAAAAGGTCCAGGAGAGATTCAGGCTGCCCAGGCCTGTTCTGCTGCTGGCTTTGAACCGCCTCATCAAGGACGGGCAGGTGGAAATAAGCGGAGAACAGGTCCGGCAACACGGTTTCGAAACCAGCCTATCTAAAGAAGAAGATGAAATCATGCAGGCCATTGAGAAGATGCTTCTGGAACAGAAGTTTTCTGCCTCTTCTCTGGAAGAGCTGGCCAGAAAATTTAAGGTTCACCCTCAACGCCTCGAAACGATGGTTGAGCTCCTTCTCCAGAAAAAGAAAGTAGTCGAAAGTCAGGATGGTTTTATTCTTCATGCCAGCTGGCTGGAAGAGATCAAAAAAGAACTGGAAAAAAGGAAAAAAAGTGGTCAGAGAGAATTAACCGTTGGCGAGTTTAAAAAATTGACCGGCTTATCCAGAAAATATGCCATCCCGCTGCTCGAATTTCTGGATGAACTGGGCCTTACCCGGCGCAGTGGCTCGAAAAGGATAATCCTCTAGCTGAACCTGGTCAGAGGCTCAGACTATTTTTTTTCTTCCTTCTCTTCTTCTTTTTGTTCCGGCTGTTTCTTGGTCAAAGCTGATTTCAACATTTCTGCAAAGAAACCAAATTTAGCTTCTTGCTTGGCTGCTTCCAGCTCAACCTGGATAGTTTTATTTTCTGCTTCGGCTTCTTCTGTTTCTTCCTGCTGAGCCTTGACTGCTTCCAGCGCTTCTATTTCAGATTCTTCTTCGACAATTCTTTCTTCAATCAAACGGCGATCACTTTTTTTTGACTTGAATTTCTTGTCTTCCATCGGTTCTTTTTTCTTTTTGCCTGGTTTTCCTTCTTTCTCTGTTTCTCTGGTTTTCTCTTTCTTAACGGGTTCAAGTGTAACTTTAATCTCAGCTTCCTGGGGCGGAGGCGCAACTGTTTCTATCTGGATTTCTTCTGCCACCTCTTCGACCCCGGCACCTTGTTGCTCTTCGGGAGCTGCACTTTCCTGACTCATGGTTATCTCGGCCTCGGCTCGGCTACCAGCCAGTTGCTCGGCCAGAGATTCGAGAAAAGAGGACGCCGCCTTCTCTTCCTCAACCGGAACCTCCTTTGGTTCAAGGGATTCCTGGTAAATATAAATCCCTTCTTTTTTCTCCGACGCCACAAATTCAGGTGCATTATTAAGGACATATTCAACATCTTCGGCCGTTGTTGCCCGCAGCAGGTCCACCAGGTGATAGGCCCGCAGAAAATGCAGCGACCGGTTATTACCTGTCAGCTCTGGCGTCTTAAAGACCTTAACCAGCAATTGCCTCAAATCCAGATCCTGACTTTCATCCTGCATGGTCAAAAGGTGGGCAACAATTTCCCGATCGAGATTAAGGCTTTTGTTGGCCATAGCCAGAGTAAAGACCTCTCCGTGACCCAGGCTAAAGTGTCCGGTGGCAGAATCATATTCCAGTTGGTATGTAGCTGTTTTCTTCTTGGACTTTTTGATCCAGAAGGTAAAAGTGTCTTCAGCTTTACGGTTAATGGTCAGGCTTGTTCCCTGGGGAATATTATTGGTCTGAAAATACTCAGCCAGTCCGAGAAGAAAATTACCCTCGGGGTAATAGTAAACAGTATAGGATTTGCCGTCCTCATCATCAACGAACTGATATTCTCGGGAGGTGAATTCACGGGAGAGACTGCGTGGCAGGCGAACGGCGCCGGACAGAATTTCTCGCCAGGTCAGATAAACTTTAAAGGGGAAAGAATCAACTCTGGTATATTGCAGGCCTTCTCCCTGTCCAAGATCAGGTACCGGAGCCAGAGGGCTGGAGATAGGTAGGCCTTCAGGTAGCTTATTGAGCACACTCTTCAGGTGCCACTTACCCCAGTTTCTGGTTGAAAGACAGATAAAATCTTTGCGATATTTCTTCTCGAGCAAAAAATTTAAGGACAGGCAATAGAGTTCAAAGAGATCGCTGGATGGCTCAAGGCCAAAATACTTTTTAACTATCTCTTCGCTCGAGATAGAAGTTTTGCTGGCAGCCAGCTCCTCCGAAATTTCTTTAATTTTCTCTTCCGGGATTTCAATTCTTTTTGAACTGAGTTGCCAGAAATCATTCCAGCTGAAGAAAACTGCGGAACCACTCAGGGCTTTCCTTAAGTTTCGCTCTAAGGTCTTTATATCTTTTTCGGTCATGGGCAGTTCGGTCTGCCTCGGATCACGTTCTTCCCCCAGAATCTCCGGTTCTTTTCCCTGCCCCTCAGGATTGGAAGGCAACAACACCTCAGTTTTGGTCTTTTTCATGTAGTCCAGATAACGGCGGAAGGGCCCTCCTCCGTCGTAATCAACTTCCAGCATTTCATAAGGAAAATTGGGCAGTCTGGTCTTATTAATTACTTTTAGTACCACTCCGCCCTGAAAATGCTCGGTAGCTTTGCTGCCGACCTGAAGATTTTCATCATATTCTTTATAGATAAAATCGCCAATTTCGTAGCGGGCATTGGGATCATAAATTTTGACCGCCTGATGCCGTTCACTGGCCGTCTTGGCGAAAGCCAGCTTTTCTGCCAGTTCAGCAGTAGTCAAAGGCCGATTGGTCCTGGTCAATTCCTGTTCAATTACAGCCAGATCTTCGGCAGTTATGGCCGTAATTTTTAAATTTTCTTTATCCATTGGTTATTTTTTCCCCATTAAATTCATCATGATAACTTTTTGCACATGCAATCTATTTTCAGCCTGATCATAGACGATGGAATTCGGTGAGTCGATAATCTCATCAGTCACCTCTTCACCTCGATGGGCTGGCAGACAGTGCATGAAATAAGCATCCGGTTTCGCTTTGGAAAACAGCTCACGATTAACCTGATAAGGAGAAAAAATCTTCTTCCTAATTTCCTTTTCTGCTTCCTGACCCATCGAAGCCCAGACATCCGTATAAACGGCGTCAGTTTCTCTAACTGCCTCCACCGGATCATGAGTAATGGTCAGTTCAAAATCCGTTCCCTGTCCGTCTTCTCTGGCCCAGTCTATAATTTCCTTCTTCGGCTCATAACCGGGAGGAGTGGCTACAGCCATTTTCATTCCTGCCTTGGCCGCGGCCAGCATCAGGCTGTGAGCTACATTGTTTCCATCGCCAACATAGGCCAGCTTCAAACCAGCCAGACTGCCTTTTTTTTCGAGCAGGGTGAAGACATCAGCCATGGCCTGGCAGGGGTGGAGGAGATCAGTTAGAGCATTGATAACCGGAATTCTGGTGCTTTCAGCCAGCTCGAGAATAATATGGTGGCCAAAAGTCCTGATCATAATGCCATCTACCCAGCGTTCCAGATTCTTCCCAATATCCCTCACGCTTTCCCGCGAACCCATCTGGATATCAGAAGGTGCCAGATAAATAGCCTCACCACCCAGCTGGAGCATACCAACTTCGAAGGTCATTCTTGTCCGGAGAGAAGGCTTCTGGAAAATCATAGCCAGAATCTTATCTTTGAGGACCGAGCGGTATTTCTCCGGGTTTTTTTTCATTTTGGTGGTTAAATCCAGGATTTCATTAAACTCATAACGGCTCAGTTCATGTATCGTAATGAAATCTTTTTTCATTGTTCTCCTCCTATCTCTATATTTGAACTTACTGGAATACTGGCCACAATTCTTGTCCCGGAACGATTGATCAGTGCTGCCTTTAAATGGCTGGCTGAAGTAATCAGGACTTCCTTTCCTCCAGCCTCAATATATTCTATGGCTGCCCTGATCTTGGGACCCATTGAACCAGGTGGAAACTCTCCCTGCTCCAGGAATTTTTTGGCTTCTTCTACCGTAATGGTAGACAACGGTTTCTGGTCCGGCTGGCCAAAATGATAATACACCCTGGAAATGCCAGTCAGAATGATAAACAGCTCGACTCCTACTTCTCTGGCCAGCAAGCTGGAAGCATAATCTTTATCAATAACGGCTTCCACGCCTTCGTACAGGCCCCGGCTGTTGATTATGACCGGTATACCCCCGCCGCCAGCGGCGATCACCACCCGGCCAGACATTACCAGGTCTCTGATGATCCACTTGGGCACAATATCAATCGGCCGGGGAGAAGGAACCACCCGGCGAAAACCGCGACCCGCATCTTCTACCATTGTCCATTTTTTTTGCCGGGCCAGCTGCTGAGCCCTGAATTTAGGATAAAAAGGCCCAATTGGCTTGGTCGGCTTCCCAAAAGCAGGATCATTTTTGTCCACTACCACCTCGGTAATCAGGGTAGCAACATCCTTATCTATCGACTGCCGGCGGAGTTCATTGATAATAGCTTTTTCCAGCATGAAACCCATACTGCCTTCCGTCATAGCATCACAGACTTCCAGACTGAAAGGAGGAATCTTGTTAGCAGCCTCTTCCATCTGAATCAGCAAATTCCCCACCTGGGGGCCATTACCATGAACGACAATGAGCTCATAGCCTTTTTTGATGATTTGCACCATGAGTTCAGCTGCCTTCTGGGCCTGGTGCATTTGCTCTTCCTGTAAACCTTTCTGGTTTTCAGGCAATATAGCATTGCCGCCAAAAGCGATCAGTGCAATTTTCGCCTTCATCTTTTGCCGCCTTAATACTTGCCTTTTCTACCCTCTTTAATTTTTACCCTAAGACCGGCTGTCGGCTGTCAAACAGGTCTAAAAATCTTTCAGGACAGACTTGAGATTGGGCTGGCCAATTTCTTCCAGTTCGTAGCGAACACGAAGCATCGGCTTGTTGACTTTGATCACCCGGTTTAAATCGATCGGAGTAGCGCTGATGACCAGATCGCAGTCTATTTTGTTGATGGTAGCAGCCAGTTCTCTTGTCTGCTTTTCTCCATAGCCCATGGCCGGGAGCACTTTATCTAAATGACTATACTTTTCAAAGGTCTTTTTGATGCTGCCCACAGCATAGGGCCTGGGGTCAATAATCTCCGCCGCCTGATACTGCTGGGCAGCTACAATGCCTGCCCCATAACGCATGCCACCGTGGGTCAGGGTCGGGCCATCCTCAATGACCAGCACTCTCTTACCCTTAATCTGAGACCCATCCTCGACAAAAATTGGAGAGTTGGCCTTTATGACCTTTGCCTTCGGATTAATCTTCTTAATGTTATCCATAACCAGCTTAACCTTTTCCGGCTCCGCCGTATCCATTTTATTGACCACATAAACATCAGCCCGCCGGAAATTGGTTTCCCCGGGATGATAGCTCAATTCATGACCGGCCCGATGTGGATCCACCACCACAATTTCCAGATCTGATTTATAAAAAGGGAAATCATTGTTGCCGCCATCCCAGAGGATGATATCCGCCTCTTTTTCGGCCTGTTTCAGAATAGCTCCATAATCAACGCCAGCATAAACAATAATGCCATTGTCAATATGAGGTTCGTATTCTTCCCTTTCTTCAATCGTACATTCATGGCGATCGAGATCCTCGTAGGTAGCAAATCTCTGAACTTTCTGTTTTTCCAGATCACCATAGGGCATGGGATGCCTGATAACCACTACCCGGCGTCCTTTGGCTTTCAGGGTGAGAGCCACTTTTCTGGTTGTCTGGCTCTTGCCTGACCCGGTTCTGACCGCGCAAACTGATATTACCGGTTTGCGGCTCTTGATCATGGTATCAGCCGGCCCGAGCAGAACAAAACTGGCTCCGGCTGCCATTGCTTCGGAAGCTTTATGCATGACATATTCATGGGGAACGTCACTGTAGGCAAAATGTACTTCATCAACCTTATGTTCCTTAATTAGATCGGTCAACTCCGCTTCCGAATAAATCGGTATCCCCCTGGGATAGAGCTTCCCGGCCAGAGCAGCCGGATATTTTCTGCCTTCAATATCAGGAATCTGAGTAGCAGTAAAAGCAACTACCCGGTAATCAGGATTGTCGCGAAAATAGACATTAAAATTGTGAAAATCGCGGCCTGCAGCTCCCATGATAATGACTTTTCTCATTTTTAAGCTCCTTATAATAGTTTTTACTTGATAGCCACCAGGCGGCTATTAAGAACTATAAGTATAGCAAAAATGGGGCCTTAAAGTCTAATTGAACCTGTCGGCTAGAGCTATTTCACAGATGAAATCCAACTGGTTATCTTCTCGGGAGTCTGGCAGTTCTCTTCGAAAAACAGGCAAACCCTTAATGGGGAACTTTTTTCACGGGCCTGGCTGGCTTTTTCCCCCCTTGAAGCTCTTTTAAAAGTTTTTTGTGGTTTTTAGACTCAACTTTTCTTACCCGTTGCCAGCCTGGCTTTTGACGATTACCAAGTCCCTTACCCATTGGTTTCCTTCTTCCTTATCTATTCTATGACCAAGGCTCTCTTCACATAAATCTCCGCGGAGGCCGAAGCTTCTGGCTTGAGCTCTCTGATCATAATATTATTATGTCTGCCGACATCTTTTCCGCTTCCAGCAGGACAACCGTGCTAACCCCTTTTACCCAGCCACCTGTTTCGCCGGGATTAATGACCAAAAGTTCTCCCTGCTGGCTTACCTGAGAACGATGAGTATGGCCAAAAACGATGATATCTACTTCTTCCTGAACATCTTCAAGAGGATAGTGGGAGACAATAAAGCGCCTGTTATCTTCAATAAAGCTAAAAGGAGCAGGCTTGATTTCCCCCAGATCCTTAAAAACTTTAATCAAACCATCCTTTTCTCCGTCACAATTGCCAAAAACAGCTTTAACCGGGCATTTCAGTTTCCTTAACTCCTGGGCAGCAAAAGGAGCAATGATGTCCCCGGCATGTATTACCAGTGAGCAATCAGCTCGATTAAAGATGTCGATAGCTTTGTTAATGGCTACCAGATTGTCATGCGAATCTGACATAATCCCGATCATACTATTATTATAGCTCAGTCTGGCTTTAAGAGCATAAAAAGCCTGCTGCCGATTATTTACTCAAAAGCTGCACAGGTTATCCAGCTGGATTTTTCTTTTTTTAAATGTTTAAGGTTTCATTTCAGCTACTATAGAGCTCAGCCAGCCCCTAACTTGACAGGTTAAGGGGGATTTCATTAATATATAGAAGCCTTGAAATAGCTGGCAGGCGCGTAGCTCAGTGGGAGAGCGCTTCCTTGACGCGGAAGAGGCCGTGGGTTCAATCCCCTCCGCGCCTACCATTACCTCTGATTTTTGCGGGTATAAAGGTCAGTTTTGTTTATGGTAGAATAAAGATCAAAGCTAAGTTGAGTCAATGGAAGAATTAATCAAAATTAAAGTTGGGAAGTCTATTTTTTCTTTACCCAAAGGGACACCTCTATCAGAACTTAGACCACAGCTCAGACTTGAAGAAAAACCTCTGTTGTTCCGAAGTGGTCAGGAGCTTCTGGATCTGAGCTATCCGGCCGACCACGATCGCGAGCTCGAACCTGTAACCGCCAGCGATCCCGAAGCTCTGGAGATTCTCTGGCACAGTGCATCTCACCTTCTGGCCCAGGCCGTACTTGAACTTTTTCCAGGAGTCCAGGCCGGAGTTGGTCCAGCCACCGAGACCGGTTTCTATTATGATTTTCTTCGTGATCAAGCCTTCACTCCTGAGGATCTGGTGGCTATTGAGTCAAGAATGCGGGAAATAGCGGCCCAGGACCTGCCTATCCGGCGGCGGGTTTTAAAAAAAGAAGAGGCCATCAAGATTTTTGAAGACCGCGGCCAGAAGCTAAAGGTAGAGCTGATACAGGAAAAAGGTGGAGCTGAAGTCACCTGTTATGAACAGGGAGATTTTATTGATTTCTGCCTCGGTCCACATCTGCCATCGACTGGCTATATCAAATATGTTAAGTTACTGTCGGTTTCAGGTGCCTACTGGAAGGGTGATGAACGCGGCCCTCAGTTACAGAGAATTTATGGAACGGCCTTCTTCAGCCAGAAAGAACTTGATGATTATCTGAATTTTCTGGAAGAAGCCAGAAAACGTGATCACCGCCGCCTGGGCCAGGAACTCGGGCTCTTCCATACCAGTGACGATCTCGGAGCCGGCCTGGTCATCTGGCAGCCAAAAGGGGCAATTATTCGCTATTTGATTGAAAATTTCTGGAAAGAAGAACACCTGAAAGATGGCTATGATTTTATCTATTCTCCACATATAGCCAAACTTGATCTCTGGAAGAAGAGCGGCCACACTGAATTTTACGAAGCCATGTATCCGCCCCTGGAACTGGAAGGCTGTCAATATCAACTCAAACCTATGAACTGTCCTTTTCATATCATTGCTTACAAATCCCGGCAACGCTCTTACCGGGAGCTGCCTTTGCGCTGGGCGGAGCTCGGTACAGTTTACAGATACGAAAGGAGCGGGGTTCTCCACGGTCTGCTTCGGGTCAGAGGCTTCACCCAGGACGATGCTCATATCTTCTGCCGCGAGGATCAGCTCGAAGATGAAATCAAAGGAGTCATTCGCCTGGCCATCAGGCTGTTGCGGGCTTTTGGCTTTGAAAATTATCAGGTTTATTTAGCTACCAGACCTGAAAAATACGTGGGCAGCCTGGCCGACTGGGACAAGGCGGAAAAGGCCCTGGAAGAAGCTTTAAAAAGCTCAGGCCTGTCTTATCAGATAGATCAGGGTGAAGGCGTTTTTTATGGCCCGAAAATAGATATCAAGATCAAAGATGCCATCGGCCGTTTATGGCAATGTACAACCGTCCAGCTGGACTTTAACCTGTCGGAAAGGTTTGATCTGACCTATGTTGGAGAAGATGGTAACTTCCACCGTCCCTTTATGGTTCATCGAGCTCTTTTAGGTTCCCTGGAAAGGTTTTTCGGGGTATTAATTGAGCATTATATGGGGAATTTCCCCCTCTGGCTGGCGCCAGTTCAAATGATCATTTTACCCATTGCCGACCGCCACGAAGCCTATGCCAGAGAAATTCAGTCCAGGCTGGTAGCCGAAGGCCTGAGAGCTAAGATCGATGAGTCCAGAGAAAAAATCGGGAAGAAAATTCGGCAGGCCGAAATGGAAAAGATTCCACTCATGGCCATTGTCGGTGACAAAGAAATGAACGGCGGCAGTCTCTCCTTGAGAATACATGGTCAGGGCGATCTGGGTGAGATGAAGATAGACACCTTACTCCCCAGACTAAAACAGTTAATTCAAGAAAAATCTTTAGAAATAAAAATATAGGAGGTCACCTATTTTCCAAAGAGAACCTTATCGTCCCCCAAAAGCTAAGGAGCATCCCCACAGGATAAATGAAATGATCAGGGCACCAGAAATTAGAGTAATTGATGAAGATAAGAATCAATTAGGGGTAATGTCTGTCCCTCAGGCCCTGGCTATCGCCCGGGAGAAAGGACTGGATCTGGTTGAAATCGCCCCTCAAGCCACTCCCCCTGTCTGCCGGATCATGGATTATGGCAAGTTTCTTTATGAACTCCACAAAAAAGAGCATGAAGCCAAGAAACACCAGAAACAGGCTCAGATTAAGGAAATTAAATTCAGGCCAAAAATAAGCATCCATGATTACAATTTTAAGTTAAAACACATTCGCCGCTTCATTGAGGATGGAGATAAGGTTAAAATTACCATCATGATTCGGGGCCGGGAAAGGTCTCATCCCGAAATGGCCTACCAGGTTATGGATAGAATTTTATCAGACGTCTCTGACATAGCCCGCCTGGACGGAGAAGTAAAAAATCAGGACTGGGCCAGCACCGCTCTGATTGTGCCGATAAAAACAGGAGGAAAAGATGCCAAAGCTAAAAACCAACCGGGCAGCGAAAAAGAGGTTCAAAATAACCGCAAACAAGAAGGTGCTCCACAAAAAAGCTAATAAAAGCCATATTTTGACCAAAAAGTCATCTAAAAGAATCAGACAGCTGGGCAAGAAAGTTGAGTTGAGTCCGGCTGATCTGAAGAAGGTCAAAAAGATGCTGCCTTATGACTTTTAATAGCCAGCCTGAACACATGGCAGAAAGCACCAGCAGGAAAGGAGAAACATTATGCCAAGAGTAAAAAGAGGCTCTAAGAAAAAAGAGCGCCGGAAAAAAATATTAGCCCAGGCTAAAGGTTACTGGGGAACCAAAAAAAGCAATTACCGGGCGGCCAAGGAAGCCGTAGAGAAGTCGATGCAATATGCCTATCGTGATCGCCGGAATAAAAAAAGAGACTTCCGGCAATTATGGATAATAAGGATTAAAGCCGGCGCTCAGGCCAACGGCATTTCCTATAATCAGTTTATCAGAGGACTTAAAAATCTGCAGATTGAACTCGATAGGAAAATTCTGGCTGAACTGGCAGTTAAAGCACCGGCTACCTTTGCTTATCTGGCTGAACAGGCTAAACAGGTCCAGGCTTCTTCAAGGACATGAGCAGCCTTCAAGAGAAATTAGAGCAGTACCGCCAGCTTTTTAATGATCTGGCCGCCAAAACCAAAAATAGCAAAGAAGTAGAGGAGTTAAAACAGACTTTTCTCGGCCGGAAGAAGGGCTATTTAACTCTGCTTTTCGACGAACTAAAACAGTTGCCACCAGACGACAAAAGGAGCGCGGGAGAAGCCCTGAACAAATTTAAGACAGAAATCCAGCAAGCCCTGTCTGAATTAGAAGAGCGATGCCGAAGGCCAGAGGCTGAGAAGCCGCCGACTGATCTGACTCTCCCCGGTAAAAAAATCTACTGGGGAGCTCCTCATCCCCTGACTCTTTTTCAGAAAAAGATAGAAAAAATATTTGTCTCGATGGGCTTTTCGGTGGAGGAAGGCCCTGAAATCGAAACTGATTATTATAATTTCGAAGCACTTAATTTTCCTCCATATCATCCGGCTCGAGATAGCTGGGATACTCTTTATATAAATGACAAACTGCTGTTACGAACTCACACTTCGCCGGTTCAAATCCGTGTCATGGAGAAAAAGAAACCGCCTATCCGGATTATTATTCCTGGCAAGGTTTACCGGCGAGAAACGCCCGACCCGACTCATTTACCTATGTTCCATCAGGTTGAGGGGCTGGTCGTTGATCGGGGAATAACCTTCGCCCATCTTAAGGGGACACTGGACTATTTCATCAAGGCCCTTTTTGGGGAAAAAATAAAGATCCGCTTTCGTCCCAGTTTTTTTCCTTTTACTGAACCATCAGCCGAAGTGGACATTGAATGCCTTGCCTGTCATGGCCAGGATGCTCAATGTCGGGTATGTGGTGGAACCGGCTGGAAGGAAATTCTGGGAGCCGGCCTGGTTGATCCCCAGGTATTCAAAAATGTCAATATCGACCCGGAAAAATACAGCGGTTGGGCTTTTGGCCTGGGCATTGACCGGACAGCCATGCTGGCTTATGAAATCCCTGAGATGCGTTATTTTTATGAAAATGATTTGAGATTTTTGAGGCAGTTTAACCGAAAATGAACATTTCATACGACTGGCTAATAGAATATCTCGACCTTAATCTTTCCCCCCGGGAACTGGCTAAATATTTTGATCAGATCGGTTTAATGGTTGAAGCGGTCAAAGAGATCGATGGCGACACTGTTTACGAAATTGAGACTTACGCCAACCGACCTGATACCCTCGGCCACCTCGGCGTGGCCCGAGAACTGGCTGCTCTCTTCGGACTGCCTTTAAAATCGCCTTCCTGGCCGCTGGCTGAACTTGACCGGTTAACTACCGAGCTGGTTGATATTCAAGTGCTGGACAGCCAGCTCTGTCCTCGCTATTGCGGACTGGTGGTAAAAGGAGTGCAGGTTGGCCCTTCTCCTGAGTGGCTAAAAAGAAGAATTGAAGCGGTTGGTCTCCGCCCCATAAATAATGTGGTTGATATCAGCAATTATGTCTGTTTTTCACTTGGTCAACCACTCCATACTTTTGATTTCAGCCAGTTAAAGGAAGCCAGAATCATTGTTAGAAGAGCCAGGAAAGGTGAAACTCTTCGTACCCTGGATGGACAGCTATTAGAGCTAACCCCTGACATGCTGGTCATAGCGGACGAAAGTAAGCCCGTAGCTCTGGCCGGTATTATTGGTGGCGAAGAGTCAGGTATCAGTGAAAAAACGACCGATGTTTTTATTGAGAGCGCCAATTTTGACCCGGTTTCAATCAGGCTGACAGCTAAAAAGCTTGGCCTGATGACGGATGCTTCCTATCGGTTCGAACGAGGCGTTGATATCAATGCCGCCCCGCTGGGAGCTAAAATGGCAGCTTCCCTTCTGGGTCAGTTTGGCGGAAAAGCCTCCAGAGGGCTGCTGGACGTTTATCCTAACCCCAGAAAACCCAAATCTGTTCCTTTGCGACTGAAAAGAGTCGGGGAGCTACTTGGAATCGAAATCCCGGAGGAATTTGTGGTTCGAACGCTAACTGCTCTTGGCCTGAAACTAAATGAGCAGAAACCCGGGGTGTGGGTAACTGAAATTCCCAGTTTCCGGGTTGATCTGGAGCGGGAGGCTGATCTTATTGAAGAAATTGCCAGGTTTTTCGGCTATGACCGCATTCCAACGGAAGTAACGCCAGCCAGGTCTTTTGAACTGCCAGCAGACGAGCGGCAGGACTGTCTCTGGCTATTAAAAGAAATTTTATTTCATTATGGTTTTGATGAAGTTATTAATTTCAGTTTCGGAGATCGGGAAAAAGAAAAAATCTGGCATACTGGCTATGACCCAATCGAGCTGCAGAATCCGATTTCTTCCCGGGCTTCGATTCTCAGGACCTCACTTCTTCCCGGACTGGTTGAGAATACTGTCTGGAACTATAATCGGGAGGCAGATGGGGTGCACATCTTCGAAACAGGCAAGATCTATTTCTGGGAAGAAGATGGAAAACAACGAGAAGAATGGCATCTCGGACTGTTGACCAGCGGTCAGCGAGAGGCAAAAACCTGGAATCAGCCTGCCCGGGAAACCGATTATTTCTTTCTAAAAGGGGCCATCGAAGACCTGTTTTTTTATCTTGGCTATGAAGCACCTTCTTTTGAGCCTGAAGACCATAGCTTTTTTCAGACAGGCCAGGCTGTGAAAATTTCGATCAAAAAAGAACCCGTTGGTTATCTTGGGCTGTTAAAGTCAGAAATCAGACAGGCCTATGGGCTGGACAAACTGGCTTACGGCGCTGAGTTCAATCTGGAAGTTCTGTTTGATCGCCAGCCTCGACCTTTCGCTTTTGCCCCTGTTCCTAGATTTCCGGGAGTGGTGCGTGATCTATCCTTCCTGGTCGACTCCACGATCAATTTTCAGGATATTTATAGCCAGTTAAAGAAACTGAATGTTCCTTATCTGGAAAGATTTGAAATTTATGACCGGTTTGAGGGGGAAAGCCTGGCACCCAACCAGGTCAGTTATTCGGTCAGGTTCTTTTTCCGGCACGAATCCCGAACCCTTCAGGCAGAAGAGGTGGATCGGGCCATGCTGGACATTATTTCTCAGTTAAAATCCAGTCTGAAGATTCAACTGAGGTAAGGAGGGCAAATTGACAAGCGAGATCGAGCGGATTAAAATACTGGAGGGCAAGATTTCTCAGATTATAGAACATGTGAGCCGCCTGTCTTCTGATAATGCCCGCTTGAAAGAAGACTTGAAACAGGCTAAAAGCGAAAAAAAAGAGCTGGAAGAGAAACTTAAGGCTTTTAGCCAGATGGAAGAAGAACTTAAACAACTGCGTGAGGAAAAGGAAGAGGTTAAGGAAAAACTGGAAGCTCTCATTGCCCAGATAGAAAAATTGGGAATATGAGCGAAAAAATTATAGAAATTGAAATTTTTGGAAATAAATACAGGATCTGCGTCAAAGGAGAAGAAGACGAAGAATATATCGGCCAGCTGACCTCCTATGTTGATCAGAAAATGCGGGAAGTAGCAGCCAAATCCCGGTCGTCAGATTTATCCAAAATTGCAGTTTTAACTGCTTTGAATCTGGCTGACGAGCTGTCTTTGGCCGAAAGGGAGGTAGCCGGTTTAAAAGAGGCTTTTGACCGGCTGGAAAAAAAGCTGGCACAACTTGAGGCTCAGGTAAATAACTATGAATTTGATTTTAATCCTCTGGAAAAACTCACCCCTTAATTGGAGAGAATTGTCTGTAAATTCTTATGATAAATTAGATCTAAGGTCTATATCCGACAGCCAGCAAGAAAGCAATAGCCTTAATCATATCCGCCAGCTCAAGGGGTGTCCGTCCAGCGGCTATCTAACGTCATAACCATTACCTGACCTCCTTGTTAACTCTTTTGATCAGCAGTCCGGCGAGGAGGTTTGAAGATGAAAACACTACTAATGGTGGGAATCCCACTTTTAGCTATTTTACTGATTGTTCTGATCATCGTTTTTCTCAAGAGAAGCCAGGGATTAAAAGGCATCTTGAAGGCCGAAGAAAAAGCGAAAGAAATCATTGCCAGAGCCGAACAAGAAGCTGAAAAAATCAAAAGACAGGCCGAACTTGAGGCCCGGGAAAGAGATGCTACCCGGCAGGCTGAGTTTGAAGCCCAGACCAAAGAAAAAAGGTACAAATTAACAGAGCAGGAACGCCGGCTACTTCATAAAGAAGAGGCACTGGAAAGGCGATATCAGAACCTAGAAAGAAAAGAAAAAGAATTTTCAGCTAAAGAGCGCCGTCTCTATGCCAAGGAAAAAGAACTGGAGCAACTCGAACAAAAGATAAATGAGACTCTGGAAAAACAGACCAAGGAACTGGAAAAAATATCCGGCTTGACTCAGGAAGAAGCCAAAAACATGTTGATTCGAAAAATCGAGGATGAAGCCAAACTCCAGGCTATTCAGACCGTCCGTAGAATAGAAGAAGAAACCAAAGAAAAAAGCAAAACTCTGGCCAGAGAAATCATTTCCAATGCTATCCAGCGCTCGGCGGCTGAACATGTCGTCGAGACGACCGTATCTGTCGTTGATTTGCCTTCAGATGACATGAAGGGCAGGATTATCGGCCGGGAAGGGCGCAATATTCGGGCTCTGGAAATGGCCACCGGGGTGGATATCATCATTGATGATACACCTGAGGCTGTCATCCTGTCGAGTTTTGACCCTCTGCGGCGCGAGCTGGCCAGAATGGCCATAGAAAAGCTGGTGGCTGATGGCCGTATTCATCCGGCCAGAATTGAAGATATCGTAGAGCAGGTCAAAGTGGAACTGGAAGAAAAAATAAAGCAGGAAGGCGAAAACACCTTACTTGAACTGGGCATTCAGAACATGCATCCAGAGCTGGTTAAATACCTGGGAAAACTGAAATACCGGACGAGCTACGGACAAAATGTCCTCCAGCATTCCAAAGAAGTAGCTTTGCTGGCGGCCTTGATGGCCCGGGAATTAGGCCTCGATGTGACCGTCGCTCTGCGGGCCGGGTTGCTGCATGATATCGGAAAAGCTGTCGATAAAGATTATGAAGGGACTCATACCGAACTGTCAGTTGAGCTAACCAAAAAATACGGAGAGAGCGAAGCAGTGGTTCAGGCTATTGCTTCTCATCACCGAGATATAGATTTTCCTTCGGTGGAAGCGGTGCTGGTACAGGCTGCCGACACTCTTTCTGCAGCCAGACCTGGCGCCCGTCGGGAACTCCTGGAAACTTATGTTCAGAGACTGGAGAAACTGGAAGAAATCGCCAACTCCTTTGAAGGTGTGGCCAAAGCTTTTGCCCTGCAGGCCGGACGCGAGATACGGATCATCGTCGATGCTAAGAAAATCTCTGATGACAGAGCCGCCGTCATCGCCAGGGATATCGCTCAAAAAATCAAAGATGAGCTTGATTATCCCGGTCAGATTAAGGTCATGGTCATTCGCGAAATGAGGGCGGTGGAATATGCCAGATAATTTTATAGTTCTTTTTATTGGAGATATCGTCGGCCGCCCTGGGCGACGGGCCCTGAGCCGGTTTTTGCCCGAGCTTAAAAAGAAATACCGCCCCTCGCTGGTCATTGCCAATGGCGAAAATGCGGCTGGCGGGATTGGCCTGACAGAAGAAATAGCTCGCGAACTTCTATTGCAGGTTGATGTTCTGACTTCAGGTAATCACATCTGGGATAAAAAAGAGGTTTTCAATTATCTGGAGAAAGAACCGCGACTTGTTCGACCAGCCAATTATCCGGAAGGAAATCCTGGCCATGGCTATCATATCTTTGAGAATGAAAACGGCATAAAGGCGGCTATCCTTAATCTCCAGGGTCGGGTTTTCATGGAGCCGGTAGATTGTCCCTTCCGTCGAGCAGAGAAAGAACTGGAAGCCATTCTGCCTCTGACTCCCACCGTCATTATCGATTTCCATGCTGAGGCTACCTCCGAAAAACAGGCTCTCGGCTGGTTCCTGAATGGACAGGTCTCGGCCATCCTGGGTACACACACCCATATCCAGACGGCTGACGAGAGGATTCTCCCAGGTGGAACCGCCTATATTTCCGATGTGGGCATGGCCGGCGGACTGAATTCGGTTATTGGCATGAAGCCCGAGCAGGCCCTGAACCGGTTTCTAACCGCCCGCCCGCAAAAGTTTGAACCGGCCAGTGAGGGGTTGCTGCTAGGTTGTGTTCTTATCGAGATTGACCCGCAAAACGGAAAAGCTTTAACTATAAAGAGAGAAATGCTTGTCGAGGATGACTTTGAAAGCTGAAGACCTGATTGTCGGTAACAGAATCTATAAAGTTAGTGAATTGACCAAGCTGATTCGCCTGGAGCTGGAAAGTTCTTTCCCCTTCGTCTGGGTAGAGGGTGAAATTTCCAATTTTAGGCAGCCGTCATCCGGGCATTTTTATTTTACCCTGAAGGATGATGAAGCCGGGGAAGATGCCCAGTTAAAGGCAGTTCTGTTCAAATCCGATGCTTTCCGGATTCAGACTGAGAATAAGAGAAACTCCCTTTTGCCTAAATTTGAGTTGAAGAACGGTATTAAAGTTATCTGCGGCGGGAGAATTACCGTTTACGAACCCCGTGGTGAGTATCAGCTGGTGGTCGAAAAGCTCGAGCTACGAGGCAAAGGTGCCTTACAGCTGGCTTTCGAACAGCTCAAGGAAAAGCTCAAGGCAGAAGGCCTCTTTGATGAAAAATACAAAAAGAAACTTCCTCTGCTGCCCAAAAAAATAGGAATTGTCACCTCTCCGACCGGAGCTGCTATCAGAGATATCCTGCGCATACTGGAGCGTCGCTTTAATCGACTTCACCTGGTCATCTACCCGGCTCAGGTGCAGGGAGAAGGAGCAGCCCAGCAGATTGCCAGCGGACTCGATTATTTCAGTCAGCGTGATGACATTGATGTGGTCATCGTCGGCCGGGGCGGTGGTTCAATGGAAGACCTGTGGGCCTTCAATGAAGAGATAGTAGCCCGGGCTATTTTTAACTGTATGAAAACCAAGCCAGTCATATCGGCGGTTGGCCATGAAATAGATTTTACCATTGCTGATTTTGTAGCCGATATCAGAGCTTCTACTCCTTCCGCTGCCGCCGAAATGGTGGTGGCCAAAGAAGAAGAGTTCAGAAGTAAGATCGACCAGCTGGTCACCAGGTTGATTCAGGCTGAAAAATACCTGCTGGAGGTCAAGCGAAACCGTGTTAATCTCCTGGCTGAGGAATACATCTATCGTCGCTGGCAGCTGAGACTGATGACTTTAGCCCAGCGAGTTGATGAACTGAAAGCCAGGTCGGTACGGGCCATGCTGGAGGAAAAAAGGCGCATTGGCGAAAGCCGGTCACGGGTTGAATCCCAGGCGGAAAAGCTCAAACATCTGCTCGAGCTAAAAATGAAAGATCATGAAGCGAGCTGGGAAAGACTGGCTTCTTCTCTTTCTAATCTTTCACCTTTGAACATCCTGAAAAAAGGTTATACAATTTGCTGGAAGGAAGGCGGTCTGATGCCAGTGATGAAAGCAACTGAAGTGGAAGCAGGAGATGATCTGATTGTTTCTTTTTACCGTGGGCAGATTAACTGTCAGGTAAAGGATATCGATCCCCGAATCAAAATAGAATCAAGATTTATCAAGGAGTCAAAATGAACAGCAAAGGGCGAGAGATGAATTTTGAAAAGGCTCTGACCGAACTCGAGCAGATTGTCAACAAGCTGGAAAAAGGTGGCCTGTCACTCAATGAATCACTGGCTCTGTTCGAAAAAGGCATAAAGTTAGCCCGATTTTTGAGAGCAGAGCTGGATAAAGCCGAACGAAAAGTTGAAATATTGATAAAAAATGAAAAAGGGGAACTGAAACCCCAGGAATTTGAACCTGAAGATCTTGAAGCTGATTTCAACCTGGAAGAGCCGGAAGAAGAAACTGAGGGAAAAGAATCGGAAGAGGAAGATCAGAAATAAACGGCCACCAATTACTTACTTACCGATCATGGATACTTACCTTTATCTCCAGCAAAAGAAAGCTCGTCTTGAGGCAGCCCTCAGATCATTCCTGATGGGTGAGGATTCAGCGATATTCACTGCCATGCGTTATGCCGTCTTCTCCGGCGGCAAGAGATTTCGTCCCCTGTTATTGCTGACTTCAGGAGATTATTTTGGTCTGGCTGAAGAGATTTTATTGCCTTACGCCTGTGCGATAGAACTTATTCATAACTATTCTCTGGTTCATGATGATTTACCGGCTATGGACAATGATGACACCCGGCGCGGGCAACCGACCTGCCATAAAAAATTTGGCGAGGCGGTAGCTATTCTGGCTGGTGACGGCTTACTATCTTTAGCTTTTGAGATTCTGTTGGCCGCTCCCTGGCCGCCAGGTGGACCAGGGCTTAAAGAAGAAGTCTGCCGGCAGGTGGCCCTGGCCGTAGGTCCGGCTGGTCTGATTGCCGGCCAATGGCTGGACCTGAGTTTCCAGCCCGAGGAAACAGACCTGGCCGCCTACGAACGGCTGGCTCAAAAAAAGACAGCCGGATTGATTCGGGTCTCGGTGGCCAGCGGAGCCAGACTGGCAGGAACTGATTCGGCCCAAATCGCTGCCCTGGAAGCTTACGGGACAAATCTGGGACTGGCCTGGCAACTGAGAGACGACCTGGAAGATATTTTTCAGGATGAGTCCACCACCGGCTTTCGCCCTAATCTGGCCAGAGTCCTCGGCGCCCAGAAGGCCAGGGAACAGGTTAACCGCTGGTTAGAGCAAGCGGTGGAAGCACTAAAAAAAGCTGAAATCAATTCCGGTCCTCTGGAATATTTTGCCCATCAGCTTGAGTTCAAAGCAGAGAAAGAATCATGAGTTCAGAAAAAATTTTGCCCAGAATCAATTCTCCTCAGGATTTAAAGCAGCTGTCGCTCGATGAGCTAAAGCAATTGGCCTCAGAAATCAGAGCAACAATTATAGAAACGGTGGCCAGAAATGGTGGCCACCTGGCTTCAAACCTGGGGGCAGTTGAACTTACCCTGGCCCTTCACTACGTCTTTGAATCACCGCGAGACAAGATTATCTGGGATGTTGGCCATCAGTGTTATACTCATAAACTCGTGACGGGCCGGCGGGAAGCCTTCAGCCGCCTCCGTCAGTCGGGAGGTTTGCTGGGATACCCCTGCCGGGAAGAAAGCGAGCATGATATTTACAATACCGGTCATGCCTCAACCGCTCTGTCTGCAGCCCTGGGACTGGCGGTGGCCAGAGATAAGAAAAATGAAGACTACAATGTCATTGCCGTAGTGGGGGATGGAAGTCTGACCGGCGGAGTTGCCTATGAGGCTTTGAATCAAATCGGGCATCTCCGGAAGAAATTAATCATTGTCCTGAATTATAACGAAATGAGTATCTCGCCCAGTGTTGGGGCTCTTTCCAGCTACCTGTCCTATATGGTTTCTGGCCAGCCTTTTCTTAAGATGAAAGAGCAGGCCAAATCAGTTCTTAGATCGATTCCAAAAATCGGCCGGCCTCTAATTAAAGCTGCCCGGGCCTTTGAAGAGCTGCTTAAGAAGACCTTTTTCCCCGGCATCTTTTTTGAGGAACTCGGTATTCGCTATGTTGGGCCCATTCACGGCCACAGTCTTCATTCCCTGCTGGAGGCCTTTGAAAATGCCAGGAATTATCCAGGGCCAGTGCTGGTCCACTGCGTTACCCAGAAAGGAAAGGGTTACCGTCCGGCTCAGCTGGATCCTGAGAAATTTCACAGCGCCTCACCTTTTAATGTCGAGACTGGTCAGCCTCTCTGCCAGGACAACGGCCCGACTTTTTCCAGAGTATTCGGAGAAGCTATAGCTGACCTGGGCAGAAGCGACGACTCCATCATGGCTATTACGGCCGCCATGACTGATGGTACAGGCCTCAATAAATTCGCAGCGGAACACCCTGATCGATTTTTTGATGTCGGCATAGCCGAGCAGCATGCTGTTAACTTTGCGGCCGGTCTGGCCATAGCCGGTCTTAAGCCGGTCGTTGCTATATATTCCACTTTCCTGCAGAGAGCATATGACCAGATTTTTCATGATGTATGTTTAATGGACCTGCCGGTGGTCTTCGCCCTTGACCGGGCAGGCATTGTGGCAGAAGATGGACCAACCCATCAGGGGATTAACGACATTGCCTATCTTCGCCACATGCCTCATATGATCCTGATGGCTCCCAAAGATGAAAATGAACTACGGCAGATGATTTATTCTGCCTTTCAGTACGGCCATCCGGTAGCGATCAGGTTTCCCAAAGGGAAAGGTTTTGGTGTCAGAATTGAGAGTGACTTCAATTTTATACCAGCCGGTCAGGCAGAGCTGCTGAAGCCGGGCCGCGACTTGATCATTGCCTATGGGAATATGGTCTATACGGCGCTGGAGGTAGCCAGGCGATTGGAAGAAAAAGGTCTGTCACTGGCGGTCATCAATGCCCGCTTTGCCCGGCCGCTTGATGAAAATCTAATTATTGAGCAGGCCCGGCAGGCCAGGACAATTTTTACTCTGGAAGAAGGTATCATCGAGGGGGGGTTCGGCAGCGCGGTCAGAGAGCTACTTGATCGCCATGGACTTTATCAGGCAAGATTCAAAAGCTTTGGACTGCCAACCGCCCTTTATCCTCTGGGCAAGCCTGATGAGATCAGAAAACTACTGAGACTTGATGTTGATAGCCTGGTCGAAGACATCAGTCGTTTCTATTCTGGCTAAAACAATTACCGACCTCTAAAAAATGAATAAAAAAAGACTGGACCTCCTTCTGGTTGAACAGGGTTTATCCCCAAGCCGGGAGAAGGCTCAGGCCCTGATTATCGCTGGTCTGGTTAAAGTCAATGGCCAGATAATCACCAAAGCCGGGACACCGGTTAACCCCGATTCAATTCTGACCATTGACCAGCCTTTCCCATATGTCAGCCGGGCTGGGGCCAAATTGGCCAGAGCTCTGGAGGCTTTTCACATCCAGGTTAAAGGTGTAATAGCTCTCGACATCGGCTCTTCAACTGGCGGCTTTACCGATTGCTTGCTACAGGCTGGAGCCAGCAAAGTCTATGCAGTTGATGTTAATATCAAACAACTTGATTGGAAAGTAGCCCATGATCCCAGAGTCCAGGCAATTGAAAAAAATGCCCGTTATCTTGAGCCATCAGACCTGCCCGAGATTCCGCAGCTGGTGGTTATGGATGTTTCTTTTATCTCCATTCTCAAAATACTGCCAGCCGTACAGAAGATCATCAAAAAGGAGATTTAATAGTCCTCATCAAGCCTCAGTTTGAAGCCAGTCGAAATCAGGTAGGGAAAAAAGGTATAATCAGGAATAAAGAGACTCATCGTCGGGTGCTGGAGCAGGTACTGGAAGGAGTGCAAGCTATTGGTTTTAAAGTACAGGGACTGTTACCCAGTCCGATTCTGGGGCAAAAAGGCAATCAGGAATTTCTGGTCTGGTTAAAACCGGCTGCCGAGGGGCTTATTCAGCTTGACTTTAAAAAGCTTATCCAGGAGATATTAGCCAATGGAAACGAAGAACAGGATTAAAAAAATAGGAATTGCCATTAAACCGCATGCTCCAGGAATCGAAAAAATCCTCAAGGAGCTGATGAGTTATCTCGAACGGCAGGGAATAGAGTGCCTGCTGGAAGAGGTAGCTGCCCGCAAGATCAACCGGCCTGGAGGCTTTCGGCGTGAAGAGCTCCCCGGTTTAAGTCAGGCGATAATAGTGCTGGGTGGAGATGGGACGTTGCTGAGCGTGGCAGCCGCTGCGGCCAGAGCGGATGTTCCGGTCATTGGTTTGAATCTCGGTCGGCTGGGCTTTTTGACTGAAATTCCTGTCGATGAAGCCCTGCCGGTACTGGAAGTATTTCTAAAAGATAAAAATGGGTTTGTCAGCCGGCGAACTTTGCTTGAGGTTTCCTATAAAGATCAGACCGACCTCTGCTTAAATGACGTTGTTTTGAATAAAGGAGCCCTGGCCCGGATGATTGAGCTGCAGATTTCTATTAACGGTCAGGAAGTGACCAGATTAAAAGGGGACGGAATAATTCTCTCCAGCCCAACCGGCTCTACGGCTTATTCTCTAGCGGCTGGCGGGCCAATTGTTCATCCGGCGGTTGAGACCATTATTCTAACCCCCATCTGCCCTCATACACTGTCTTTCCGCCCCTTGCTTATTCCTGCTGTTTCCAATATCAAGCTCAAACTATTAACGCCTCAAGAACCAGTGTATATCACCATAGATGGACAAAGGGGACAAGCTCTGGATAAAGACGAAATAATTGAGGTCAAAAAATCAGCACTCGAATTGAAACTGGTCACCTCTCCCTGGCGCAGCTACTACAACCTGGTCAAGGAAAAGCTGGGCTGGGCTGAATAAAGGCTCCGACCCGTTCCTCTGATCCATTCAAATATTCCCGCCTGCTGGTTTGATTTTTGAGGGCAAGACAGCTATTATTTTTATCTAAGGCAAGATGTTCAAAATAGCTATTCTTACCCCTGAATTATCTCCTTATGCCCGCTCGGGAGAGCTGGCTGAAGCTACTGCTGGGCTGGCCAAGTATCTATCCCGGGCCGGTCACGAAGTGGCTATTTTTCTGCCCAATTATCGGCGACCAGAACTTGAATCTCTTAACAAAAAAGCCCTTGAGCCAGAACTGCAGGTACCAATCGGGTCTAAAAAACTCCAGACAACGGTTTTTAAAGCTGAAGTCGATAAATATTGCCTGTATCTAATTGATCAGCCCAAGTATTTCCACCGGGATTACATTTATGGCTCGCCTAAGGGCGATTACCTTGACAATGATGAAAGGTTTATTTTCTTCAACCGGGCTGTTTGCGAATTTCTGGCTTCATCCAGAATGAAGCCTGATGTAGTTCATTGCCACAACTGGGCAGCGGCAGTGGCTCCGCTTTTCCTGAAATCAAGCTATCAAAAAAAAGCAAACCTGAAAAAGGCGGCCACCCTTCTGACCATTCACAACTTTTCCTATCAGGGGGAGTTTCCGGCCGAATCTCTCGGCCTGACCGGTCTCAGCTGGAATTATTTGAATTCTCATCAACTAGCTTTCAGAGGGAAGTTTAATTTTCTCAAGGCTGGCATTCTGTTTTCAGAAGTGGTCAACACAGTCAGTCTGACTTACCGGAATGAAGTTTTGCAGTTTCACCATGATGTCAACAGTTTTTTTTCCAATAAAAACAAACCACTCTATGGTCTCAGAAATGGTCTCGATATTGAAGAGTGGAACCCGGCCACTGATCCACTAATCCCGGCCAATTTTTCTGCCGATGACCTTACCGGGAAAAGAACCTGTAAAAGACAGCTGATGAAAGAGTTCGGGCTTGAACTTGATGAATCAAGACCACTTCTGGCTGTGGTCGGCTATCTGACCAGATTGAAGGGTTTGGAGCTCATTATTGAAACTATAAATGATCTCCTGGCCTCGGGCTGCCAGCTGGTAGTGGCCGGGCAAGGAAATGAAATCTATGAGCAGGCACTTTTGAAGCTGAAGGAATTCCACCCTGGGAAACTGGGTGTCCAGCTCGATTTGAGCCCGGGTCTTTTCCACCGGGTGATAGCTGGAGCCGATTTCCTTTTGATGCCCTCAATCGAGGAACCCTGCGGATTGACCTTGATGCAAGCGCTAAGATATGGAACTGTCCCGGTAGCCAGGGCAGTCGGTGGTTTAAAAGAATCAATGGAACCTTTTTCCAGCCAGAATAGTTCTGGCTATAGCTTTGCTTTTGAAGATTACTCTGCCTCAGCCTTTTTACAGGCAGTGCGAGAAGCTCTTTCTTTCTATAATCAGCCCCGGATCTGGACAGAAATCATCGCCCGCTGCCTCATCCAGGATAATTCCTGGGCAAAAGTTATCCCCCAATACGAAATTCTCTATCAAAAAGCAGTCAGGTTAAAAAGGAGGTCAATATGAGCAACAAAGTAGTTCAGCTCAACGAAAACAATTTCGAACAGGAAGTACTGAAGTCCGACTGCCCGGTGCTGGTCGATTTCTGGGCACCATGGTGCCTCCCCTGCCAAATGGTTGCCCCCATCATCGAAGAAATAGCTGAAAGTTACCAGGGCCAGCTAAAGGTAGCCAAACTCAATGTTGACGATAATGCCAACCTTTCCAGCCGCTATCAGATCCTGAGTATCCCCACCATGATCCTGTTCAAAAACGGACAGCCAGTTGACTCGATCATTGGGGCTGCTACCAAACGAAAGCTGGAAGCTTTTTTAGGACAGCACCTCCAGCTGACCTGAAATCAGCCAGCCGCTTATTCTGGCTGAGTTTGGTGACGCCCATCTGTTTCATAGCGCTCATTCATTATAGCCACCAGCTCTGCTCCCCAGAGGAGGATGACCAGAGATGAGGAGATCCAGAGCAGAAAGAAAATGACAGAAGTCAGGGTTCCAGCCAGCACCTTGGACATGACCAGCCCAACTGCTGAGAGATGAATAGCATAAAAGGCAAAGCCTCTTTTAAAGATCTCCCAGAAGAAGGAAGTAATGGCCGCCCCCAGCAAGGCACTGCCGGTATGAACTTTGACCTCCGGGATGAATTTATAAAGGATAAAAACCATCAAAAAGGTCAGCCCAAAAGGCAGAAGATATTGGAAGAAAAAATTATTCAGAATGCTAATTACCTGTGGATTAATGAATCCAGAAAAAACCGGGCTCTGACGGAGCAACTGCTGCAGGGCAATCCAGAGGGCAGTTATTGATAAAGACAAAAGCAGAAAAACGCCAGCCAGAAGCATCACCACATATTCCATCAAGCGGTTATAAATAAAAGAATGGCTATATTTTGCTCTGAAGATTCTATTAATGGTAGAAATTAGATTGGAAAAGAGAAAAGAAGCAGCGATCAGAGAGCCAATAACCCCGAACCAGCCCAGATTGGACAGGCTACCGCCCAGGGCCTGGAGTTTCTTAAAAAAGGCTGGATCCATCCGAGCAAAAAATTCATCGGTGAAAATATTCAGACTGTGGAAAATCAGCTCAGGGTTACCCAGAATTTTTGCCCCGAGAAAAGCAAAGAGAGCTATTAAGGGTACCAGGCACAGCAGTGAAAAATAAGAAATAACAATAGCCGCCGTAAAGCAGCGGTCTTCGTTAAACCTTTTCCACGAAGCTAATAAAATCTGGAAAAAATTGGCAGCCATCTATCAGGTCAGCTGGAGGGTAGCTCGATCAGTAAGCGCCCCATTTGACCATAAGGATGATGATCGTGATGAGCAGAGCATAAATAACCAGAGTTTCAATCAGCACCAGTCCAAAAATCAGAATGCCGCGGATGTTCTGCCCGCCAGCCGGATTTCGAGATATACTCTCACAAGCTGAAGTTATAGCCTTGGCCTGGCCAAAGGCTCCAGCTACCACGGCCACTGTAATGACCGCTCCACCCACGATTAGCGACAGCTTAAATAAAGAAGCACGAGCCGGATCTACTGTCTGAGCAGCCAGCGGGCTAAAAGAAACCAGCAGGACAAAAGACAGCAGGGCTAAAATCTTACCTTTTTTTGTCATGTAAAATTCTCCTTCGGGTGATATTCTCAATCATTCTTGTTCTTCCTCAATTGCCCCGGCTAAATAAATACAGGTTAGCAACACAAAAACATAGGCCTGAATAACAGCGGTAAAAATAGCGATAGCCATAAAGGGCAAAGGTAATAAATAGGGAATGATAGAAAGCATGATCAAAATTAACAATTCTTCAGAAAAAATATTGCCAAAAAGACGCATGGACAATGAAATAGGCCTGGATAGATGAGAAATGATCTCGATCGGCAAGAGCAGCGGCGCTAGGAATGGATTGGCACCGGTAAAATGTTTCAGATAACCAAAAAGACCTAAGGTCTTGATTCCCTGCCAGTGATAATAAAGCCAGACAGCCAGAGCGCAGCCCAGGGTCACATTCAACTTGCTGGTCGGCGACATAAAACCTGGAATTAGGCCCAGCAGATTAGCAGTGACAATAAATAGACCCACTGAACCTACCAGGGGTAGATATTTCCTTCCAGCTATCCCCATAGTGTCATCGATCACTCCCTCAAAGAAGTCAATGATTGCTTCCAGTATCACCTGGATTCTAGAGGGAATCAATTGCGAGCGTCGCCCCAGGACACCAAGAAGAACAGACAATAGAATGACCACAATAATACACATGACAATATAGTCAGGTATTAAATGGTATGGATCCTGAACTTCCCGGCCAAAGATCCTCAAAATAAAAGCTACCACCGGGCCAAAAATCAGGTTAAATCCATTAACCAGGGGGAGAGTGTGTTCTAAGCCTTCCATTGCCTTATGTTCACCAGATTTCTGATAGCTTCGATCAAGACGGCCACTACCAACGAGGAAAAGCCGGCGACAAAAGCGATTACCTTACTTCTAAAGATAAAAATTATAGCCAAAAAGACCAGGCAAATCAATAAAAGGCGGAGGCTGTAAAGGATTAAAGCTCGCTTCCTGAAGACGGTTTTTTCTCGAAAGACATAGCGATTGACAAAAGATCTCAGGCTGATAAAGCCAGCCGCTGCTACCAGGGCTCCGGCCACCAGTAAGGCGGCCGAAATCAGATCAAAAAAGATTAAACCCAGAATTGAAGCCAGACAGCCCAGCGCTATCGTTTCCACTGGAATTCTTTTTAAAGATTTTTCAAACAGTTCAGCTGATTCTTTTTCTTCCATATAATACCTGCCGTCTATTTGCCGGCCCGCTCATTGCCCTCCGCCAGCTCGTTTTCCTTTAAATATTTTTTTATTCCTCGAAAAAGGCTCATCAAGCCTGATATTATCCCGAACAGGAGCCAGATAAGCAACATATAAGGCTCAGTTTTAAACCAGCGGTCCAGAAGATAACCTATCGTCAGTCCGACCGCAATTGATGAGGGTAGAATTAGCGCCAGGGAAGAGATAGCAGCCATTTTTTTAAAATCAGGACGGGCCAAGTATTCTGCTCCTTTGATTAAAATTGCCTTTGGCTTGCAATAATTAATATAATATACTAAATGATAAGTCTTAGCCGGCTTTTTTATCAACAGGAAAAGGGTAAAAGTCTGGTCAGCCATGGAGGAAGAAAATTGAAAGCTTGTCGCCTGAAAAGGTATTTTATATTAACACTTATGCTGGGTCTGTTTATTACCTGCCTGGCCGGTAGCAGCAGCCAATTGGTCGCCCAGGCAGCTTCACCAGGCCGGCAGCCGGTTATAGACCCTTTCTACCTCAAAGTGTTCGAAGAAGCGAAAATTAACTTTGATCGGGGAGACTACAAAAAAGCCTTTGAAAATTTTAAGATTGCTGCTTTCGGGCTGCTCGACGAACCAGACCTCCTTGGCCAGGCCTATGTTTATCTAACTGTATCTGCTTATCAGTTAGGAAAAAATGATGAGGTTGAACGCTATCTAGAACAAATTTCCCGGCTGAAACTTTTCCCTCGCATCTCATCTTCTTCACTGCCTCAGGCAGTCAAAGACAAATTCAAAGAGATCTGCGACACTTATAAAGTTTTGATCTCGGGCTGAACAAGTTTCAAGCTTCAGAAGGTTATCATCTGAGCCTTAAGCCCAGGGCTGAGGCCAGAGCTTTATCGACGATTGGTCGTCCATCTTTACGGAATACCAGGCCAAAACTCCCATCAAACTCCCACATAGCCCAACCAATTTGATACTTCTCGAGTGCCAGCCTGACATCCTTTATCCAGGCCTGCCGGAAAGGCGGCAAACAATAGTCTCGATAGGCACCAAATTCGTTACACAGCAATCTGACTCCATATTTTTCTGCCCAGGCTACGGCTTTTAGAATTTCTGCCTCTATCTTTTGACCGTTCCATCGTTGTTCCCCATAGGCCCGCAAATATTGCTTCAAAGTTTCATCCTGGACCAGCAAAATGGCCTGTTCAACCGACTCCGGGGAGGATGGGTAAGGTACCTGTCTGAGATATTTCTCATAGCCTTCCCCCCAGGTTGCCCCCTGATGGGTAAAGATATGAGGCTCATAAAAATGGAAGTTATACCAGACATTAGGATCATCAACTGGCTCTAAGGCGAGCAATCCCGGGAGATTTGACCAGAAGGCACCTGTCGCTAGAAGAGTATGTTCAGGCAATATTTTTCTTATAGCTTGAAGCAATTCTTTCTGAATTGGCGGCCATTTATATTCTTCACCCAGGAAAACAGGTTCATTCATTGGTTCTATCAGCATTCTGTCCGGGTCGAAGATAGCCAGCTTTTCAGCCAGCCGCTGCCAGAAATTAACAAATTCAGCGGTGAATTTTTCATCCTGTCCAAGTGGACCGGAATAATTGGAACCACCGGCCTCCTGTGAAATGCTGTGGAGATCAAAATTTACCGCCAGGCCACTTTTCAGGATCTTTTCTATCCCTGAGAGTAAAATCTGGAGGGCAACTGGATTGAGTTTGTCTTTCCGCTGTGGATCATAAATATTAGCCATATCAACGGGAATCCGGACAAAGGTCAGGCCCAGTTCTTTGATCAGGTTGAGATCGGCTGAGGAAAACCTTTTTTCCAGTGGTTGCACCTTACCCTGGTTAAGCCAGAACCAGTAAGGCAAATTTATTCCGCGAAGAAAATGGCTATAGCGACTGGCTGAAACCGAGGCCTGGCCTCCCTGGATCTGGACCTGAGCGCCGTAAGAATTAGCCAGCAGAACCAGAATTAAAATCAAAAGAACTGTTAATTTTCTTTTTTTCCCGGTCATTTTTCTTTCCTTTTTGCCTGTTTCTTATTTTTTTCTGGTTTAACCAGAAACCGCCATTTTTTCCGGGACCAGTAAGGCCCGGCATAATCAATTCCTATTCTGGGCGTCCTTTGGATTTGAGCAGGACTAACCGTCTCTCCCCTATCCTCAATCCAGATTCTTTTTGATCTGGTTAAATCTTCTCCGTAAAAAGACTTATCTAGCTGCAGATAACTGCATAACTTGCCCGGCCCGGAGGCCACGTTCTTATCTTCCCCCGGCACTTCCAGCGCTCTGATTAAGACACATTCCGGTTTCCCCGCCCGGCTGGTGATAATATTCAACTGCCAGTATAGGCCATACACGAGATAAATATATACATGCCCACCCTCCTCATATTCAACCCTGTTGCGGGGAGTTACCTTGCCTCCGTAAGCATGTGAAGCTTTATCCCTGGGTCCTATATAAGCCTCCGTTTCAATAATCTTACCGACCAGTTTTTTCGAACCGACTTTTCTCACCAGATACTTGCCCAGCAGCTCCCGAGCTACTGTTAAAGTCGGCTGTTGATAAAATTTCCTGCCTAACCTTCTGCTTCTCATGATTAATCTAATATTTTTATTCTGGCCTATTATTATAGCTGCTTTTAGTTATTTTTTCCGGCCGTGCTGTCAGTCTTCTGGAGCCCTGTTCTGATAAAAACTAACGCTTTCTAGTCATCTATAATCAACCGGCCAGAAGACTGATCCTCTGGTCCCAGGTTCTACTTGAGAATAATTAACTGTGAAAGAATAAATGATTTACAGACTAAAAGCCTAATTCGCCAAGGTAGGAAGCCAGTTCTGTCTCATCTCCATGTCCCGCTCGCCATTTCCTCTTAAAACGTTCAAGAAAGCTAGGATTGGCCATCTCCATATCTTTTATCTTCTGCTTAACATTGGTCTTCTCTTCCTCAGAGAGAAGGAGCCACTGCTCAAAAAAAACAATCAGGGCATTGCTGATGAGAAACTCGTCATGGGGAGCCCTTTTGATGGCCTCCCAGCAGAGCTGGCGGCCTTTGTCAGCATATACAGGCAAAGGATAGTTCATCAGAAAATAGACCTTGCTGAGTTCCCAGAAAGCAGAGTAATCAACCGGCCTTAGATAAATAGCCTGCTTTAAAACCTCTGAGGCCTGACTAAGATACAAATCACTCTCTTCTGGCTGGCCAAATTCGATTTCTGCCATGGCTCTGAGCAAACGCAGCCGGCCGAGCTCCAAATAAAATTCAGGTGAAGGATACCAGTTAACCGCTTTTTGCAGTCGCGCCTGTAATTGTTCAAAGTCTCTTTCCAGGCTGCGCATGGTGCGTCTTTCAGACTGATAAAGATTGAAATAATAGTACCCCAGGTATGAGCAGATAGATACAGTCAGACCGGCCAGGCAGACAAATATGAGGAAAATCTTTTTCCCTCTTGAGCTGCGTTCGGCTTTCTCAGTCATCTTTATCCTCTTCCCGCTCTCCGCTGTAGTATTGAGCTGGGCTGAGCAGCGGGACCTTAAGGCAAAGAACAAACAAAGATAGCCAGACAACAGCATTGCCCGGCATTCTAAGGCTAAAATCGGTCAAACTGTGGAGGAATAGAGCCGCCACCCCCATCAGGGCCCCCAGAGAAATACCGCGGGTTAGCGAATCGCGGGTCCTAAAATAACGTTTAACCCCCAACCCCAATAATAAAAACCCGCTGAGAATTAGAGCCCCGCCACCAATCAGGCCAGCTTCCCCCAGCATTTCCAGGTAATCATTGTGGGCATGATTAATAATGACATAAAAGTCTTTTCCAAGATAATGATTGATAGCTTTTACATATGTCCCGAGGCCAGAACCCAGATAAGGGTAGTCTTTTATCAAACCAAGGGTATACTGATAATACAGCCAGCGACTTTCATCCAGTAGTTTCTGGTTGGTAAATCTTTCCAGGATGGGCTGGATGCCAATCAGTATGACCCCAATCAAAACGACCAGAATAATCGTATAAACCAGCCTTCTCTCTGTCTTTCTTTTGCCGGTAACGCTGCTTACTGACAGCAAAAGAAGGATCAAGAAAAAAGTCAGCAGAAAAATAATAATCCCCGAACGGCAGCGGGAGAAAAAAAGGCCGACCCCAATGATGAGCGGCGGCAGAATAAATAAAATCGATTTTTGCAATTTCTCCTGCCCAAACCAGGCAATTTTCTGTCTTAAGGACAGTCCAGAAGGCCAGCCAAAATAATCAGCCCTGGCCAGAAAATAACCGAGGCTCAAGGGAAAAATCATTTCGAGAAAAGCTGAATAATGATCGCGGTTGACAAAAGTACCAAAAGCACTGCCAGCATAGTATCTATTTACCCAGGTAAATATCCGATGGCTGCCACTAAAATGCTCAGAAAGTCCATAAAGCGACTGGAAAACACCTGCTCCTATCAAAGTCAGAGTTAAGGCAGTAGCCTTTTTCCTCGTATTAATAGCCCTGGCGAGCAGCCAGGCAAAGAGACCATAGGCTAAATATTTGGCCAGCTCGTAAAGACTGTCGGCCGGTGATAGAGAAATGGTTTGCCATCTTAGCCGGGATTGTTCGACCAGGCCCGAGGAAACCAGCGTCTGTCTCCAGTTATAGCCGACCGGAGATAGTCTCTGGATGGCCGCTGCCGGCAGAGGAATGATCTGAAACAATCCAGCCATTAAAAAGATGATAATCAAACACCATGGTATTAACGGAATGATTCTTTTTTCTTCAGGTTTAGATCGAATTTTTGAGTTTCTGCTATCTCGGGCTAGTAGATATAGCAAACAAATAATAAAGACGCTGAGTTCAAACCCAAAAATTGCCCATTCGATATTCCCGCCAAATGGCAAGGGTAAAAAAACCGCAATCAGACACAGAGCGACTAACAACCAGTTCATTATTTTTTATTATATAAAAGGCAGGCTAAAATAAAAGAACAAGTGGAAGATAAACTCTCTGACTCGAGATTTAGAACCCGGCGGAACTGATTAATTAGATTTTGCTTTTTTGCCTGACTTTATTTTTTGGTGGGTGAAGCTTCTTCTTCGCCTTCCAGCAGCTTAAAAACGCCGTAAAGAGCCAGAGTGGTGGCTACCATCAGAACAGCTATGCCGGCTGGTGTCCTGAAGAATGAAACTTTTTCTTTCTCGGCTGGACGTTCTTGCCCCTGGGCACTCAGAGTTTCAGCTTCGCCGCTTTTCAAGGCCAGGGATAGTTTGCCCATCTCTCCGCCCTTAACCACCAGGACATAATCAAAATTGTAGTCACCATTTGGAGTATTGATGCCCAGAATATATTTGCCTTCCTTAACCTGACCAATCTTATAGGCACCACTATTATCAGTCGGGCCAGAAGCATATTCCTGCCCATTGTCCAGATTGCGAATCTTTACCACTGCGTTTTGAACCGGCGTCTTCATATCGCTACCATAGATAAAGCCAACCAGCGAGCCTGCCGGAGCCGTGGATTGAGCCAGAGATTCTACCGGCAGCATAATCAACATGAAAGAAAAAATAGTCAGAACCAGCAAGGCTGGAGAACGAAAAATTTCTTTTCGGAGCATTTTGACCTCCCTTTCAAGAAAATATAACAACTAAATTTTAAAAAATCAAGTCTTTTTATTTTCTTCCTAAAATGAAGAATCTCCGCCTACCTTTGCCCGGCCTGAGAGGAGAACCCCAATCCGGAATGACCTCATTGTTTAAAATGGCCAGAGGAATATCATCGACCATGGCCTGGGCTTTTTCTTTTCCCACCAGTGAAGCGGCCACCTTGACTGCTTTGCTTAACACCGGCTTCCTTTTTTTTGAATCATGAGCATCGGTCGCTATGAATTGCACCAGGTTATTTTTTAAAAACAATTCTGACCTTTTATAGACAGCTGTACCAAACTGCCCGGTCAGACTCATGGCTGTAACCTGAGCCAGACAACCACGGCCAATTAGATCATACAGAAGCTCGGGCTGGCTGCCAAAAACAGCATTTCTTTCCGGATGACTGATGACCGGAGTCAGACCAGCCAGCATCATCCGGTAAAATAGATCCTTAGTCCCGGCCGGGACCTGATCAGACGGAAATTCGACAAACACATATTCGCTGCCATTCAGACTGAGGTTTTCTCGCTTTACATGCTTGATCATATCGGGATGAACGAACACCTCTGCCCCACGATAAAATCTGATTCTTGTTTCGTCTTTGTACCTTTCAAAAAATTCTTCAAATTTCGACTGCAGAATTTCCGGATTGTTCCCGTGCCTGGAAAAACGCAAATAGTGAGGAGTTATACAGATAGCTTCGGTCCCATCTTCAACCGCCAGAGCAATCATCCGGTCAACCTCTTCCCAGGACTCCGGCCCGTCGTCCCATTCAGGTAATAGGTGACAGTGGAGGTCGATCATCGGCTAACCTCTGTATTCCCTATAATAACGGCGATAATAGTGGCGGTAATAATAGCCATGGCTATCAAGATTGAGGCCATTAACCACTACCCCAAAAGTCCTAAGTTTAAGGAGATCAATTAATTCTCTGGTCTGCACCAGAGCGTCGCGCGGAGTTTTCCCGGCCTGGACCACGAGTACCAATCCGTCAACTAATTTTCCGACAATCTGAGCATCAGTCACCGTCAGAATGGGCGGGGTATCAATCAATATAAAGTCAAATTGATTCTTTAAAAAAGACAGTAACCTGGCCATCTTATCCGAACCGAGGAGTTCGGCTGGATTAGGCGGAATCGGCCCAGAATTGATCAAATAGAGTGAAGGTACTATCGTTGGCTTGATCAATTTTTCGAGAGTTAAATCCAGAGCCAGGTAACTGGTTAACCCCTCATGATTTTTCATTTTAAAGATCTGATGCTGTTTAGGCCTCCTGAGGTCAGCATCTATGAGGAGAGTCTTTTTGCCGGTCTGAGCGAGGCTGACAGCCAGATTGGAAATGGTAGCCGATTTGCCTTCCTCCGGTAGAGGACTGGTCACCATGATGGTTTTAAGGCTGCTCTGCGGGCTGGAAAGAAGCAGGGCTGTCCGCAGAGAACGATAGTTCTCGGAAAAAGCCGATTCTGGAGCAAAATGGACAATTAGTTCGATATTTTGAAACTTTTCGCCTCCTTCCTTTTTCTCCTGGCTCTGACCTTCTCCTTTTTTTCGCCCGTAAGCATAATAGCCATACCCTTGATTGGCATCCTCGCCAAACGCCGGCACCACACCCAGGGTAGGAAGGCCGGTATAACGTCCAACCTCTTCAGCGCTTTTCACTGTATTATCCAGGTATTCCATGACAAAAGCCAGACCAACCCCGCCAAAAAGCCCCAGGAAGAGAGCCAGGAGGAGGTTTCTGAGCTTCTTCGGACTGGAAGGGCTAATTGGCAGATCAGCCCGATCCACCACCCTGATATTAGAGGTTCTTAAGCCTCTCAGGCGGGCGGATACACCAGTCTCGCTCTGCCTTTTTAGCAAGGATTCGAGCAGGCTTTTTTTATTCTCAAGTTCAATTTTGAGGCTGTTATAGAGAATAGCATTGGAATTAAGGCGGAAGGCTTCTTCTTTCTGGCGTTCAAAGAGTTCTTTAAGTGATCTCTCTTTTTTTAGAGCTGCCTGATACTCGGAATAAGCAGCCTTGACCAATCCTTCTGTCTCATTTTTCAGCAAAGCACGAGCGGTGTCCAGCTCAGCCTTGAGTCTTTGCATCTCTGGATAATCAGGCTGAAATTGCTCCTGCATTTTAGCATATTCACGACTGAGCTTTAGATAGTCCTCTCTTAGCCGCTGGATCAAAGGATTGCTCAATGCTTCTGGAATATACTCCGGACTGGCATTTTTAATCTCGTTATAGTAGGCTTCCTTGCGCACACGATCAATTTGAGCTTCAGTCAGAGCTTTATTGACCTCGTTCAATTTATCCAGGATAGTCGTTTCCTTATCGCTCAAAATGACAATGTCTTTCTCCTGGCCGTAGTTCTGAAGTTCCTGCTCTTTCTGGCTTATTTCCTTTTTCAGGTCTTCAATTTGCTGGCTCAAAAACTCGGTGGCCTGCTCGGTAGCTTCATATTTGGTCTCTATATTCATATCCACAAAGCAATCAAAAAGGGTATTGACGCAGTCAGCTGCCAGCTGCGGGTCATGGGCTTTAAAAGCCACTTCCACCAGCCTGGTCATCCTGATGGGTTTTACTTCTAGCCGGCCAAGAAATTCATCAATGAGTTTCCGCCGGAAAACAGGTTCATTCCAATTTACAGCTGTTGCCGGTTTCCTGCCAGAAAATTCCTCTTTTTGCCAGAGCTTGAGTTTCTCAATTGTTCTTTCGGCCAGACTGCGGCTTTGTAAGAGTTTATACTGAGTCTGAAAATAATCATCCCGAAAAGTTTCGACCTGAAAAATTTCTTCGAAACTCAGGATATTCGGCTCTTTTTCAATCATGACAGTTCCCCTGGCAGTGTAAACTGGCCTCATGGTGAACGATACCAGGAGAGTGATGACCATGGCGATAATGGTCACAGAGATGATGACCCAGCGCTGGCGGACGATGATATCAATGTATTTTCTTAAATCAATTTCTCCGCCTTCGACTGCTTCCAGCTCAACATTATTTTCGTTCATCTCATGCCTCGTTTTTCCATTCTTATTTCCCCGTTTTAGAAAATACTCTGTTTGACTATGACCACATCTCCTTCTTGCAGGGGGATATCTTTCTTTTTGCCCTTGATAATATCATTCAGGTTAACAGTGATATTAATTTCCTTACCACTTTTATCCCTTCTTTTAATGGTCACTCCCCTTTTGGTAGCATTCTCGGTTAAGCCGCCGGCCTGAGCGATAGCCTGAAGCAGGGTGATCTTTTTTGACATCTTGACCTGCAAAGCACCTGGTTGTTTGACCTCTCCAAAGACGTAGATATTGATCAATTTATCAACAGGCACATTAATCACATCATTGGGCTGAATAGGGATATTAAGATTTTGATTGCCATTTATCAACAAATCTTCAAGATCAATGCTGATGGAAGCGGTTGTGCCATCCTGACCTTCCCGCAGCACATAAATCTCATCAGCAGCTGTATCTTTAAAACCACCGGCTTGAGAGATCATCTGCAGCAAGGTTTGCCTGCCGACCAGCTCATACATACCAGGTTTTTCCACAGCCCCAATAATAGCTACCCGGCTGCTTTGATATTCCTTAATAAAAATTGAAACCTGAGCTTTTTTGACATATTTTTCCAGCAGTTCTGATAGTTTTTTTTCAGCTTTATCCTTGGTCAGGCCCCCAATCTGAACATTGCCAACAAGCGGCAGGGTGATTGAGCCATCTTCCGATACCCTGACAGTATGATCAAATTCCGGTAACTCGAACACTTTTATTTCCAGCAGATCTCTGGGGCCGATGACATATTCCCTGATAAAATAATCGCGTCCGTTAACCTGACTTTCTTCCTGGCTGCCACCAACCCGCACCGCTTGCTGAGCACCGCCTGAGACAGCAGCGATGATGAACACCAGAAGGGCCAGAAAACACGCGGCAGCCGATCGGTATCTTTCCATTGCTTCTCCCTTTATTTGAGTCTATAAATTTTCAAACTAAAAATCATAAGTTAAATTAAGGCCAATAAATTTTCTATCAGCATCCCAATTAAGGACGTTGACTTCTCTTCTCCAGCTGCCCGCCGTCACGCCGATTCCAGCTGTTTTCCCTATTCTATAATAAACAGCCACCGAATTTAAAGTATAACGATCCAAACGTGGGGGGCTGTCAGGCGCTTCACCCAGAGGATATTTATTTCTTGTTTGACTGAAGGTATAGTCAAGCCGGAATTTTTTTCTGAAAATATAAAAAGAAGGCCCGGCTGACCAGGTCGTTCCAATATAGTACGGGCTATAAGACCAGACAGAAAAATTTATATCCCGCCGATAGCTCCCTCTAAGAACAACAGGCCTCATAATTTGCCAGCTGACCGTGGTGTCCCCAACCAGCCCCTGGTAGTCAGGGAGCTCTGCTTCCAGCGTCTCAAACGACTTATAACCAAGCCTGATCTGACCGTGAATCCTGCCGGTTGGAGAAAATTGAAAGCCTGAATAAATGGTCTGGCTACTGGAATCTCCTCGATTAAGCGGATCCTTGAAATCATAAGAACCTTTTTGTCCCTCGATAAAAAACTGAATCCTAGGATTAAGCCGATAATAAATCCGGCCGCTTAAATAATCCTCATAATGGCTTAAGCGTTCATTAATATTGACCGAATCGTATTCCAGGCTTTCGTAGGTATAATCAACGGTTCGGGCTGTGAATTCAAAAGATAGCCGATAGGACTTCTGATAAAGCAAAGAGACAAAGCCACTTTTCTCTTTTCTCCGGGGCCTGATATCCAGTTCCGTACTCCAGCGTTCCCGGGCGTTATTCAGGCTGCCTCCAACAGTCAGCAAAAATCGATTAAAACTAAGAGAGACATCACCATTGAGATAATTATTCCAGGTTCTTTCCCTTTTAGTCTTAAAGAAAAAAACATACTGCGGCGATTCAAAAACATGGACGATCAGTCTTCTTCTGGCCACCAGATAGGCATCGAAGGCCGGGCCAGCTGTCAACCAGTAATCAGAGACCGCATCTGGCTGATAATAGATATTTGAATCGTAGCCAGCATCTTTAATTAGAATAGCCGGCTGTAATTTTAGAGGTCCGAACCTCCAGGCAGCTCTCTCCGCGGCCAGACGCAATTCCCTGGCTTTCCAAGTCTCAGCCCCGGTTGGTTCCACCCAGCCCAGAGATAGCCCCAGGAATAAAAAAACCTGATTGATAATTAATACTGCTTTTTTCCCTTTCAACTCTCTTTAAGTCCTGCCAGTTCATTTAATTTTTAGCACAATCAGGGGCCGGCTTTCAACCGGCAAGTGAACGTTTTCTTTATGCCATTCGACCTTAACCTTGTTTTTGACTTAGTGGCAATTGTATATTAATCAACAGATGATTCAAGACAAATCTAATAATACACCGGGTGGGGGAAGAACAGTTCTGCTTGCTATTCTCTTTTTTTCCCTATTAACCGGCCTGCGTTTCTATCTTCCAGCTCAACAGATGGACTCTGCTTATCCTTCGACCGCAACAGTCCGCGTCCTGGCCACCTACCAGGAAAAAAAGGGAGACATGATTCTGGCCTCAGGTCAGGTAGAGCTTCATTTTGAGGATCTGGTCCTTCTCTGCGATCGCCTGCAACTCAATACAGCTAATTATGATCTCCTGGCAGAAGGGCAGGTTTGTCTGCAACTGCCATCTGAAGTCATTAATTGTGAGCGGCTGGCCTATAATCTCAAAACCAGAGAAGCCCAGCTCGAAGAAGTTCAGGCTATTTCGCGCCCCAGCCTTTTATTTGGGGCCAGAAAAATCAGCCAGGAATCCGGTAATATTCTGAATCTAAAGCAAGCCTGGTTGACCACCTGTAATCAGCCTGTGCCCCGCTGGTCTTTCAGTTTTAAAGAGGCAGAATTAAAACCTGGTGACTATGTCTCCATGTCTAAAGCTGTCTTCTCAATAAAAAAAATACCGTTCTTCTATCTTCCCTACCTTAAATACCCTTTAAAAGAAAGAGCCAGCGGTTTTCTCATCCCGGAGATAGGCTTCAATCAGGTTAAGGGACTGACCATCAGTCAGAGCTTCTACTGGGCCCTGGCCCGGAACCGGGAAGCTACTCTAACCGCTGACTATTATTCCAATCAGGGGATCGGAACCGGTTTGGATTACAGCTATCTTCTCAGGGGTAAAACCAGGGGGGAGGTCAGGGCCTATACTTTTTTTTTCAAGCGGCAGCCAGGCTCTGAGCGACGCGACCCTGGTTATTTAATCCGCTGGACCCACCAGCAAACCCTGCCCGGTGATTTCCTTTTTAACGGCCAGGCCGATTATTCGAGTTCCTTCGATTTTTTAAAGGAATATGAGAATAATTTTAGCCTGTCCACTACCAACAATCGCTCTTATCAGCTTAATCTGACCAAAAACTGGTCTTATTTTAACTTTAATCTGAGGACCTCCCGTTTTGAAACTTACTTCCCGAGCAGTGGCCAGAAGGTTACTTCCACCTATTTACCCCAGCTCAATTTTAATCTGCTAAAATACAGGCTTTTCTCTCAGATCTTCCTTTCCTGGGAATCCGGGTTAAGCAACTGGGATTATTCTTATCAGAATGAAAACCAGCCAGACACCAGTTTTTCTCTGGGACAGGCCTTTTTCCGGCCAACTTTAAACTTGCCTCTGGCGCCGGCCTCCTTTTTAAACCTGTCCATTTCCACTACAGGCCTATTTACCTGTTATTTCCAGAGCTACGCGCCTGGTACGGCGGTTAGAGAAAATAAGCCTCTACTCACCGCCCAGGGTCAGCTGGGCCTCAACCTGGAAGGACCTGTCCTTTACAAAATCTTTTTCAAAGGCAGGGAGCCATATTTAAAACACCTGATTGTCCCTTTTTGCTCCTACAGCTATGACACCCCGCTCAATGAGGATATTTCTTCTCGGATCATCAGTCCTCTGGGCTTTTACCGTCACAACGATCTAAAATATGGATTTACACAGCACCTCCTGCTTAAGGATGGTGAAACCAGCCGGGAAATAGTTACTTTTGGGCTATCTCAGATTTATTATCTCGATCCGGCTACCAGCCGCCTTAAATTTTATTATCCTCAGAATCCACAAAGACATCTGGCTCCGGTTAACGGGTTTTTGCGCTTTTATTTTCAGACAAAGTTCAGCCTGGATCTTGGAGCTGATTATAATACCTACGAAAACAATTTTTTTAGTTTCAGACTAAGTGCCAATTATGGTGCCCCCCAGGACCATTTCTTCTTCGGGCTGAACTGGTCTAAAAGCTACCAGCTCCTCGCTGCTGATAGTTTTTTCCGCAGTCATCAGGTTGGTCTTCAATCAGGTTTTCGCCTGCCCGCCAGATTGGATTTTAAGGGTCAGATCGAATATGATGTCCTGCTTAAAAAAATCATCTATGCCGGCCTATCCTGTACTTATCATTATCAATGCCTGGACTTCGGACTGGACCTCAGAATCTTCAACTACCGGCTCAGGCCGGAAACCCAGTTCAGGTTTTCTGTCGGGCTGGGAAATATCAGCCGCAGCTCGGCTTTCCTGGGTGGATTTGCTTTTTAAGACCCGGGCAGGAATTAAATCACTGTTCTCTCTACCATTATGCTAATAAGCGTTTCTGAACGGCCACGCCGGATATTTTTCTGGAATGAATTTGACAGGTAAAACTAAAAAAGCTATAAGAATTGTAAAATCAAACTGAAATAGCTTAAACATAATTGGCGCGGGAGATAGCATGAGAGTCTTGATAACAGGCATTTCGGGCTTCATCGGCAGTCATTTAGCAGAATATTTGAGTTCTAATCTAAACCAATCTCAGCTTTATGGTTTGATCAGACCTCGTTCTTCTCTCGCCAATCTTAAAAAGGTTTCCAGTCAGGTCAGGTATTATACTGCTGATTTGATGGAATTCACCTCGCTCCTTAGCCCTCTGGACGAAATCAGACCAGATCTCATTTTTCATCTGGCCGGTCAAACAGCACCTTCTTTTTCCTGGAGTTTGCCAGCCAGAACAGTCGAAGTTAACCTAATAGGCACGATCAATTTGCTCGAAGCAATAAAAGAGCTCCGTCTTAATCCCAGGTTGGTTATAGCCGGCGCCGGCGAAGCTTATGGTCTGGCCTCAGCCGATGAACTACCGATGAAAGAAAACTCTCTATTCAGGCCTCTTAATCCCTTCGGGGTCAGCAAAGCAGCTCAGGATCTGCTTGGTTTTCAATATTTTAAAAGTCATAATTTAAAAATAATTCGAGCCCGCCTCTTCAGCACCATTGGTCCCAGGCAGCCCGAGTATTATTTTATCTCCAGTCTGGCCAAACAAATCGCTGAGATTGAAAAAAAGAAAAAAGAGCCAATTATCTATGCGGGCAATCTGGAAAACAAGAGAGACTACACTGATGTCAGGGACCTGGTTCGGGCTCTCTGGCAGGTCGCAGAAAAAGGAGAGGAAGGGGAAGCCTATAATCTTGGTTCAGGTCAAGCCTGGTTTGGAAATGAGATATTGAAAATTCTGCTGGGTATGACCAGGGCTAAGATTGTCATCGAAACTGAAGAAAAGCGTCTCCGACCGGCCGATCCACCTATTCTTCTGGCGGATATTAATCGGCTGGTAAAATTAACTGGCTGGAAACCGCAGATCAATTTGAAGCAATCACTTCTGGATGTTCTAAATTACTGGCGAGAGGAAATCTGAATATTTCCGCCGGTTGGCAGCCTGAACTTATTTAGTCTTTTTCATATCAAGTTCCAGCTGGTTTTCATGAATGAGCTTTCTCTCATCTTCTATTGATTTAAGCAGTTCTGGCGTTACATCCCCGGTTGGATATTGGCCATCAAAGCAGGCCGCACAGAAATATCTTAATTTTGGATTTTCCATTCTGATGGCTCTTTTCAAATTGTCCAGCGTCTGGTAAATAACCTCATCGGCGCCAATACGGCGGGCCACCAATTTTTCATCCGCCTCTCTGGCCACAAACTCAGTCTTGGTCTGCATGTCTATACCATAAACGCAGGGATAGCGGAGAGGAGGCGAGTAAGAAGCAAAATAAACCTTTTCTGCTCCACATTCTCTGATCATTTCAACAATAGCCCGGGAGGTGTTCCCTCTGACAATACTATCATCGACCAGTAGAACTTTCTTACCGGCAATTTCCGAGCAGATTGGATTCAGTTTCTGCCTGACAGAACTCTGCCTTTTGGCTTCGGCCGGCATGATAAAAGTCCGGCCTATATATCGGTTTTTCACCAGGGCTTCACTGTATTTAAGCTTCAGCCGCCGGGCAATTTCAATGGCTGCATCCCGGGCGGAATCAGGGACAGGCACCACCACATCAATATCTAAATTTTTCTTTTTAATCTCACCGGCCAGCAGACGCCCGAGATTAACCCGGCTTTTATAGACATTCACGCCGTCAATTACCGAATCGGGCCGGGCAAAATAAACCCATTCAAAAAGACAGGGAGTGTGCTTTTTATGAACCAGTCGCCGCCGATGAAGCTGGCGATTGCGATCGATAAAAACAACTTCACCCGCTTCGATATGTTCTATCTCATCAAAACCCATCAGATTGAGGCTGACTGTCTCAGAGGCAAAAGCATAAGATGGTAGCAGGCCATCTCTCCGCCGGCCAAAACTCAAAGGCTTAATGCCATAGGGGTCGCGGAAGGCTACCATCCCCTGTTCAGCGATATAAGCTACTGCGGAATAACTGCCCTTAACTCGCCGGTAAACTCCGGCCACGGCTTTACAGATATTCTCTGGACCGACCGCTGTTATCCGCTGTTCTTCCAGTTCCTGAGCAAAAATATTGAGGATAACTTCAGCATCACATGTAGAGTTAAGCAAACGCTGATGCTTTTCAAATAGTTCCTTTTTCAGCTGCTTATAATTGATGACATTCCCGTTGTGGGCCAGAACGATGCCGAAAGGAGAATTAAGCATAAAAGGCTGGGCATCTTCCTGCCCGCCACCTCCGATTGTCGGATAACGGGTATGCCCGATGCCAATATTGCCTTTTAGCTGGGCGGCCTCTTCCGGGCCAAAGATGTCCATAACCAGGCCGCCACCCTTTTTTTCATGAAATTTGCCGTCATAAGTTATAATGCCGGCCGCATCCTGACCACGGTGCTGAATAGACAGTAAGCCCTGATAAAGATCATGGAACACTTCATCGTTAGCCCAGATACCGATTACACCGCACATCAGCTCGTAGTCCTTAATTCAGGTGATTATTATAGCAAATAGTTATCTCATTTTAAATTAAAGCCGGCAGAATATGAGGTGACCATCTTATGTAGAGCAAAAGTGACGGGAGCCTGGCTGGAACCCCTGCCGATGTTTGTCCTGCCTCAATCATTAAGACATAAGGTAGGAAAAATTTAACCTGGAATTAACAATTCTTTCACCTTTTCTTTATTTTCGCCATTTATACTTCCCATCTGAAAAAGCCTGAGACCTGGCCAGGCGCCGGTCAATGTCTCGGCTGAAAATCTCATGATCAGGAGGAAAAATGAATCTAAGAAGAAAGATTACTAGAAGCAGAAAGCCGGCTCTGGCTGGCTGGCTCCTGGTTCTGGCTATTGGCCTGCTGGGGTTAGTAACGAACCAGGCGCAAGCCCAGCAAAAGTTTTCAACTACCATCTACCTTGATTACACTTATTATCTCTCCAATAAAGGACCGATTACCAATCCCGCCGGGAATGAGACTTTTAAGAACAATTTTTTCACCTTCCGCCGGGCCTATTTCCGCTACGACAACAAAATTAACAATCACTTAAGCTTCCGGCTGACCTTCGACGGAGAATATGTCAAAGCAATCGATGCTCAGGGGAAAAAAGATGATAAGTTCAGGCCGTTTGTCAAACATCTCTACTTTCAGTTGACTGACATAATTCCCAACTCAGATATCAAAGTCGGAATGGCCGATACCCTCACTTTTAAACTGGCTGAGGACCGCTGGGGTTACCGCAGTGTGGCCAAGACCCTGCTCGACAATTTTAAAGATGTTACCGGCAAAGAGATTGATGCCTCCAGTGCTGATCTGGGTGTCAGCCTGGCCGGGAAAATCGCCAGGCCCTTACGCTATGGTTTCATGGTTACCAACGGAGCAGGCTATTCCCATCCGGAAGGCGACAAGTACAAGAAACTCATGGGCCAGATTCAGCTTATTCCTCTGCCCGGCCTGTCCATTGTTGGTTATGCTGATTATGAAAAACAGGCACCAGGAGCTAAGGCTTTAACTTATAAGGGCGATCTTTACCTGGAAGCAATTAAGAAGCTGGTGGTCGGGGCTGAATATTTCGTTTACCGCAATGATCTCAATACAGTCAATATTGATGAACGCTATGATCGAACCGGTTATTCCATTTTTGGCCGCTATACAGCTATTCAGGACAAACTCAATGTCTTTGCCCGCTTTGACCGTTATGAGCCAAATAACAAACTCTCCCAGGACGAAATCAATTTAGTCATAGCTGGCCTGGACTGGACTCCGATCCACAGCAGCCTCAAGATTCAACCCAATATCTGGTTCTACAACTACACTGACCCAGCCAAAAAGGATGATGTAGTTTTTAATCTAACTTTTATGATGGCTTTTTAATCATGATTTAAAAAGGAGAAAAACATGAAAGGACAATCTAAAATCAAAAAACACCAGAAACCGGTGGCCTGGCTTTTAACTGCCGGCTTGAGTCTGATTCTATTAGCTGTCTTCCTGGTTTCACCAGTCTCAGCTCAGAGAAAAATGGTTCAGATTAAAGGTTCTGACACCATGGTCAACTTAGTCCAGATTCTGGCCGAAGAATACATGACCAAATATCCGGGCACCGCTATAGCTGTAGTCGGTGGCGGCTCGGGAACCGGCATTACCGCCATTATTAACGGCACCTGTGACCTGGCCAACCATTCTCGCGACTGGAAGAAATCAGAGTTAGACCTGGCCTATGAGAAAGGCGTTAGACCCAGAATTTTTGCCATTGCTGTTGATGCCCTGAGTATCGTGGTCAATGAGAAAAACCCGATTGACACCTTAACTATGGCTCAAGTTGGCTCAATTTTCCGGGGTGAAATGAAAAACTGGAAAGTTCTGGGTGGACCGGACGGAAAAATTTCACTCTACGGCCGGCAGTCCAACTCCGGCACCTATTCTTTCCTGCAGGAACATGTCTTGAACAATAAGAACTATTCCCCTGAGGTGAAAGAAATGAATGGCAATGCCCAGATTATAGAAGCGATCACCCAGGATGCAGCTGGTATTGGTTACGTGGGAGTTGGTTATGTTTATGATGACCGGGGCCAGTTAAGAAAAGGAATAAAAGTTTTAAAAATCAAAAAAGATGAAAATTCCCCTGAATATTCACCACTTGATAAAGATGCAGTCTATTCAGCTAAATACGCTATTTCCCGGCCGCTCTATCAATCCACTAACGGGAAACCTTCAGCTGCGGTCAGTCAGTTTCTCCAGTTTGAACTCAGCCCGGAAGGCCAGGCTATCGTCGAAAGAGAAGGCTTCTTCCGGATCGGAAAAGACTTAATGGAACAGAACGAGAAGAATCTAAGATAAAAGTGATCATCAAGGCAGTAAGAAAATGAGATCGGTCAAGAAGAAGGGCGTCTTTGGAGATTTAAGAGAAAGCTTCATTCACCGGCTTTTTCAGGCCAGCGGGATGCTGGCCATTCTCATCCTGGCCGGTATTCTGGCCCTTCTTATTTACACTTCGGTTCCGGCTTTTAAAGAAATTGGTTTTAAGGAGTTTCTGACCTCGACCCGCTGGGATCCGACTTCACCCGAGAAACCCGAATATGGCTTTCTGTCCATGCTGGCCAGCACGGTTATGATTACCATGGGAGCTATGCTCCTCGCTTTTCCCCTGGGGGTGGCTGTCGCTTCCTATCTTTCCGATGTAGCTTCTCCCCGGGTAAGAGAAATTGTCAAACCAATAGTCGAATTGCTGGCAGCTATACCTTCGGTGGTCGTTGGTTTTATTGGCCTGACCCTGGTCGGCCCTTTTCTGGCCAGAATTTTCAATCTCAGTAACGGGCTAAATGCTCTCAATGGCAGCCTGCTTCTGGCTATTATGGCTTTACCCACCATCATCAGTATTTCTGAGGATTCTCTGAATGCCGTCCCGGCCGCCTACTCTGAAGCTTCCCTGGCTTTAGGGGCCAATGTCTGGCAGACTCTGATTAAGATAAAAATCCCGGCAGCGGCCTCCGGCATAATTGCTTCCTTAATGCTGGGTATGGGACGGGCCATTGGCGAAACCATGACGGTTCTGATGGCCACAGGTAATGCCCGGGCTTTCCCTCATGGTTTTCTTCAATCAGTTAGAACCTTGACCGCTAACATTGCTATCGAACTGGGGGAGGTCCCGTTTTTCTCAACTCATTATTACGCTCTCTTTGCTCTTGGGTTGGTTCTCTTCCTGATAACTTTTTTCATCAACCTGTCGGCTGACGTCATTCTGGAAAAACAGAAGAGGAAACTCCAGTGAAAACTTCGGTTAGAAAAAGCAGAAAGAACTCCAAGAGCCAGCTCACTCAGTTTCTGGGCTTTTTGGTCCTCCGGCTCTCTGTTTATCTCGTTTTGTTTGTACTCATCTATTTCTTGTACGATGTTTTGAGCCATGGGTCCAAAGTCATTTCCTGGGAATTTTTAAGCCAGGCTCCCAGGAAGGGCATGACTGAAGGCGGTATCTTCCCGGCTATTTTTGGCACTTTTTTAGTGACCCTGATTACCGCGGCCGTGGCGGTCCCTCTGGGCATGGCAGCGGCTATCTATCTTAATGAATACGCCCGGGCGGGGCGGCTGACCAGGTTGATCAGGTTGTCAATCAGGAATCTGGCCGGAGTTCCTTCAGTGGTCTATGGCTTATTCGGGGTAATATTATTTGTCAACCTGTTGAAGCTGGGTACTTCACTTTTGTCCGCTGGCTTGACCCTGGCTTTACTGACTTTACCCTGGACAATTACAGCCAGCGAAGAAGCGCTCAAAACTGTGCCTGATTCTTACCGCGAGGGAGCCCTGGCCCTGGGAGCTACCCGCTGGCAGATGATCAGAACCAATGTTTTACCTTATTCGATTCCAGGCATGCTGACCGGGGCTATTCTTGGCCTGGCCAGAGCCGCCGGGGAAACTGCTCCAATTATGTTTACTGGCGTGGCCTTCTACCTGCCATTTCTGCCGGCTTCCTTAAAAGACCAGTTCATGGCTCTTCCCTATCATCTTTATGTCATGGCTACCCAGCATCATTCCCTGGACAGAGCTAAATCCTTAGCTTATGGGACAGCTCTGGTTCTTATTGTCTTTGTGATTCTTTTTAACCTGACGGCAGTTATCATCAGGTCAAGACTCAGGCGAAAGTGGAAAAATTGATCATGGATAAGACAGATATCAATACAGTTTATAAGCCAAAAATAGTGGTTAAAGATCTGAATCTTTATTATGGTCAGAAACAGGTCCTGAAAAGGATCAACCTGGCCATTCCGGAAAATCAGGTTACAGCCATTATCGGTCCTTCCGGCTGCGGCAAATCCACTTTTATCCGTGCTCTTAACCGGATGAATGACCTCATTCCAGAAGCCAGGGTGGAAGGTAAAATCTTAATAGATGACGAGAATATCTACGACCCGGATATTGATTTAGTCGCTCTGCGTAAAAAGGTAGGCATGGTTTTCCAGAAACCAAATCCTTTTCCTAAATCAATTTTTGATAACGTTGCTTATGGCTTGACCATTGGTCATCACCGACCTAAAGCCGAGCTGGACAAAGTGGTTGAAAAAAGCCTGCGGCAGGCAGCTTTGTGGGAAGAGATCAAAGACCGTTTAGAGCAGAATGCCCTGAAGCTGTCTGGCGGCCAGCAGCAGAGGTTATGTATTGCCCGGACTCTGGCCGTCGAGCCAGAGATCATTCTCTTTGATGAGCCCTGTTCAGCCATAGATCCTATCGCCACCTCCAAAGTTGAAGAACTCATTCGTCAACTTAAGAAGAATTACACAGTGGTCATTGTCACTCATAATATGCAGCAGGCAGCCCGGGTATCTGATTTTACGGCTTTTCTCTGGCTGGGGGAACTTATTGAGTTTGACCGGACTGACAAGATCTTTACCAACCCGGCCAATAAACTGACCGAAGATTATATAACTGGAAGATTTGGATGATTGGGAAATAAGAATGACCGAAAGAACTTTCGACCTGGAATTAAATGAGCTCCGGGAAAAAGTCGCTTATCTGGCCGGAATAACCAGTCGGGTACTGGATACGTCCAGCCAGCTATTGACAGAACAGGATCTATCTTTGAGACCGGAAATAGTCAGGCTGGAAAAGGAGTCCGACCTGCTGGAAAATGGAATCCAGGAAAAGGCCTCCACTCTGATGGCCCGCTATCAGCCGGTAGCAGTTGACCTCCGATTCCTTCTCGTTTCAATAAACATCGCCCATGAGCTGGAAAGAATCCCTGATCAGTGCCTGAATCTTGTTCAGCGTCTGGAGGAGGTCAGGGCTTTTCTACCGGTAAAACTACCGGCAGAACTTTATGAAATGGTTTCCAGAGTAAAGGAAATGTTAACGTTAGCTATTGAGGCCTATCTCCAGAGAGAAGACAGGTTAGCCAGCCAGACTATCGGCCTCGACGTTTTTGTCGATGATCTTAAAACCCTGGTCATGAATAAGTACCTGGACCGGGTTAATAAAAAAGAGATAGATCCGGCCCTGGCTGTTTTCTTTATTCTCTTGAGCCGGCACCTGGAAAAAATAGGAGACCTGGCTACAAACATCGCTGAAGAAGCTTATTATTTAGTCCGGGGAGAGTTTATCAAGCATCTGCTGACTTCCCGCTCTCGCCTTTAAAAGCCTGTCCTGAGAGCCGAAGGGCCGGAGCCTTAAATCCTCAATTCCAGATTTAATCAAATCACCTCAGAGAAAACGGTGAAGTCGAAGTGGACAATAGCTGCCTAAAATCGTATAAACATATAGAGGAATCAATCCAATGGTCAGGACAATTGCGGTGCTGGATGATGAAGAGGATATCCTGGAACTTCTTCGCACTTATCTGACCAAAGCTGGTTTTAAAGTCGTAGCTCTGGCTGAGCCGGAGAAGTTTTTAAAGACAGTGGCCAAGGAACCACCTGATTTAATTCTTCTAGATCTGATGCTTCCCGGGACTGATGGCCTCGAGATTTGCCGGTATCTTAAAAAAAGCCCGGAGACAGCTTCTGTTCCCATCATCATGCTGACCGCCAGAAGCCAGGAAGCCGACCGGGTAACGGGACTGGAGCTGGGAGCAGATGATTATGTCACCAAGCCTTTTTCCCTCCGCGAGCTAGAAGCCAGAATTAAGGCAGTCCTCCGGAGGCGAGAGCCCATAGCTGCTGAAAGCTCAGCCCCGAAAATTCTGGCCGGAGGCAAGCTGGTTATTGATTCCGAACAACATGAAGTTAGAGTTAATGGCCAGCCGATAGAGCTCTCTCTAGCTGAATTCAAGATTTTAGAATTACTGGCTTCCAGACCGCGCCGGGTTTTTAGCCGGGATGAGATTTTAGATCATCTCTGGGGGCAGGAGAAAGTGGTCGTCACCCGAACAGTTGATGTCCACATCCGCCACCTGCGGCAGAAACTTGGCAAGCTATCCTCGCTTATTCAGAGTGTCAGAGGGCTCGGCTATAAATTCGAAGAATAATTCTAAAAAAGGCTGGAGTGTTACAAAATCCTAACTCGTAACACTTCCAGACAGCTGGATAAAAACAGCAGAACTTATAAAAGGGAAATTGGCCGGATGGGAATTCTCATTAACCTAAAATTTAAAACGGAGACCGATTTTCAGGCTGAAACCAGAATAATCTATCTCGGCTTTTCTGGGGTTAAGGACGCCGGGCTCGGCCGGTATCTGATCCCGAATAAAGAGGACAGGGAAAGAAGTGTTAGGTGAGGCCAGGACCTGCCAGTAATAAAGATTCCCGCTCTCTTTTTGCTCGAATCCATCCGAATCAAGATAGATATTTTCTCCGTCGAAATTGTTAATCTTCGCTGAACGATAAAATCCTTCTAAAAAGAAGCTAAACCAGGAAGTAACCGGGCGCTCCAGCCCGCCCGCCACCAACCAGCCAAAAGAATGCCCGGAAGATTTTCCCGTCCAGCTGGTCCAGCTTTGCTCCGGCGTTCCGGCTGACTGGTAAACAGAGTACAGATAATTAGCTTTAGCCAGATGATACTCAATACCTGTTTTCAGATAAAAACGTTTTACTGGCTGAAACATTAAAGAAATTCTTAAAGGTAAATCCTTCACTCCAACTTTTGTCCAGATCAGATAATCCGTCCCGCCGGTGGTAAAATTCGCCCTGTTACTTTTAGATGGCTGGTAATAATCAAAACCAAGACCAATATATAAGCCTGGATAAAATTTATAAAACAGGTCGAGTCCGTAACCAGCACCAAAATGAAGTCCGGTCAGATCGGCCTGTCGGTTATAACCGAAAGTCTGATAATAATAATTGGTCACACCTTCTGCTGCCTGGTTTAAATCAGAGGGTGAAAGATAAGTCAGCAAGCCGTGAACAGACAGAGACATTTTTTTCAAAACTGAAGCGACAGTAACTCCACTCGTACTGCTTTTCTGGGTCGTATTGGTCCTGGCTTCAGGCTTTTTGACCTCTCGGGCTGGCTCAGCCGGACGGGTTTCAGCCGCTTTTTCCTTTTTCACCGGAGTAACTTGATCCCCTCCAGAGGGGCTGATCACCTCCACCAGGCTTTCATGAATATAGCCCTTGCCTTTGCTACGATCAGCTCTGTCAAACAAGATCAAAAACCATTCGCCCTCTTTTTTTTCAACCTGAAATTCAGTGCCTTCTGGCACCTGAAACAACATCTCACTGCTGATATCCGGCTTGACCCGTATGTTGGCCTGTTCTGAAACTACGCGGACTCTTAAATTCCGGTCTTGAGCCCCAAGGGCAGAAGCCAGAAAAGCCAGGCTGACCAGAATCAAAATCGAGCAGCCCGTTATTTTTTTCTTTTCCATTGTCTCCACCTTAATGAACAGTATAAATTAAACAGCTCTGAATCTAAACAAAAATAACTGCCATCTTTTTTGAAGCTATAACATTTCTCTTTTTGCTCAAAGCAGCCCGGCCTACCAGATTTGTCTCAGCCATGGATGATAGAGAGTGGAGCCAATTCCAGCCGGTGTCTGATTCTCTTTCTCT
>JAKPCG010000222.1 GCA_029553365.1 Acidobacteriota bacterium | reverse complement strand
AAAGGAGGAAACGACAATGAAAAATCTGATGAAGATTTCGGTTCTCGGCCTTCTCGTGGTTTTCCTGTTTACCAGCTGCGCCAAGCAGCCGACTCAACAAATAGATGAGGCTAAAGCGGCAATTGACGCGGTGGTTAAAGCCGGTGGTGACATCTATGCCAAGGATGAGCTGAAAAAGCTCAATGATGATTACAATGCAGCGATGGATGAAGTGAATGCTCAGTCGAAGAAGCTGTTCAAGAAGTATGGCAAAGCAAAAGAAATGCTGGCCAAAGTTAAAGCTGATGCTGATAGCGTTGCCCAGCTGATTCCGGCTAGAAAAGAAGAGGCTAAAAACAATGCTATTAATGCCTTAAATGAAGCCAAGACCGCTTTTGAAAACGCTAAGGCTCTGCTGGACAAGGCTCCCAAAGGCAAAGGCACCAAGGCGGACATTGAAGCTATGAAATCTGACCTGGCCGGCCTGGAAGCTCAATTAGCTGAAGTTCAGGCATCAATTGATAGAGAAGACTATTTTGGTGCCCGTGATAAGGCTGTTTCCATTAAGGAAAAAGCCAATGCCATTTCTGAGCAGGTTAATGCTGCTATTGAAAAGGTAAAGGGAAGAAGATAATCCCATATAGCCGGAATAATTCAGGCAGGAGCAAAGTTGTTTTGTGAAGCTGAGAAGAAAGATTGTAGCTCTCGTCGGCATTATTGAGTTCGGCCTGATATTTTTTACTCCAGGTTGTAAAACCCCACCGGCTCCTTCAGAGGTGGAAGAGGCTCAGTTACAGGAGCAAGCCCTCTGGGGAGCCGGTGTTTCTATTTTTGCCCCCGAAGAGTTTCAAAAATATGAGCGCAATCTGGCTGAAGCCAGAAAAACCCTGGAAAAGGAAGAACTGAAGATTGGCCCCTTTCGCAACTATACCCGGGTTAGAGAAAACTTTCGCCAGGTCATTAAAGAAGGTGAGCAACTCGAAGCCCTTATTAAGACCAGAAAAGCTTCTCTGTCTCAAGAAATAGAATCCAGACAGGAGAGTCTTTACTCCAAATATGAGGTTTTGAATAATCTCAGTCTTCAACTTAATCAGCGGGGTTATTCTCGTCCACATCTGGCCCAGGCCGATATTTTATTTAAAGAAGTTGATCGTTTGCTGGCGGGCCTCCGCTATGAAGAAGCCAGGAATCGGCTGGATGAAATTGCCAGCCTTCTGAACCAGGCAGAAAACATTTTGTGCGAACAATTGAAGCGGTACATGGATCAGGATCAGATAAAGCAGTGGCGCCAGCTGGCTGAAAGAGCTATCGAGAAATCAAAGGCTTCAGGTGAGACTGTCATTGTCATCTCCAAACTGGAAAGGACCCTAACGGTTTACCGGGCTGGCCGACCGATAAAGACATATAAGGTTGGATTAGGTTTTAATGGGCTTAATGACAAGCTGCATGCTGGCGATGATGCTACCCCTGAGGGGGAATATAAGATAATAAAAAAGATTGGTGCCAGTAAATATGGCAAGGGGCTTTTGATAGACTACCCGAATGAAGAAGATATCAAAAAATTCAATGAAGCTAAGAGGAAGGGCTATATTACTTCATCTACCAGGATTGGCGGTTTGATTGAAATCCATGGCGGTGGCAAAGATGGCTTGACCAAAGGCTGTATTGCTCTGGATGATAATGAGATGGATGAGCTGTTTAAGATGATTGCTGTTGGGACGCCAGTTACCATTGTCGGCACCACTGATCCAAACAACAAAATCATTGAGATTTTAAAACCGGTGTAACTGGAAATGAAGAAAAAGGGCTGGAAAATATTACTGACTGTCTGTAGCGTCATTTATGTCGCTACGCTGGCCGTCGTAGTCATAGCCCTTATAAACAATCAGAAAATGATAGGTGAATGGAGGACTATTTATAATTTTGAACCAGACCCAAAATCAAAAATCAGTCCTGAGGCCCAGAACGCTGCTTTAAAGAAAAAAATCAAAAGTTATCAGCCAAAAGGCGTTTATATCATGATCGACTCGGCCGAAAACAAATATTATCTAAAAGAAGGCGATAGGATTTTAAAAGAAGGACTGGTGTCCACGGGCAGTGGAGAAATTCTGGTTGATCCCAGCGGGAAGAGAACGTGGGTTTTTGACACTCCCAAAGGAGAGTTCTTTGTCAAATCAAAAATCCAGAATCCTTATTGGGTCAAGCCTGATTGGGCTTTTATTGAAGAAGGTGAGCCAATTCCGCGAAGAATGGAAGACAGAGTAGAGGGTGGAGTTCTGGGTGATTATGCTCTCGGCTTCGGTAATGGGTACTTTCTTCACGGAACCCTTTATACAAGACTCCTGGGCAGAAATGTCACTCACGGCTGTGTTCGATTTGGAGACGAAGATCTGGAGGCAGTGTTTAAAGCTTCTAAAATAGGGACAAAAATTTATATCTATTAGACAGGGGTAAACACAGGTTATGGGGAAGATAGTGTTCAAGGTTCAGAAGCAAGACAGAAGACGGAAAAAGATAGTTGTTGTCCTTTGCGCTGGCTTGATTTTTTGCTTTCTGGGCGGACTGCTGCCGTCGGTCTCAGGCCAGGCAAATAAAGCTCAGGCCAGAAACAGCAGTAAAAGTTTAGAACCTGCTCAGCAGAAAGAGAAAGTCCTGCCGAAAGGACACCAGAAGGAGTACAGATCTTCTACAGATTCCAGCGGTGATCATCCTCCGATAAAAGCGATCCTCAAAGAAAATAGATTTCTGGAAGAAGAACTGTCTTTAGCCAGGAATCCGAAGTATTATTTCGTTATTGATATCAAAGACAGGAAGATCGAACTTAGAGCCAGAGGCATGATTCTGAAAAGCTGGACAGCCAGTCAAATTCGGTACTCTGGCAGGCCTGTCCCCCTTAAAGTTACTACCCTCAGTCAAAAGTCTGCCCTTAATCCACCTGAGCGCAGGATGATAAAGCCAGGCGAAGGTGATACTGCGTCCAGACCGGAACCTGTTCCCTCAGGTGATGATAAAAAGGGCAATAGAGACAAGAAGCAGGATAAGACTGCTGCTCAAGAGCCGGCCAGTAGTAGCGAAAATTTTGAATTACAAGCTCTGGAAATAACTGATATGCCTGGTAATTACGAACTGATATTCGATAATGGCCTTGAGATAGCAGTCCGCTCTGAAAATGAGAAGGGCCAAAAATTAAGACGGTTAAAAGAAAATATTTCCTGGTATATCTTTCAGCCAGTAAAGAATCTCTTAAGTAAAAATAAAAACTTAAACCCAAAGATGATTTTGTACTTTGAAGATATGAGACAGGCCCAGGGTATATACTGGGCCTTTATAGACAACATTCAGGGAATTGTCTGGCTACCCTGATTTCAGAGCCATGATGACTCTGCTGACGGGTAACAAAAGAAACATCTCGTTTTCTTTATAAGAATATCATAATAAAAGCTAACATGTTGATAATAAATAAAATAAAGTTTATATAAAAACTTGACAAAAGGGGACTAAATTAATATATTATTAATAAGCTTAATAGCAGTTTAGGAGGATTGAAAATGAGCAAAATAATTGGAATTGACCTCGGGACAACTAACTCTGTTGTGGCAGTCATGGAAGGTGATAAGGTTACGGTCATCCCCAATGAAGAGGGGGGCCGGACGACACCTTCAGTTGTGGCTTTCACGCCAAAGGGAGAGATCCTGGTTGGTCAGGTTGCCAAGCGGCAAAGAGTTACTAATCCTGAGAATACAATTTATTCTATTAAGAGATTTATGGGCCGTCGTTATAGCGAGGTCATGAATGAAATTAAACAGGTCCCCTTTAAAGTGGTTGAATCACCTAACGGGGATGTCAGGGTCCTGGCGCAGGGAAAGGAATATTCTCCGCCTCAGATCTCAGCTTTTATCCTGCAGAAGCTGAAAAAGGCAGCTGAAGATTATCTGGGAGAAAAGATTGAAAAAGCGGTCATTACGGTTCCGGCTTATTTCAATGATGCTCAGAGGAAAGCTACCAAAGACGCAGGAACGATAGCTGGTCTGGATGTGGTGAGAATTATCAACGAGCCAACAGCGGCGGCGTTGGCCTACGGTCTTGATAAGAAAAAAGATGAAATCATAGCTGTCTACGATTTTGGTGGTGGTACCTTTGATATTTCCATTCTGGAAGTTGGTGAAGGGGTGGTTGAAGTCAAGGCGACCAACGGCGATACCCATCTGGGCGGTGATGATATAGATCAGAGAATTCAGGACTGGATTGTCAGCGAATTTAAAAAGGAAAATGGCATAGATCTCAGTCAGGACAAGATGGCTCTCCAGCGGTTAAAAGAAGCAGCAGAGAAGGCTAAAATTGAACTTTCCACTACTATGGAAACTGAGATTAACCTGCCATTTATCACGGCTGATGCCACCGGACCAAAACATCTGTTAATGAAGATGACCAGAGCGAAACTTGAGCAGTTAGCTGAGGATCTGGTTAAACGCTCGATACCGCCGGTCAAGCAGGCCTTGCAGGATGCTGGTCTTAAACCAGAAGACATTAATGAGGTTATCCTGGTTGGTGGTCAGACCAGAATGCCGATGATCCAGCAACTGGTCCGCGATTTCTTTGGCAAAGAGCCTCATAAGGGTGTTAACCCGGATGAGGTAGTGGCGGTTGGCGCGGCCATTCAAGGTGCAGTGCTAAGTGGTGAGGTTAAAGATGTGCTCCTTCTTGATGTTACACCGTTAACCCTTGGTATCGAAACTCTGGGTGGCGTTTTTACCAAGATGATTCCAAGAAATACCACCATCCCAACCAGAAAGAGCGAAATATTCACTACCGCTGCTGATAACCAGACGAGCGTCGAGATTCATGTGTTGCAGGGTGAACGTGATATGGCTGCTTACAACCGCAGCCTGGGCCGCTTCCATCTGGATGGACTCCCACCAGCTCCACGGGGCGTACCCAAAATTGAGGTTACTTTTGATATCGATGCCAATGGCATTCTGAACGTTTCGGCCAAAGACATGGCTACTGGCAAGCAGCAGGCCATAACCATTACCGGACACAGTGGGTTGGATGAAAAAGAAATTGAGAGGATGGTTAAAGAAGCGGAGGCTCATGCCGCCGAAGATAAGCGTCGTCGCGAAATCATTGAAGCCAGAAATCAGGCTGACCAGATGATTTACAGCCTGGAGAAACTCATTCAGGATAACCGTGACAGGATTCCAGCTGATGAAATCAATCGACTGCAGCAGGAAATTGACAATACGAAAAAAGCTCTGGAATCAGAAAATCTGGAAGATATCAAAAGGGCGACTGAATCTTTAGCCCGGGCTTCTCACCGCATAAGCGAAGTCCTTTACAGTCAGGCTGGCGGCGCGCAAGCCGGGCCCCAGGGCCAGGCGGGTGGTAATTATCAGGCCGGCGGCCAGGAGGCAAGTAGCGGACGTGGCGACGGTCGGGGTGAGGATGAAGTCATAGATGCCGAAGTCGTCGATGACGATAAGAAGAACTGAGTAGTTGGGGCTTAGAAGAAGGAAATGCGGGCAGTCCTGCAGTCCGATAAGGGACTAGCAGGGCTGCCTCCAGTTACCGTCCAATTAGCTGGCCTGAGGTCAGCTGAAGGAGAGGGCGGCCATGGCTAAAGATTATTATGAAATCCTCGGAGTACCCAGGACAGCAACGGTAGCTGAGATCAAAAAAGCTTACCGTAAGCTGGCCCGTAAATATCATCCAGATTTAAACCCGGGTGATAAATCGGCTGAGGCCAGGTTCAAAGAGATCCAGGAGGCCTATTCGGTTCTGAGCGATCCCAAAAAGCGTGCCCAGTATGATCAGTTCGGTTTTGTTGGCGATTTTCCACCAGGAGCGGAGGCAGGGTCAGGGGCCGGACCAGGTGGCGCTGGACCGTTTGGCGGTGGTTTTGAGGGTTTTGATTTTTCAGAATATGGCGGTTCTTCCTTTAAGGATTTCTTTGAGAATTTATTTACCAATCAAAGAGAAGAAAAGACTATCGGTCCTCAGAGAGGTGAAGATCTTAATTATTCGATGACCGTTAGCTTTGCTGATGCTATCCATGGACTTCAGACAAAAATTAAAGTTAATCGCCTGATGCCATGTTCTCAGTGCGGTGGTGGTGGCTATATTAGCTCGGGCGGCCAGCAGGTCTGCCCGGATTGCGGTGGTTCAGGTCGGACCTATATGCAGCGGGGGTTCATGAAGTTTACAACTACCTGCCCAACCTGCCACGGGACGGGGAGATTAAGAGGCCAGGTTTGCCCGAGTTGCCGGGGTGAAGGGCGAGTACCTGGTTCCGAGACGATCACTGTTCGGATCCCGAAAGGTGTGGATAGCGGTTCTAAAGTCAGAGTGCCGGGAAAAGGAAATGCCGGAGTTAATGGCGGCCCAGCCGGCGACCTGTATATCAATCTGACTGTCACCGGACATCCATTCTTCGAGCGGGAAGGGGCTGATATTTACGTCAGAGTTCCTATCACCGTACCCGAAGCGACTCTCGGGGCCAAGATTGAGGTTCCAACCGTTTATGGCGAAAAAAAGATAATCAGGATTCCACCCGGCACCAGATCCGGCCAGAAATTCAGGATAAAGGGTGAGGGCGCGCCGGTAATCGGTAGAAATAGCCGTGGTGATATGTATGTTGAGGTCTATATCGTACCACCGTCTTCAGTTGATCAAAGGGTCAGGGAGCTGATGAAAGAACTAGAGAAATACTATGAAGTTAATCCACGGGCTGACCTGGGAAGATAGAGTTTTAGGAATTCCGGGAGAGGAGGCGGAAGATGCCGAGAAGAAAAGAGAAACAGGAAGAAGGAAAACAGAAGCCGCACAAGGGTTATTATCATATCAGCGCAGTGTCCAGAATGTACAATATTCATCCCCAGACCCTGCGGCTTTATGAACGTGAAGGTCTGATTCAACCCTCTCGCAGTGAAGGCAATACTCGCCTTTACACCGAGGAAGATCTAGAACGGTTGGAAGTTATTCTTAATTTAATCCGTGATCTCGGTGTAAATCTGGCCGGGGTAGAAGTGATTTTGAATATGCGCGAAAAGATGAAAGAAATGGAAAAGCAGGTAAATGAGCTCTTGGATTATATCAGGGAAGAGTTTTTCCACGGGCGAGAAGA
>JAKPCG010000214.1 GCA_029553365.1 Acidobacteriota bacterium | reverse complement strand
CGCGAGAGTCGTGGCTCTGATGTGGGGACCGCTGGTTCTGGCTGGCGATCTTGGCCCCGAAATCGACTGGAGACGGCGGGGGATTGAAGATGAGGATGAGGCCGAAGCCCAGGCTGCCTTAAAGCGTCCATCTGTGCCGCTACTGGTTGCTGCTCCACGTCCGGTGAGCGACTGGGTTAAGCCGGCCGGCGACCGCCCCGGACATTTTTATATCGAAGGTGTGGCCAGAAGTCTGGCCGAGCCGGATAAAGCCCTTAAGGTTGATCTCTTTCCTTTCTACACCGTTCACAAGCGAATCTACGCCGGCTACTGGGATTATATAGATCAAAAAGAATGGGAAAAAAGGCTGAGCGAATATCAGGCCGAACAGGCCCGGCTCAAGAAACTCGAGGCCGCTACGGTGGTTATGGTCGAGCTGGGCAACCCGAGAAGTGAAAAGGGATTTAATTTCCAGGCCGGCGAAAGAATTACCCCTCAACGGGTCCTGGGACGGGGAAGCCGCCGCGGGAGTACCTGGTTTTCCTGCGAGCTGCCCATCAAGGGAATTAAGAGCCCTGTCCTTCATGTCACCTATTACTCTGAAGAAAGACTGCGACCGTCGAGCTTTAAGCTATTGATTGACGGCGAGGTGCTGGCTCAAGAAGAGATAACCCGCGTTCCATCGCCACGCTTCATCGAAAAGGACTATGTGCTTCCGGATAAGCTGGTCAAAGGCAAGGACAAAATCACCATTAAGTTTGAGGCCACTCCCGGCAGCGAAATCTCGCCGGTAGTAGCCATTAGAATTCTGCGGTCGCTCTAAAAAATAAAAACAAAAATAAAAAGGGGACACACTTTTCTTCTTCAGTGTGTCCCTCTTTTTCTTTAACCGGCTGTTATTTCTGGTTTTCATTCCTTAACATGATCAAGTTGCCACAGGTATCCTCAAACAGATTTAGAAGACCCCACTCCGGCTTAGCCAGGTCGTCCCGAAATTTTACCCCGCGCTTTTCCAGGTCCTGGCGAACCTTCTCGATGTTTTCTGCGCTAAAAACAATTACCGGTAAACCGGATTCGTAGACGCTTTCCTGATAAAGTTTGGCGAATGAATCCCCGCGAGGCTCCAGCATTAGAGCGGTGCCGTCTGGATCTTCCGGTGATACAACAACGGCCAACTGGGCATCGGGAATATATTCTTTGCTTTGAAATCCAAGCACTTCTGTATAAAAGGCATGGGCTTTAATGGGATCGTCCACAAAAATACTGGTCAGAGCAATCTTCATCCCGTTTCTCCTTTTATGATAGTTTAAACTTCCAGTTCGAGTTTCAGGTTAAATAATAACACAATGAGCCTAAATGACATTATAACCAGATTGTCTTTCGGTAGTGCGGGGTTGGAAGGAAATTTTCCACCCCCCTGCATCTTATGGTCAGAGATTAATCTGTGCCCCGGATTGGCCTTTGCTCTCCCTATTTGCCTCTACTGTTCAGCCCGCTGGCGGAGACTGTTCTGACGACGGTTGATCCCATGGTCGAAGCGGCTGACCGGCTGCTGCCCTGGCTGCATAGACTTCAGCCATCAACTGCTCGGCCATCGGTGCCCAGCGGTCGGCTGCCTCTACAGTCTTGGCAGTGAGTTCTTCTACCTCTTCAGGGGCTTCCATATCGGTTGATCTGGCTCCGGACTCTTTGACGATATCAACGAGGACCTCAGGATTGTCCAGAAGCGGGCAGGGCCGCAGCGGGTTGTCGTTGAAGGGCTGTCTCTTGCGGTAGGCTTTAAAAATAGGTGACTGCAGCGCCTCCAGTAGAGTGACGTCATGGATATTGACATTTGAGTAATGGATAAAGGCACACGGTTCGACATCCCCGGCAGCCGTGATATGGAAATAGCGCCTGCCACCGGCGATACAACCTTTGGCATACTCACCGTCATTCCAGAAATCCATGGCGAAAAGCGGTTTGGTTGCTCTGATTTCATTGATGCGTTTGAACATCAGGGCTCGCTGTTCGGGGGTGGCTAAGAGATCAGTCCGGGCCTGCTTGCCGACCGGGATATAGGTAAAATACCAGGCGTAGCGGCAGCCCCGCTCAATCATATCATCCACAAACTGATCAGAGATGACATTTTCGGTATTGTAATGGTGATAGCAGGCTGAGTAACCAAAAAGAAGCCGGTGCTGGCGCATGCGGTCCATGGCGTCAATGACCTTTTGATAAGTTCCTTCGCCTCGCCGGAAGTCAGTTGCCTCGCGATCACCCTCTATGGAGAAAGCCAGCGAGAAATTACCAACCTCCTTCATTTCGCGGCAGAGCTCGTCATCGACCAGGGTGCCATTGGTAAAGGCAAAGAAGTAGCAGTCCTGATGGGCACGGCACAGGCGGATGATATCTTTTTTCCTGACGAGCGGCTCGCCACCAGAGAAGATATAAAAATGAATGCCGAGTTCTTTTCCCTGGAGGACAATTGAGTCGAGGGTCTCATAGGATAGGTTGAATTTATGACCGTACTCGGCCGCCCAGCAGCCCACACAGGACAAATTGCAGGCGCTGGTTGGATCAAGAAGTATAACCCAGGGGACATTGATATCGTATTTTTGTTCTATTTCCCGACCCCTTGGGATGCCGTCGAGCATGGAATTAACAAAAAAGCATTCCATGACCTTTCTCAGGCAGCGGGGGTCCACTTCCTCTGATAGCCTTTTGGCATAGATATGCCAGTTATTGTTTTCATCCTCAAGGAAGCCCCGTATTCTACGGATATCGGCTGTCCGCTGGTGGCCACGATCGAGGGCTTCAGCCAGAGCAAAAAGCTTGGGAAGCTTCTTCATCGGGTCTTCGGACAGATATTTTATGGCTAGATTAACAGCCTTTCTGGACACCATATTCATCCCTTTACCTCCATGATTTATTGACGGCAGCCATCATTGCCTGCCTGATGGTAAAACCTCCTTTTTCCCCTAAAGTCA
>JAKPCG010000212.1 GCA_029553365.1 Acidobacteriota bacterium | reverse complement strand
AGCCTGGCCATCTGCCTGCCGAGCGGTGTCAGCTGCCAGCCGTTGTCCCCTTTGACGATAGCTCCGAGTTCAAACAGGGTCTGGTAGCCATCCCTGACGCTTCTGGCCGGTGGCGGATCAAGAAAAGGAAACCGGAGCGGATCGCCAAGCTCCAGGTAGAGCATGCGCAGTATAACTTCGGCTAAGTTACTGCGCAGTATTTCAGGTGGAGTATAACGGGGACGGGCCAGGAAGTCCTCTCTGGTATAAAGTCGGAGGCAGAGCCCGGCACTGACCCGACCGCATCGGCCCTTACGCTGCTCAGCGCTGGCCTGGGAGATGGGCAGGATGGGCAGACTATGAATGCCGGAGGAAGGCTGATATTGCGACAGACGGGCCAGCCCGGTATCAACCACATAGCGAATGCCGGGGATGGTCAGCGAGGTTTCAGCCACATTTGTGGCCACGACTATTTTCCCCTGCTCGAGGCTATAAATCTGCCTTTGCCGGTGAGCTGGCAGGCGGGCATAAAGTGGAAGGATGGTTGACTCCTGGTAATGACGGCCCTGGAGACGGTGACAGGTTTCCATGATATCCTGTTCGGTCGGCATAAAAACCAGAATGTCACCCGGTCGTTTTTCCTTTTTGATAAAATCAACAGCTTCAACAGCCATGTCCACATAGTCCTGCTCTTCTTTTTTCTTTGGCGGCTGGAGCTCATCAAGATACATTACTTCTACCGGGAAAAGGCGACCACTGACCTTAAAAACAGGTGGGTGGCCGAAAGCACGTTCGAACTTTTCGACTTCGAGTGTGGCCGAAGTAATGATTAGCTTCAACTCCGGCCGCCTGTCCAGCAACCGGTGCATCAGGCCAAGCAGAAAATCTATGTTGAGGTTTCTTTCATGAGCCTCATCAATGATGATGGTGTCGTATTCGGTTAAAAGATGATCTCCTTGAGTTTCGGCCAGTAGCATTCCATCGGTGAGAACCTTGATATAAGAGCCGGGGGAGGTCCTGTCCTGGAAGCGGATTTTATAACCGACGGCCTGGCCTAAGGGCAGATGCAATTCATCGGAGATGCGCTGGGCGATGGTGATGGCGGCCAGCCGCCGGGGTTGAGTACAGGCAATTTTTCCGGCCAGTCCCTGGCCTGCTTCCAGACACATTTTCGGCAGCTGGGTACTTTTGCCGCAGCCGGTTTCACCCGAGACAATAATAACCCGATTATCTTTAATCGCCTGAATAATTTCTTCACGATTTCTGACGATAGGGAGGTCAGGTGGATAATAAAGCCTGGGTTTTTTTCTCTGGCGAAGGGCTTTCTCTTCAGCCGATTTTTGGAGTCTCTCCTCCAGCCCGAGAAGAATTTGAGAAGCCTTAGCCGGGTTTTTATGATGCAGATTGGAGGAAAGAAGTCTGACCACTCTTTCCCGGGCATAATAGGCATCCCTAAGCATGGCCTTTGAGGCCAGTGACATCACCTTCTGACGTAGATCAAAAAGATCATTTGCTTCTCTTCGTGAACTCTCTCCTTGAGATCCACGTTCGGGCTGGCTTTTCATCTCCTTATTTTCATCTCCATCTCTTATTATACTAGAAGTGCTGAAGACAGCAGCCCCGAATTAAGAAGCCTTTTTTGTCAGACCAGATTCTAAAGCAGAAATCGGACTTAGCTCTGCTTTAAAAAAACTGGAAAAAGAATTTTTCCTTGAATGGTGGTCTTTCCTTAAAGTCCTAAAGTCCGGCTTTTTGGCGCTTCCAGCCAAACCTGAGAATAA
>JAKPCG010000209.1 GCA_029553365.1 Acidobacteriota bacterium | reverse complement strand
AGTAGGGTTAGGCCAAGCAGCGCTGCTAGAAAGACCAGCTGATTTTTATTTTTTAATAAACCTGGTTTTATCCTGTTTACCTTCATGTTTTTTATCTTCATAACAGGCCTCCTTTTTTGGTGGAAGCAGCAGCCCTTTCTTTGAGAAGCGCCTCCCGATCGAAGTAAACATCGCCTTCGATAATTGTCATTTCACAGCGGGTGTAAGCACTCATCGGATGCTGGCTGAAGAGGGCCAGATCGGCCTGTTTGCCAACTTCAATGCTTCCTACCAGGCGGTCAACGCCAAGCTGTTTAGCCGCATTGATGGTGATAAGTTTCAGCGCTTCATCCTGCGTCAATCCATATTTAACCGCTTTTCCAGCTTCATTAAATAGCCTTCTTATTCGCTCGCCGCTATCGGAGTTAATCGAGACCAGGATGCCCTTCTGGGTGCAGTAGGCGGCGTTATAGGCAATGCCCTCGGCAGCTTCCATTTTATAAGCCCAGCTATCAATAAAGACCGAGATACCGACACCGGCGGCTTTTAGCTCGTTGGTTATTTTATAGGCTTCCCAGGCGTGCTCAAAAGCGCCTATTTTGAAACCAAATTCTCTGGATAGGTTTAAAAACTCAATCATTTCCGGAGCGACATAGGCATGGCAGCGAGCAATGAGCTGGCCGCGAAGAAGGTTGGCCAGAGTCTCCAATCTGAGGTCTTTTCTGGGAGGAAGGAGATTGGCCGGCGGGTTTTTGGATTTTTTAAGCTGCTCATAGCGGTCCCAGGCGGCCATATAGTCTTTCGCCCGCATTAATTCGCTTCTGATCAGAGCATTGGCCCCCATGCGGGTGGCCGGGTAGCGTTGCGGCCGACCAGGAAGCAGCGTCCGGTTCGATTGTTTGACATTTTCGCCCAGGGCAAATTTAAGAGTGGGGTAGGCTTCTTTGACGATTAATTCTTCCGAAGGTTTACCCCATTTGAGCTTCAGGACAACATTAGTCCCCCCGATGACATTGGCGCTGCCGTGCATGGTGTGAACCATGGTCACGCCGCCGGACAGAGCGGTAAAAATCGAAGTATCATCGGCATTAACCACCTCAGCCATGGTAACTTCCGGTGTGACGGCATCAGTGCCTTCATTGGTGCCGGAAAGAGCGATGTGGGTATGGGTATCTATGATGCCCGGCATCAGATATCTGCCGTTAGCTTCGATAATTCTGACTCCGGCCGGGGCGGTGAGATTCTGACCGATTTGTTTTATTACCCCGTTGATAACCAGAACATCGCCATTGGGAATAGTGTTGCCGGTGACGGTCAAAATAGTGGCATTTTTAATCAAGAGATCGCCACCAGCCAGAAGCCAGCTGGCTGAGGACAGAAAGAAAACTAAAAGGGACAGAAGCAGGCCCGTTTTCTTTATCTTTTCTCTCATTGGCCTTTCTCCTCATAGGTGAATAACGTTCCATCAACCATGACTTTAACTATGCTGGTTTTTTCATCGAATAGCTCGCCTTTAGTTAGAATCAGGTTGGCGATTTTACCTGGTTCGAGAGAGCCGAGCTGTTTGTCGAGACCCAGGGTGCGGGCTGGTTCAATAGTCAAGGCTCGCAGAGCTTGATCGGCAGGCAAACCGGCCTTGATGGCGGCTCTGAGGTTTTTTACGAAGTTTGTATCGTTCAGGCCGAAGCTGGTCAGCGAGAAATTTATCTTTTCTTTGGCCAGGTTAGAGGCATTGGCTGGATAAAGCTCCTTTTCGGCTTTTTCTCTAATAGCCTGGCCCTGCTGAGCATAAACGCTGCTGGCCGGTGGTCGAAAGTCGAGTGTCACCAGCAGGGGAATACTGGCTGATTTGAGCTGCTGGCTGACTCGCCAGGCTTCATTACAACCGGTGAGAACAGCATTTAACTTGAATTCTTTGATGAGTTTCAGGGCGCGCTTTATTTCCTCCAGATTATTGCACTGAAAAACGATCGGCTTTTTGTCAATGACAAAGGGAAGAAGGGCTTCGAGAAAGGGGTCATATTCGGGCCTCTTTAAAAATTGAGGCGACTGGCGGTATTTTTGAAGATGCTGGCTGTAGTGCTGCGTATCATAGAATTTCTGTCTGAGGAAGGCCAGGGTACCCATCGGACTGGAAGGATAAACTCCTCTTTCAGTCGTGAAGTTGATATGGAGGGCCCAGGGCTGAGCCAGGACCATCTTACTTACCTGGTCGCTGTTTAAATTGAGGACAACGCTCTGTCCTTGAAAGATGCCTTCATGAGGAGCGACGACCACCGTCGTAATGCCAGCTCGATGATAGGCTTCGACTGTCTGCTTTTTCGGCTTGATTTTTTCAACGATCTGAAGCCAGGGGAATTCTTTGGGTTCAGCTGGTTGACTTAAGGCTTCCAGATATTCTTCAGGGGTGGCTGTTTGAGACTGTTCTTTTGTTTCAAGGAAGAGGTTGGTGTGAGCAGAAATCAAACCGGGGTAGGCATTTAAACCGCTGGCTTCGATGAGTTCAGCATCTTCCGGAATCTGGATTTTCCCGGCTGGCCCAACAGCCTCAATCAAACCGTCCCGGATGACGATTGTGCCTTTTTCTATGACTGGTTGAGCCACTGGAAATATCCGGCAATTAACCAGAGCATACGCTGGCTTAACTTCCGCCCTACCAGCCTGAGCCATGTTAATCGAACTGGCTACCAGGACCAGGATCAAAAAAGCTGTGGTCAGCGGCCGGACTGAAGCTGGCTGTCTTTTTTTAAAATGCTTGTTCATAGGCCTCCTTCCGCCAGAAGATTTGATATTTATAGACAAAAAATAGACAGGCCATTTATTTTCCGTGGTTGTTAGTGGATTTTTCTACCAGACTGTTCATTGGAGCCAAAAACCTTTAGAAAATATATCTTATTTCTGGTGGTTTTTTTGTCAACTTAAATATTCATAATATGAAACAAATTGGCAGGCAAAATAATTTAGAGTAGATGCTCCCAACAGCAAGATGAAAGACAGGTTATGATCTTGCCTGATTACCGGGGTAGCCGCCAAGAAGGGTGCTCAAAAGGCTATTGGGGCAGTGGCCAGAGAGCTGGCTGTCATCAGCTTCGCTGTGCTTAGAGACCGAACTGAGTTTAAGGATAGACGAGGGTGAATGGACCGCTACCGGGGACTGACTTTAAAAGTCGTGATTGTGATTGCTGGCCATTTACTCGAATCTATATATTGCCCTGGAAAAGGCGAATAGTTGTCTGACTTTGTTCTTTGAAAATCCATTGTGCTACTGTTGACAGGGGCGCACATAGTTGCCCCCGGTTTTTCTTCCCTGTTTTCTTGACGGACAGGGAGGTTTTCGGTATTATAAAATCACCCGGTGGGGCTGTAGCTCAGTTGGGAGAGTACGTGACTGGCAGTCACGGGGTCGCCGGTTCGAGCCCGGTCAGCTCCACC
>JAKPCG010000201.1 GCA_029553365.1 Acidobacteriota bacterium | reverse complement strand
CCGGCCGGTCCGGTTAGGGAAAATTCATCTTGGGGTAATGCAGAAACATCCCAAGACACAAAAAGAGTATCCGGTTGAGGTAGATTATTTTGTTATTCCGGACGAGCTGAAAAAGTTCTATGGTGAAAAACCCAAGGCCTTAAATATCAGATTACCTTCTGCTTTCTTCGACAAAAACTTCGATGGCTATCTGGAAAAAATTTTCCCTCAATATCTCAAGAGGTATAAGGGCGGGAAAGATTACGGCGTGCTGGTATGCAAGGGTGATGGGGAAACGGCTATAGCAATTGACCCAGAATCCAAAACAGGCCTCACTGAAAAGCCTTGCCCTTGTCCATATCTTGAAGACGGGACCTGTAGGCGAATCGGGATATTCAGATTCAGAATAGAAGAAATGCCGAGCCTCAATATCTACCAGATTACTACCAGCAGCTTCAACTCGATATTGAATATCAATTCTTTCTGCCGTGATCTGCTTGAGCATTGCCTTACCATTGGGGCTGACCCGAGCTTCTATCATCTGGTTCTGCGGCGGGCAGAGCAAAAGGTCCAGCGGCTTGAGAAGGGCGAAGCGAAATCATCAAGGCACTACATCTTAACCCTTGATATTGACCAGCGATATCACAAGAGCCTGTTTGACGTTTCGGTGCCAAAAGCAATCAAGGAAGAATCGGTTCCGGCGGCTAAGCTTCCACCACCTGACGAAAGTAGAGATGAAAGATTTTTCCCAGCCGAGCAGAGCGAGCCAGAAGCGGCCAGCACGGAAATAATGGATGATTCCCAGCCTGGCCAGGATTCAGAAATAGCAGAGTTGACTAAACAGGTTAGCGAGCTTTTGGATGAGGCCATCAGAAAAGATGTAGCGCTTACCCAGGCGGCGATAGACAAGATTGACGAGGCCTTGGATACTCAGGAAAAGGGAAAGCTGGAAGCAAGTATCGCCTTTTTGAAACGGAAAATTGAGAAGGCGTCGGTATAATGATGAATTTACTTTCCGGGAAACCAAACCAGGCCCTCCCCCTTATCTCCTTCACTGGTGCGGGGCGGAAGACACCAAACCTTTTTGCCCCGCTTCCCGGAATTACTTTTTGATAGGAGATAGTGTGAAAATAACCAGCCCCCTAAAACATGATGACCTTTCGGATAGGGATATCAAGCTTCTGGTTCTGGCTATAATCAGAGAAGAAATCGAGGCCATCAAGCGGCCAAGAAGCCATTACCGAAATGAAG
>JAKPCG010000188.1 GCA_029553365.1 Acidobacteriota bacterium | reverse complement strand
GATGGTTTGGGTATCCCCATTGAAACCGGGGTATTTAGCGGTGTACCGCCAGATGAGTACCTTGTCATTACTCCGATGACAGATACATTTGAAGTTTTTGCAGACAACCGGCCTCAGGTAGAAACCCAGGAGGTAAGGTTGTCTTTATTTATAAAGGGAAACTACACTGCCCGTAAAAACGAAATAGTGAACACATTGCTTCAAGCAGGCTTTACCATTACCGACAGGCGGTATATAGGCCATGAGGACGATACCGGCTATCACCACTATGCCATTGATGTGGTAAAAGAGTATGAAGTAAAGGAGGAATGAAAAACATGGCCACAATCGGACTGGACAGGTTATATTATGCCAAAATAACTGAGAATGAAAACGGAGAAGAGACATACGACACGCCTGTTCCGCTGGCTAAGGCTATTACGGCAGAACTTTCTGTCGAGCTCGCAGAGGCGACACTTTATGCCGATGACGGGGCGGCAGAAGTGGTCAAGGAATTTCAAAGCGGCACACTGACTCTTGGTGTTGCAGATATCGGAGTAGACGCTGCTGAGGTTTTGACGGGAGCCACCCTTGATGACAATAAGGTGCTGATTTCCACCAGCGAGGATGGTGGCGCGCCTGTAGCAATCGGCTTTAGAGCCAAGAAAGCTAACGGCAAGTACAGGTATTTTTGGCTTTACAGGGTTAAATTCGGAATCCCGGCTACAAATCTCCAAACGAAAGGTGACAGCATTACCTTTTCGACCCCCACCATTGAAGGGACAGTCATGAGACGTAACAAACCAGATGGCCAAGGTAAACATCCCTGGAAGGCAGAGGTCAGCGAAGACGATCCCGGCGTATTGCCCGCCACAATTACCGGCTGGTATACGCAGGTGTATGAACCTGTCTTTGCTGTGGGAGGAGGTGGCGAATAATGCAGGATACGGACAGAAGCGCGATTATCAAAATCGGCGATGAAGAATATCAGCTTATTCTAACCACTAAAGCGACAAAGGAGATTGCAAAAAGGTACGGCGGTCTTGAAAATCTCGGCGCCAAGCTGATGAAAACGGAAAACTTTGAAATGGCGCTGGACGAAGTGGTATGGCTGATTACGCTGCTGGCCAACCAGAGCATTCTTATACACAATCTGAAAAATAAGGATAAGCGGGATCTTTTGACTGAAGAGGCGGTGGAGCTTCTCACCTCCCCGCTGGAGCTGGCGGCATACAAGAACGCAATCATGGAAGCGATGTTCAAAGGAACCAAAAGAAATATTGAAAGTGAGGATGACTCAAAAAACACACCGGCCGGGTGAGCGATGAGGAATTGTTCACCCGGCTCATATATTACGGCACCGTCCAGCTAAACCGCACCGAGGAGGAAGCATGGCTCATGCCTATTGGATACCTGCTCGACTTATGGGAGTGCCACAAGCAGTTTTTAGGGCTGGCCAAACCAAAGCGGATGCTGACCATTGATGACGTGATACCTTATGGAATTTAAAGATTTTGAAAGAAAGGAGGCGGTTATATGGCAGACGATTTTGGCTTGAAGATCGGCATTGAAGGCGAGCGCGAGTTTAAAAACGCCATTCGTGAGATCAACCAAAGCTTCAAGGTGCTGGGCAGCGAGATGAACCTTGTCGCATCCCAGTTCGACAAGCAGGATAAATCAGTTGAAGCTGTTACTGCAAGAAACAAGGTGCTTAATAAAGAAATCGAATTGCAAAAAGAAAAAATAGCTACTTTGGAGAAAGCACTTGCCAATGCTGCCTCATCTTTCGGGGAGACCGACCGACGGAC
>JAKPCG010000163.1 GCA_029553365.1 Acidobacteriota bacterium | reverse complement strand
ATTATGATTAACTTCAAGGGCGGAGCCACCGGGCTTTACTGGTGTTCGCAAATTGCTATCGGCCACGACAATGGTTTCAGAGTTAGGATTTATGGAACCAGAGGTGCGGTTGAATGGTATCAGGAAGATCCAAACCACGCTAAGATTTCTTACCTTGACCGGCCGGTGGCTTATCTTTCCCGGGGGCGTGACCCGATGTGCCCGCGAGCCCAGGCCCTGTCGCGTATTCCCTCCGGCCATAATGAAGGTTACTTCGAAGCTTTTGCCAATATCTATTCGACCTTTCTGACCGCCCTCGACAAGAAGCTCCACCGTCAGGAGCTTACCGCCGATGACCTTGATTTCCCGCAGGTAGAAGAAGGGGTGCGCGGGGTAAAGTTTATAGAAAAGTGCGTCGAAAGCTCGGAGAAAGGAGCAGCCTGGGTAAAATTTTAAGCGGGCCGGGGCAAAGTTTGAATGAAGAAGGCTACGGCGGCGGTGGAAGGCTGAGAAATAACTATGGCTACCAAAGAATCGGGATAAGGCTAAAATCAAATGATTTACCTGCCTTTATCTGTCAGGACAATCTCGAAGTTATGTTCGGCCATAACATCGACGCAAAGATAATTTAGCCAATAAACAATAAATAATAATCTTAATTCTGGGGAGGAGAAAAAATGGCAAGACCAATAACGCTATTTACCGGACAGTGGGCCGATCTTCCCTTTGAAGTCGTCTGTGAAAAGGCCAGCTCCTGGGGCTACGACGGGCTGGAAATTGCTACCTGGGGAGATCATCTGGAAGTTAAGAAGGCGGCCGAAGATCCTGGCTATCTGGCGAGGAAAAAAGAAATTCTGGCCAGACATCACTTAGTGTGCCGGGCTCTCGGGGCCCACTTAGCCGGCCAGTGTGTCGGTGATCTCTATGACCTCCGTCTTGATGACTTTGCTCCGGCTGAGGTAAAGGGCAAACCGGATGAAATCCGGCGCTGGGCCATAGAAGAAATGAAGCTCACCGCCCGGGCGGCTAAAAACCTCGGCTGCTATGTGGTCAATGGCTTTATGGGTTCACCTATCTGGAAGTTCTGGTATTCGTTTCCAGCCACGAGTGAGGAACTGGTCGAGAAAGGCTTCCAGCAAACAAAAGAACTATGGACACCAATTCTGGATGAATTTGATCGCTGCGGAGTGAAATTTGCCCTGGAAGTTCATCCCACGGAAATCGCCTTTGATCTCTACACGGCCAAACGGTTGCTCGAAGTTTTTGATTACCGGCCAACACTCGGTTTTAACTTTGATCCCAGCCATTTACTCTGGCAGGGAATGACGCCTCATCTTTTTATCCGTGAATTTCCGGACCGGATTTTTCATGTCCATCTCAAAGATGTGGCCCTGACGCTGGATGGCAAAGCCTCGGTTCTCGGGTCGCATCTCCCCTTTGGTGATCTGCGGCGGGGCTGGAATTTCCGCTCTCTCGGTCATGGGGATGTCGATTTTGAATCGATTATCAGGGAAATCAATGCGATTGGTTATGAGGGACCCCTGTCGGTGGAGTGGGAAGATAACGGCATGGACAGGGAATTTGGAGCTAAAGAAGCTCTGGAGTTTGTCCGCGGGCTTGATTTTAAACCCTCAGAGGTGGCTTTCGACAGCCATATGAAAAAGTAGAACTGTTGCCAGGTGGGACCACCGGGCTAAAACCGGCTCAAACCTGAGTTAGGCTTAAATATTTAAGGAGCTAACTCTGTAAGCCTGAGCGTTCAGGCCCGGTTCAGCGTGCTTGCTCGCCAAAATGGCTGCAAGAAGCGTCCAAAAATAGTTTGCATTCTCGCCGGGAAACAGGTAAAAAATAGTAAAATAAATGACTGAAGAAAAAAGAGATTTAGATGGAAGACAGAGATAAGAAAGACAATTTCTCCCGGCGTGATTTTCTGAAAACCACCGCGGCTGGTGTCGGGCTGGCCATGACTACCGGCAAGCTCTTCGGGCGGCCGCTTCTCCTCACCGGGGCTGGCCAGGGCCGGTCGGTCATGCCTTCCGATGAGTTGCGGATAGCGCTTATCGGGGCTGGCGAACAGGGCCGGGTTCTTCTTGATTGCTGCTTGCGCATTCCCGGGATAAAAATTGTCGCTCTGGCCGATATCTGGGAATACAGCCGCGATTATGCTTCCGGTTATCTAAAAAAATATGGCCAGACACCGCACGTTTACGAGGATTATAAGCAGCTTCTAAACAGCGAGAAAGATCTCGATGCGGTCATCATTGCCACGCCGGACTGGGTTCATGCCGAGCAGGCCAATGCCTGTCTTAATCATGGTCTCCCTGTTTACTGTGAAAAAGAGATGTCCAATAGTCTGGAAATGGCTCGAACGATGGTTGAGACAGCCCGGCGAACTGGTCAGTTACTTCAGATCGGCCATCAGCGTCGCTCAAATCCCCGTTATATTCATGCCATAGACAAGCTTCTTCATGAAAGACAGTTCATTGGTCGGGTGATGATTGGCTATGCTCAATGGAACCGGGCTAAGGCTGAGATGTTGAGCTGGCCCAAAAAATATACCATCGCTACAGAAATCCTTAACCGCTATGGCTACAATTCGATGGAAGAATTCAGGAACTGGCGCTGGTTTAAAAAATACGGCGGCGGCCCAATCGTTGATCTTGGCTCACATCAAATTGATCTCTTTAGCTGGGTGTTTAAAGCCAACCCGAAATCGGTCGTGGCTTCAGGCGGCATTGACTATTATCCCAAACGCGAATGGTATGACAACGTGATGGTTATTTATGAATATGACACACCCGCCGGTGCTGCCCGG
>JAKPCG010000128.1 GCA_029553365.1 Acidobacteriota bacterium | reverse complement strand
TGACAACTTGTGACAACTTGTGACAAGTTTATTTTCTACTTGTCATTTAAACAATGACATATAACTACATTATATATAAAGCACTTATATCTTTTTTTCTTTTTTTGTGACAAGTGTGACAACTTATCCCGACAATTTTTTTATAATATTTTTTTTATAATATATATATATTTTTTTATATTTTCTTTTTTTTTATAAAAAATATTTCTCTCTTATCAAAATTTGTTGCAAAAAGTCGCCACACTTGCCACATTTATTTTTTAAAAGTTGTAACTATATTATATATAAAGCACTTACAATGAATTATTATTGTGACAACTTAAAAAATTATTTGTCACAAGTTGTCACACTTGTCACAAACACGTCGTCAAACAAAAAAGATTTTTTTTATTTAAAAATAAGACACTTAAAGTATTACTTTAAGATGTATAAAAAAATATACACCTAAAAAATAATAATAAAAAATAAAAGGAAAAGGTAAAAGAATATTAACCTAAAAAAACAATATTAATAAAAAAAAATCGGGGGGAGGTGGTACCCCCGATGGCATAGGATAGGAATAAGATATACAAAACTGTGGTAGCAAGTCTATTTTAAATATAACACTTTTTAAAACAAAAGTCAACAAAAATATAAAAAAATATTTTTTAAAAAATTTAATTAAAAAGGGATATTATTATTATCTGTTTTATTGTTTTTTTCAAAAAAAATATTTTTTACAGCATCGTTTACATTAATAGTGTTACTGTTTTTGTATTGGTAATTCTGTTGACAATTTTGCTCTTGATTAATAATACTACAAAGATAGAAATCAGGTTGATTTTCTTTTGTTTTCTTGTTTTTAAAAATTGCATACTTAATCCCATTAATTTTAAAGGTTAAATAACTCTCTCCCTTTTTTGTTTTGTTGACCCAAACACCTGTAATTTTTTTCAACATAAAAAACTCCTCTTTTTTTTAAAAAATTAATATAATTAAATAATTATATTTTAATAATAATAAAAATAATAAATAACAAATAACAAATAATTTATTTATTATTTATCCTATTCGCATATTCTTCGAGTTCGTCTAAATAAAGATGCAAATCATCATCGTTGTTGTTATTATTATCATCTAACACTTTTTTATTTTCTTTAATGTTTTTGTTATCAAAATTAGTAAAATCGTCAAAACCCTCGAAAAAATTAGTTGTTATATTACTTTTTTTAGGCATATACATTTTTTCATATTCTTGCTCATAATTTATATTTTGTATTTCTTCTATATTTTCTGTATTTACATTATTTTCTATGTCTTCTATATCTTCTATATCTTCAATATCTTCTGTGTTTTCAATATCTTCTGTGCCTTCTGTGTCTTCTATGTCTTTTATGTCTTTTATATTTTTTACATTAATATTATTTTCTTTAATTAACTCTAATTCAAAAAAATCTATAATCTTATTATAAAAATCATCGTTGATATTATTTTTTCTTATTTCAAAACCTCTTTTAGTGCGTGTTTTTATTTTTTCATACTCGATAAACCCCTCATTTGCTAATAAATCAAGCACTTTCTTAATAGCATTACTTTTCTTCTGTGCTGTTAATTTTGCATTAGAGATTATATTTGTTGTTAATTGTGTATTTTTGTTTAAAATTATATAAAAAATATCTTGCAAGACGTCAAAAGAAATAGATGTTTTGAGAGAATTAAGAATATTAAGATATTTTTCGTCTAAAGTCTTACTTTCTGTTATCTTGCAATTGTTTTGTCTAAAAATAAAATTACAATTAATTAAAAAATTAAAAAAGATATTCCACTCATTATCTTCCCAGTCCTCGAAAAAAATTTCATTAAATTCGTCGTGTGGTGTTTTTCTGGCATTGTAATAATTATTCAAATAAAATGTATGCATACGTCCCCGGGTGCTTTCGTCTTTATTTTCGTTTATAAAAAAGTTGCTTGCAATACAAAGTTTCGGGGAATTTGCAAAATCAATCTTAAAACTCCCGAGATATTTTTTTTCTATTATAAAATCATTCGTTATTTTATTAAATAATAAATTAAAATTAAATTTTTTATCAACATCGTCGATAAATAAAATCCTTGTTGTTAAATCGACTTGATCAAAAACAAACCTACTATTCCAATCGACCCCTCGTCCATCGATTGTGCTCATATTAGTAATTTTTGATATTGCTTTTAATAATAGCGATTTACCAGTTCTTCCGTTTGCCCCAGCGTCGATTAAAGAGGAATAGTCTTTTAAAATTATTGCTTTATTAAATAAACTTGTTTTATGTTTATCGATTAAATAACCGATAATTTGTTGCAATTCAGTAAACTTTTCATTATTGCCAGCTATATTTTTACAAAATTTCACAAAATTAAAATTTTCTATAACATTTTTATCAATTTCTTTTATTTCTTTATTAATAATTTCGTCATCGAAAATATTAAAGTCTAAATCTTTATAGTTTAAAAATAAAATTTTCTCTTTTGTTATCTTTATTACACAATTTTTAAAATAAAAATAATTACAATTTTTAAAGTCTGGCTTTTTGTATTCAATTAAAGACAAGCTTTTTAAAAAAGAGTTAAATTTGTCTGGTTTAAGAAAGTTGTTTACAAAATATTCTATAATACTTTTTACTTCAATAGATGTATCGTTTATTTCTAAATACTCAATATTATTTTCTATACAAAATCTTGTGTAAAAGTCTTTAAGTATTTTTCTATATTTGTCGCTTGTTATTTTTTTTAGTATATTGTCTTCTTTATAATAAGCAATTTCACTAGCATAAGATATTAGCCCGATATTTTCTTTTACAAAATCCCCAAAATTAGGTGAAAAGTTTACAACGGTCCCGCTACTTGTCAAGACTAATCCTAACCATTCGATCGTCGTTTCTTTTGTTTTTCTATTTTCTTTATTTTGTTTCCCTCTACTTATTGCTTTTAAATCTAAATTTATATCTTTTTTTATTTTTTCATACATTTCATTTTTATTGTTAATTTTTAGCAGTTTCATTAGGAAATTAATAAAATTATATCCTCTGGCCTCGAAATCCTGAAGATTTGTCGAAAAATTATGAAAAACAAGAGTATTTTTATTAATTCCACCAGTTATTCCAGTCCCCGCTGGTCTTTGTAAATTAATCCATTGCTCATTCTCATTTAGTATTTTCCAGCCAATTTTTTGACAGATATCTAAAATATAGTTTAATAATTTATTGTTTATTTCTTTTAAGGAAAAATAATTATTATCGTCATTTTCATAATCTTCTATGTTGTTGTTTTCTTGTTTTTCTTGCTTTTTAGAAAAATTTTTTAAAAAACCAAGAATTTCAGTAATTTGTTCATTGTTTAAATAATTTTCAGTCTCAAAAAGCCCTATTAAAGACCAGCCGTCTATCATTTCGTATTTTGGGGACGGATAAATAACTACATAGCCCCCTTCCCCTTTCGTTTCTATAAAACATTCATTATTTTCTGTTAGGGCTATTTTTTCACTTTTAACATTCTCTTTTGTTAAAAAGAAAAAATGAAAACCCCCGCTTTGTGTTTTTTCTAAATAAAAATTTATCTTTTTTTCTTTAAGAAATTTGTAAAATTCACGCGCATAATTTGCAAGGCTTGCAATTTTATTATCAAAATCGACACAAAATAAGTTGTTTATTTTCCCTGTTATAACAGCAACTTGATGATTAAATAAGTCTTTATTATACCAATCAATATAAATATCGTCTGTTATTTTTTTTGTTTGCCACTCTCCCCACGACTTGATCAAAGGAATTTTATTTTTTGTTGGGATAATATTAAAATATTTGGAAAGATTTGCAATATAATTAATATTGTCGTTCATTTTTGCCCACCTCTTTTTAAAAGTTTTGTTTTTAAAAACATAAATAAAATATAATTATTTTTTTAAAAAAGTCAATATTTTTTTTTAAAAAAGGCAAGAGATTTTTCTCTTGCCTTAATATTTTTAAATTATTTTCAATTTATATTAAATTATTTTATTTTTTTATCTAAAATTTTTTTATAAATATTTAATAACTTTTTAAAAAAACCATACCTTGTTATTCCTTCTCTTTTGCAAAAATCGATCGCTTTAAGATAGTCTTCTTCTAATACAGGTAACCATCTGTATTTCTTAATTTTTTTCATAAAATACCTCCTTTATTTAAAAATTTTTCGACAATTTCATGACACACAAGAGATAAATTTCCCCCGTTTTTTTTAATGTATCTTTTCAATAAATTAAAGTTTTTTTCTGTTGTTCTAAACATTATAAACTTATCTCTTTTTATGTTGTCAAATTTTTCGATTTTCTCGAAAGGCTTATTAAAATAGTTGGGGTCTCGCTTTGTAATATACTCTATTAAAGCTGTTCTTAACAAATTTGACAATGCAATATTTTGTTTTAGTGTAAAATTTATTATTCTATCCCTAAAATCTTCGTCAGCATAGCAAACAAGGGGGATATTTTTTTTATCAGATATTATTTCATTATTCATTTTCTCCCTCCTTCTTAATTTTTTTCTAATTTATAACTTAAACAATAATTATAAAATTCACAATATTCAGAATTACAAAGAAAAGACCCCTCGTTTCTTAAAAAAACATTATTTTCTACACCTTTTTTAAAATTTTCAAGCAAATCTTCAATAATTTCAAAATCTTTTTCTTTATATTCCAGATCAAACTCTTTAATTTCGCAGGTAATAGGCTCTTTTTCTGTATATTTTATATAAATATACTTAAACTTAGGTATTTCATTGGTCAGTTTATAAACTAACCAAGAGTATAAAATGTCTTGTATTTTCTTTTGGATGGTTGGCTCTTTTTTGGTAGTTTTAAAATCAAGAATAATCTGTTGGAAATCATCAGTAATAGCCAAGATATCAAGATATCCTAATATATTACCAAATTCTAATCTTTTCTCTGTTTCTATTTTAACAAAATTTTTAAATAAATTTTGACAATATTTTATTACCTCCTCACTTATTGTTTTTGCTATATCGAAAGTGGATGGGTAAATATTTGTTTTTGTCTTTAACTCTTCTATTTTTTGTTCAAAAATTTGTGTATAATATTCATTTTTCATATTTTTTTTAATAAACTCAAAAAATTTGGCAGGATATTCTCTTAAATCTTCGATTTCTGTCAAAAATAAATCTTTCTCTTTTAAAGTAGCGTATAAAATATCTACAAAAATAATTTTTTTGTTTCTAATAAATTGCTCTATTGCTTTATGGACAAATAGCCCTAAAAATAAATTTTTAATATTTGTAGCATTTGAGGGCTCTCTTCTTTCTATATATTTGTAAAAATATTTTTTAGAGCAGCTTAAATACAAATTAATTTTACTCTGACTAATTAAATCATTCATTTTTTGCCTCCTCTTTTTTTATATTTTCTACAATGTCTAAAAAAGAAATTCTTGTTTTGTCGGGCAAATCTGTTAAAAATTTAACAGCATTTCTGATTATATTTAACTTTAAATTTTTATTTTTATACAAAATTTTTACTTTTTCAATATTTTCTTTTTTTTCTTCTGGAATTTCTTTAATATTTAACAATCTTTCAAACTCATTATACAAATCTTCGACAATCTCTTTTTCTTCATTCTTTTCTTTTTCAATTTTTTCGTTTATATTAGGATTGTTACTATCAACCTCGTCGCTCTCTGTCAACTCAAGAGCTATAAGCCACAAATATCTTCTTAAATAAGTAATAGTAGCCCCAAGATTTTGTATAGCAGCCGCTTTTATTTCTGCTTGAACAAAAGGCACTGTAAAAATAATTTGCTCTTCTTTCTCTGTGTTTTCTGTGTTAAAAATTATTAATTGAGCATTTTCTTTGTTTAAAGAAAAATGACTTGCAAGCCCATTTTTTTCAAAAATTTTTAATACTGTTGGTAAAAAATCAGCAAGTTCAAAATATTCAAAATTTGCATATTGATTTTTACCACTTTTTTTAATACCAGCGTTTAATAGTTCACATCTGGCTTTTTGTAGTTTTTTGTAAATTTCCATAAAAATCTCCTTCTCTTTTTTTAAAAAAAATTTAAACCTTCAACGAAGGTCTTAAATGTAATTGCTATTACATTTATACTATAAATATACTACATTTTTAAAATAAAGTCAACAAAAATTTTAAAATTTTACAATATTTTACTCATATTTTACATTTCATTTACACTTGAATATGAGATATAGACTTAAAAACGAGTTTCTTCCTTTATTATATAAAATGCTTTAAAAAATTTGAGAATTTATATAAAATATGATAACATACTATTTTTTAAAAAAAAATAAGGAGATAAATATCGATGAAAGTTTTATTATCAATTAAGCCGGAATTTGTTGAGAAAATTATAAACGGAGAAAAAAAATTTGAATTTAGGAGAAAAATATTTAAACAAGAGGTTGATATAGTAGTAATTTATGCGTCATCACCCTTAAAATTGGTTGTAGGTGAATTCGTTATTGAAGATATTATTAAAAAAGACTTGGACTTATTATGGAAAATAACTAATAAATATGCAGGAATAAATGAAGATTATTTCTGGCAATATTTTAAAGGTGTAGAATTCGGTTATGCACTAAAAATTGGAAAGTTAAACCTATATGAAAAGCCTATAAGGATTGAAAAATTAGGAAAAAAA
>JAKPCG010000100.1 GCA_029553365.1 Acidobacteriota bacterium | reverse complement strand
GCCAGACTGGTTGTTCCCTGCTTGACGCACCATGTGATTCAGCGTGGCAACCGCAGACTGAGGGTGGTTTTCGGCGACGAGTGCAAGGCTCTGTATCTCAAGAGATTCTAAGGCTTTAAGGCTTGAGGCGGGCATAGAATGGAGAGAGTGGAAAGAGTGGAAAGGGTGGAAAGAAAAGAAAAGGATAGTTAAAAAATAGTGAAAATCTAGGGTGTCCCGATTTTTCTTTGTTGACAGGGAAAGATGGTTTTTATATAAAAGGAAAAAATAAGCCTTAAAATAAGCCTTGAGATGGAGAAGGAAGTCAAAACAGGCGGCAGGCAAGCGGCATGAGGACATGAGGCGGCGAAATGACCACAGATTTTGCCATCAAAATTATCGGTCTTTTCCTCGGGGTGGTGGCTTGTTTGCTTATCCCCTGGCGGAGAAAGCCGCGGAAGGGTGAGGCGGGAGGCCAGGGCGGGGCGAGTGGGACAGGAATCGTCCCGGGTTTTGAAAATTATTTCAGGCTTTTCTGCCTGGCTTTTGGCTTTGGCTTCGGCTGGAATGCCATTGTGCTGGAAGCAGGAAAGTGGGGAAATTGGTTTCTGGAAGGTGAAGAATAAATTATGATGAAGATTGGCGAATTTGAGATTTATCTTAAGGCGGTTGACGACCATAAGTGCCCGCATTGTGGGGATGCGCTAGGCCGGCGACCGCGAAGGCTGTGGCAGAAGGCTGTGTCATTTGCGGTGCCTCTCAGGCACTATAAATGCCAGGGCTGTTACCATCGCTTTTTTGCGATGTCGCCAAGATGGAAACAGATGAAGCGCGGAGAAAGATGGCTACGGGTGGCGGCCACGGGGGTGGTCTGGCTGGCTGGAATTTACATTGTCTTTAGAGTTTTGTTTGGTGTATTGTATGCCGTAATGAGCTGAAAATGGGGACACAATCTATATTTCCTATTTTCTATCGGCGGGTGTTCGGTGAGCAGGCCAAAAAATTAGGGAATAAAATTAGGAAATATAGATTGTGTCCCCTGTTTTATAACGGTGATGGATGGGAGCATGAAGAGAAGAATCCTGGCAGCGATGATGGCCGTTGCCCTGACTTTTTCGCTTATGGCCTGCCAGCAGACGGAATCATCCCGGCTCAAGAAGCTTACTGACTCCAACTGGAAGGTAAGAGAGCAGGCAGCCTTAGCTCTTGGTCAGAGTAAAAGTCCTCAGGCGGTTGATCGTTTAATAAGCATCTTTCAGGATGAGTTTGAGGTTCCCTATGTGCGCCGGGCAGCAGCTCTTTCCCTGGGCAGGATAGGTGATACCCGTGGTCTTGAAGTTCTGGAGCGCTATGTCATGGATCAGCCGACGCAGTGGTTTATCCACTGGGCAGCGGGTGACGGTCTGGCTGAAGCGGGTGCTACCTCTCTTGACTCGATTTTAAGGTGTGCCGGTAAATTATTGGCTGCGATTGATGACATAGGTTACCATTATTGGCATTCTGAATATAAAAGGATTCTGGTGAGCTCTCTCCAGCGAATAGGGCCTTCGGCTTTTGAGCGTCTGGCTCAGGACATGAAATCACCTGACCCGCAGGCTAGCCGCCTGGCCTTTAAGCTTCTGACCTGGTTTGACAGCCCGGAAAGTCAGGCTTTCTTTGCCCGGGCCATAAAAGATGAAGACCCTTCAATACGTCTGGCCGCTATTTGGAACTTATTTTTTATAGATGAATCCCTCTGGAGAAAAGACATATCCAGAATAATAAAAGAAGATCCAACCCTAAGGCCTTTCGTCCTTAAGTGGTTGGATCTCCTCGTGAAAAACTGGGAGTTTGAGCCCGGTGAAAAGCAGGAATTCGTGGTAGCTCTGACGGCAGTTATTAGTGAAGACGGAAACCGCGAAGTTCTGGTCGACGCCTTAAAAATAATAAATCTTATAGACTCAGACTCATGGGCGAGACAGATGGTCGGGATTTTAAATGATGAGATAGAGCTCGAGATTGTAACAGAAATCCTTGATAATTATTACCCGACCCAATTCAGTGATCAGGAGACAGCCAGGCAGCTGGCTCAAGCTCTGTCCAATCTGATCAGGCGGACAGGATATTCTCAGGAACTAAAAGGGGCCTGGTCAGTTCTTTTTTCGGCTGATTTAAAGATCTGGGCTGATGAAGCTATCAGGGCTCTAAGTATCCTGGACCGGGCACGACGACAGGAAAAGGGAAGTTTTTTGAATTATCTGGACGAACAACTATCAGACAATAATGAAAAAGTTAGAGGCAGGTCCGAGCTTTCTCCTTTAAAGCCAGCATTGATAGAACTGGTCAGGAAGGAACCAGATCAAGAAAACTGGCGGGAGGCTTTTGACGCCCTGTCCTGTCTCGATGGTGAGGCTGCTCTCCGGGAGGGCGTCCAGAAGATCCTCTACGGGCGTTTGAATTACTCTAATCTTAGTCATACTCTGTGGTTTATTAATCATGCCCTGGAAGAAGGCTTGAAAATCGACAACAAAGACTCAGGTAACTTCGCAAGACGCCTGGTGGAAATCATCAACGGAGCTGAAGCCAGACTGGCTAAGTCAAAATCGCCGGAGCAGGGAAGAGAGCTGCTTTCTCCAGAAGTAAGAAATCCTGGTGACGCCGCCCCAAGACGAACGCTCGTCGTTCCTTTTCAATCAGAAGAAGGAAAACAGGAAATTATCAGGTTTATGGCTTTTTGCCTTTTATCAAAGCTAAATCCGGATTTGTTTCTGGACAGACTCGCACCGGAAGAACCGCAGGTCATTTTGTCGCTGCTGGCAGAAAAAGATTTATCACCGGACCTCAAAAAAGAATTATCGACAAGAGGAATAACTGGCGGGGCAGTCAACTATTATCTTGAAAAAATAAAAAGCAGTGCGGGCGATCAAAAGGAGGATTTGATTTGTCTGCTTGATGACCTGAGATATTTTGTCAAAGCCAATAAAGAGTATGAAGGCGAGGTCAGGCCTCTTTTTCTGGCAGCATTCCAGGATAAGAATTGTGGAGTAAAAAAGGCCGCCTTGGAAGCGATTAAAGATTATCAGGATGAAAGAGTCTCTACGGCTCTCATTGGGGAGTTGGAGGAGCTAGGTAAAAAATATACCGCAGAAATACAATCCCGTCTTGAGGCCATCAAAAAGGCTAAGAATCCATCTGAGGAAATCGTTCTTTCCACAGGGAGATCTGATGAAGATTGTGAAAGCATTTTAAATGACATCATAATCTCACTGGGCAATAGAAAAGCAGATAGCCGGACCGTCGAGCTTTTGATAAACATAGCCGATGAGTTTGAGCAAAACCTGATGGAGCTCCACCGATGTTATTCTGGGATAGTCAGGAATACCCAGGCGGATAAGAGCAGTCAGAAGGTGATAGATTACCTGGACGAAGAAAAAAGGCATCTTGAGTCTAAATTGATCTTTGTGGCCGATGCTCTGGGTAAATTGAAGATGCCTGCCGCAGTTGAGATTTTGGGAAAACTAATTAATTATTACTATTATTCCAGTTTGCCTAATGCTGCGGCTGAAGGATTAACAGCTATTGACACTCAAAGTTCCCGTCAGTTGCTCCGGCAGGCCTTAAATGGTCCCAATCCCTTCGGAAGAATAGCTGCAGCCTACTATTTGAGTCGGGAGCCTGATGCCAAAACAGAAAAAATTCTGATTAAAGAGGCGATGAAAGGCAATCTGGAGGTAGCGGCCGGGGCCTTTAAATTCTTCCTGTCTAATGATGCACAAAGATGGGAATCAATGCTGGCCGAAGCCCTTAATAAATATGCTCAATTTCTGATCAACCAGTATATTACTTTCTCTCGGCGGGAAACTGGCGGAGAAGCCATCAATCCAAAAACTCTACCACCAAAAGTCAGAGATGTGTATAAGAGAGTGTATCAGCTTTGGTGAAAACTGGGTACATCAGCTATATTTCCTGATTATTTGATTGGTTGGCCGGTCACTGGCTGATTATTTGTTGACCTCGGAGCGCCTATTTTGTATAAAAAAATAGGAAATATAGATGGTGTCCTTGGTTTCTGTAGGCTTGGCGTCATATCTAATTGCATTGTCTGTTTGGATTAAAGCATAATAAGTTAGATCGGGTCTGGTGGATCAGGAAGGTTAAAAAAAAGCAAAGTTAACGGGAGTCAAACATATGCCGCCGGTAAAAGTTAAAGTTAAGTTCTTCGCTCCTTTTCGTGAATTATTTGGGGCCAAGGAAAAGGAACTGGTCTTTAATGAGAATCCAGATCTCATAGAACTCCTTGACCGCTTAGCGGAAACACCTGCGGCCAGGCCTGAGATTTTTAAAGATGGTCAGGTGAGGGAAGATCTGGTTATTATGATTAACGGCTCGATAGTAAGCCATGATACCCTGACCGGCCTCAAGCTTGAGGATGGAGCAACAGTAACCATCTTTCCATTAATGGGTGGTGGATGATCCTGGCCTCCGAGCCCGAGCAAGCCTAATAGGGTCCGATATGGATTAAATAACCGCAAAGAAGAAAAAAACTTGACTCATGCAAGCAGGGCGAATGCAAATTGGCTCATAGAAACAAAGGACATAATCTATATCTCCTGATCGTTGGTTGATTATTTCCTGGCCCGGGATCGCCCTTTAGATAGAGCGGGTACGGGAACTTTTGTGCTCAGGATCTTTGGTATTTCTTTTTTTGTACGCGCCAGCTTTTTTGCTCCCCCGTCTGGCTATCCCTGTTTTACAGAAATAAGGGATTCTGATATTTTAGAAGGCTAAGGTTTAGCGGGTAAAAAAGGTAACTTAAAAGATGGCTATTCCTGGATATCATGGCCGGGTACTGGAAATAAATCTGACCACAGGCAATATCAAAGTCGAGGCACTGGACGCTCAGGATGTTCTTCTTTATCTTGGCGGTCGTGGTCTGGCCACCAAACTGTTTTATGACCGGATAGAACCCTCTGCCGATCCCCTCGGTCCTGATAATGTCATCGTCATCGCCAGCTCGCCCCTGGTCGGTTCGCAGGCTCCCACCGCTGCCCGCGGCCATATGGTTTATAAATCGCCTCTCACCGGTTATATCGGCACGTCAAACTCAGGCGGAACCTGGGGCCATACATTTAAAGCCACCGGTTACGATGCCCTTATCATTCGTGGCCGGGCCAGTCACCCCGTTTTTATTGACCTCAGCCCGGAAAAAATTGAAATCCTCGATGCGTCTCATCTCTGGGGGAAAAACGTCCCCGAGTCAACTGATAGCCTGACTGCCGGGAGCACTCCCGGCAATCTCTACCGGGCCCTGGTCATCGGACCGGCCGGTGAGAATCTCGTTAAATATGCAGTTGTCGCCAATGATAAAAACCGGGTCTATGGCCGCGGCGGTCCTGGTGCAGTTTTCGGCAGTAAAAACCTCAAAGGGATTCGTGTCCGCGGCCGGGAAAAAATCACCATTGCCGATGAAGCCCGCTACCGTTCCGGCGTTGATCAAGCCATTTATTTGTTAAAGCAGGCCCCGATTACCAAAAGGTTGATGCGCGAGCTGGGCACGGCCGGTCTCATTCTTCTTATCAACGTCATTAATATGCTGCCGCACCGGAATTTTCTCGATGTCAACCACGACGAGGAAAAGCTAGAGCGCATTTCAGGGGAAGCTATTGCCCGCGGTTATCTGGAAAAAGCAGGTTCCTGTTATCTCTGTCCGATTGGCTGCCAGCGTCATACGGCAGTTAAAACAGCTGACGGTCGGGTCCGCCGCGGTGAAGGCCCCGAATATGAGACAACCGTCCTGATGGGCCCGGTCTGCGACGTCTATGACCTCTATTACATTATTCAGGCCAATTACCTGGCCAACGAACTCGGCCTCGACACGGTTACTTTTGGCGGAACAGTCGCCTGCGCCATGGAACTTTTTGAAAAAGGCTACCTGACTCCGGAGCAAACTGACGGCCTCGAAATTAAATTTGGCCGTGGCGATCTCCTTGAAAAGCTGGTTGATCTGGCTGCCTACCGCCGCCCGGGTCTTGGCTCGCTCCTGGCTGAAGGTTCCTACCGCCTGGCGGCCGCCTGCGGCCATCCTGAGCTGGCCATGCAGGTCAAAAAGCTGGAAATCCCTGGCTATGACCCACGGGCCTCTTATGCCCAGGCCCTGGGCTATATGACTTCTCCCACCGGTGCCTGTCACCTTCGTGGCGGTTATGCCGTCTCGCTGGCCTTTTTTGGCGGCACCAAAGAGATTCCCCGCTTCAGCCTTTTGCAATCACCCATTGCTATTCGCAACATGCAGAATACTGGCATTCTTCAGGATAGCCTGGGCGTCTGCCGTTTCACCGGTTTTTCCTTCGCCATTGAACCCTGGGCAAGAATCGTCAGCGGAATCACCGGCTATGATTTTTCAACGGCTCACCTCGAAGAAATAGCTAACCGCATCGCCGCCCTCGAGCGCTTATTTAATCTGGAGGCAGGTCTCAAGCCGGAAGAAGAAGACGTGCTCCCCTCGCGCTTTTCGGAGATTCCGATAATGTCCGAAGGCAAGCCCCGGGCTATTAGCCGTGAGAATATGATCCAGATGCGCCGCGATTATTACCGGGCTCGGGGCTGGAATGATGATGGCCGCCCCGGGGAGTCATATCTTCGGGAAATGAAAATCGAGCCGAAAAAAGCCTGATGGCTGATGATTAATGACTGGCAGCCGAGACAATAGAATATGAGGCCCTGGGGGTAGAGCGACGAAAGGTGAGCGCTGAAACGCGTAGCACGAAATATGAAGCGGGAAAAATGAGGTCTTAGAGCATGAAATATAAATATAATGTAAAAGTGAATATAAGGTATAAAGATTCTGAGGAGGGCGGCATAATTTTTAGAGCCCGGGAGGGGACAGGGGCTGAGCAGTCAAGGCAGCACAATTTACGTTGCCAGAGGGAACCGCTGCCGGGCCAGAAATCTGCTGGCTGCCGGAAGCTGACCGCAGGCCTGGCGCCGGCCTCAGGAAACGGAGGGTAAACATGGCTCCATATAAATGGCAGGCAAGCGAAGACATCTTTCGCCTTTTTCATTCCATTGGTCACGCCTCGCTTCTCTATGACATTCAGGACAGCCACAGCGGCAACATGGCTATGCGCTGGAAAAATGCTCAGGGCGAAGAAATGATCGTTATCACCGCCACCGGTTCCCAGAAGGGCGACCTCGAGCCCAACCATCTCTGCTATCTCTCGCCGGGCGAAACTGATTTCGGCTACTACAAAGCCTCCTCGGAGACTGATATCCATGTGAATATTCTGTCATTGCCCGGGGCGCAGGCTTCGATGCATGCCCATGTCAAAGAGCTCATTATGGCTACTCTTGACGACCAGCCCGCTCCAAAAACGCCGCTGCCCTTTGTCCCTGTCGATCCTCTGGCTTTTTATCACCTTGGCCCCGAAATTCCGGTCGATTGGTTTGCTGTGCCCAGCGGCTCACCCGAGATGGCCAAAACTATCCCGGCTCGCCTGGCTGACCATCCTCTGACCATAATTTACGGTCATGGAGCGATGACCCGGGGCCGGACGCTTAAAGAAACTTTTTTTAATCTCTGTCTGGCCAACAATGCCGGCTATATTGTCAGGCTCATCGAAAGGCAGATAAGAAGTACGCGGGCCAAACGACAGGCTCTCAAAACACCAGAAAAGCAAGAAAAGAACCTTGTCCCGGAGGCTCCACTGCCGGTTGGCCAGAGCCCCGAGTTAGAAGAGCTCCGCTCCAAAATTAAAGCCGCGCCCGAGAGCCATTTCCATTTCCGCCCGACTCCCTACAACACCGACATTGAAAACCGCTGTGATTTTCCTGAAGAAGATGAGATTCTAAAGGAGTTTCGCAAGACGGGAAATCGTCTGTTCGAATCACGTCTGTCTCCATTTCATACCGGTTCAATGTCAGTCCGGGGCGTTGATTATTTGCTCTATGCGCCGCAGGCTTCGATGCCCTACGAGGTGGGCGGGCCGCTCCTCAAGTTGCCCCTGGCTCCGAATCCGGGCGATGACACTGAGCTTTTGCTTCACAAAAAAATCTATGCCGAAAGTGATTTCCAGGCTCTGATTCATGCCTATGTGCCCGAGGCCGAAGCTCATGCTCATTTTATCTATCCGGGTGAAGAGACACCCATCGAGAAAATAATTCCGGTTGATGCTGAAGGCAGTTTCATGTACCTGGTCATTCCGGTTTTGCCACCGAAATTTGATGAGGCCCGGCTGGTTAGCCTTCTCCATGATTATAGAGTGGTGGTGGTCAGGGGCGGAGGAGTCTGGGCGGCTGGTGGATTGTCACTGTCAGAGGCATTACATCACCCGTCATCTGTTCGCGAAATCTGCCTTTACCGGCTGGCGGCCCTGGAGCGCGGTCTCGACTTAAGAAAGATGGAGCCCGAAAAAGCCAAAAAATGGTGAGCCAGGTGAGACGGCGCACCGGCAGGCTTGGTGACATACTTACCCGCATATTGACTATGGAGGGAGGGTCAGATAAAATTCAGATACCCGGCGGCGTAGCTCAGTTGGTCAGAGCATGCGGCTCATATCCGCAGTGTCGGGGGTTCAAATCCCTCCGCCGCCATTTATTTTATGATTTATCAAAAGTTCAAAAAATTTGTTGAGGCGGAAAAGCTCTTCTCGCCTCGATCCCGCCTGCTGGTGGCTGTCTCCGGAGGTCAGGATTCAGTCGCCCTGGTTCATCTTTTAGTTGAGCTTAAAAAGAAAGACTGGCCGCAGCTTCAAATAGCCTTAGCCCATTTTAACCATGAGCTCAGAAAAAGCGCCGATGAGGATGAGCTTTTTGTCCGGAATCTGGCAGAGGAGCTGGGGCTCAAGCTTTTTACTGGCCGGGCTAATGTTAAGGAGTTCGCCGAGCGAAAGCACCTTAACTTGGAAGAAGCCGCGCGTCTCAAACGCTACGAATTTTTAAGGAAAGCAGCCAGCAAATTCGAAGCTGATTATATTCTGACTGCTCATACCATGACCGACCAGGCTGAAACCGTCCTGATGAAAGTTTTCCGCGGGACGGGGCTCGAAGGCCTGCAGGGAATAAGGCTTAAAGCAGAAAATATTGTGCGGCCGCTGCTCTGTCTCGAGCGTCAGGAATTAGAAGATTACCTTCGGGAAAATCACTTTGGGTTCAGGCAGGATGAAACCAATGAGGACGAAAGATTTTTCAGAAATAAAATCAGACTAAAGCTCATACCTTTTCTCCAAAAAGAATTTGATCCGGCGATAACGGCCCACCTGGCGGAGGCGGCTCTTATTGCTCAGGGCGAAAATGAGGCGCTGTCTCAAACGGTGGAAAAGATCTGGCCAAGAGTAACACGCGGCGGCTCCTCGCATCTTGAGCTTAATCTTGGCAAACTTGAAAAAATGCCGCCAGGTCTGGCCAGAAGGCTCGTGAGGAAATATTTGAAGGCAGCCTTTGGACTTGAATCACCGACCTTTCACCAGACGCAGGCGGTCCTCACTCTTCAAGATGGACAGAAATTCAGCTGGGGACGAAGCCAGGTTCTGGTGAGGGAGGCGGGCTGGCTCAGAAAAGTAGAAAAGACTAAACGGCAGAAAACTTTTTCTTTGAGCTGGGACGGCCAAAGTCCTTTGCGGCTTTCCAGCGGTCTTGAATTTGTGGCCAGGTTTATTTCGGTTAAAAAATTACCGCCAGCTCGCAGACTGAGCGGGCTTGAATTTGATGATGCTAAAAGGTGTTACCTCGATGCCTCAAAAGTGACTCTACCACTTGAAGTTCGAAACCGCCGCCCGGGCGATAAATATCAGCCGCTCGGACTTCGTGGTGAGAAGAAAATAAAAGAGAGCCTGCGGGAAAGGAAAATCCCTCAGGTAGAACGCGATGTGCTGCCAGTTTTTCTCTCTGCCGGAAAAATCGTCTGGGTTCCCGGCCTTCCGATCAGCGAAGAGTTTAAAGTTACTCGTTCGACTGATAAAATTCTTCTGATAGAAAAACAAACCAGCGCAAATTGACTGGCTTTAAGTCTAAGATTAGGCTTTAAGATCAAATCTTGCTGCTTCATTTCCCAGAGGCCCAAAATTTCCAGATCCGTCTCTGCCATACACATCTGTCCAATTTCTTTATCTAATTCTATTTGTCCCACAATATTATCGTGGCTGTCCAGGACATAAGTAGTTTTACCGAAAGTGTATAAGAAAGTTTGGAAATTGCTCTTGATAAATGGACCCGCGAAAAATCTCTTTTCGGAGGCACAAATAAAGTCACTGATTTAAATTCGAAGAAAGGGGGAAATTTACCAGCGTTTTTTAGATCCCGAAATCTTAAACAAAACTTAAAGTACTCTGTGTGATTTTATAATTCGATGAAGATTTTAGGTTGCTTTTTCATTTCTTTTTAAAAGCGACACAGAAATAAGTTAAGTAAGTAAGGGGAAAAAGCAGGAAGATTCTGTCAGGCGTGCAGAATCCCGCGCTCAGTGCTGGTAGAGGCTCAGATACCAGCTGATAAGAGGCTGACCCCAGAGAAGAGCCACAACTGCTGCTAAGGCAATGAAACTCCCGA
>JAKPCG010000096.1 GCA_029553365.1 Acidobacteriota bacterium | reverse complement strand
TTATAGGTAGCAGAAGATTTTTGCTGATTTGTCAAATGCTCGCTAATCTGAGATAATGCATTTTTAAATGAAAGGAAATAAGATGAAAAAATCATTTTCTCTGTCCTTGACTCTGGTTCTGCTCGCCAGTCTGCTCATTGTTTGTTCTGGGAGCAGTTCTACTTCACAGCTGACCATCTCACCGGCCAAGCCCAAGCCAGGAGACACCATAACCTTCTCTTATGTGCCAGCTGACAAGCAGTTTCAAAGCAACAACCAATTTATCCTTTATGTTTATTCTTTTTCCAAGGAATTACCCTCAGTTACTCCCGTTAAGCTGGTCAAATCTGGCAAAAAATGGACTGGCAGCTGTTCAATCGATCAAACTGCCTTTGGCCTGGCAGCCAAGGTTAAACTGGATGAAAAAAATGAGGATACGAATAATGGCCAGGGATACTTTTTCCCTCTTTATAATGCCTCCGGTCAGATTATTCCCGGTTACAAGGCTGGCCTGGCCCTGGCTTATACCTCCTGGGGTCAGCTAATCGGAGTGGAGCAGGACTTGAAAAAGGCTTTGCAGTTGACTGAAGAAGATTTCCAGGCTAACCCCTCCATCAAAAAAGACTTCGTCAACAGTTACCTTCGGCTCCTTCAATCTGAGAAGCCAGAAGACTGGGAAAAGAAAGCACAAGCTTTTCTGGACGAAGTTTCCAATCTGCCGGAACTTGATGATTCAGCTCTGAGCACCATTTATGGTTATTATGCTCAGCTTGGAAATCAAGAAAAAGCTATGGCTATTTATCAGCAGGCCCAGAAAAACCCCAAAGGCGACTTTTTCCAGGTTCAGGCCCTGATGCAATTCCAAACCATTCAGGATCCTAAAGCCAGGATTGATTTTCTGGCCAGATTTAAAGAAGAATTTCCTGATTCAAAATATATTGAATCGATTGTCGGCATGATGACCCAATCCATGATCCGGGAGAATAAGCTGGAAGAAGCCGAGCTATTCCTTGAGGACAACCGGGATAAAGCTCAGCCCTATTACTTCTATGTCATTGCTTCTCAGGCCAGTCAGAATCCAGACCAGATTGAACTGGCTTTAAAGGCCATTGATCAGGGTATTGGTCTGGCCAGGGAGCAGCTCAGTCAGCCTGACAGGTTTAAACCTGGCTACTACACCGAGGAAGACTGGAGCCAGGATCTGGAGAAAAATCTCATGCCCATGTTCCTCGGCCTGAAAGGCCAGTTGTTAATGAAAAAGGGCCAGACCAGTGAGGCTCTGCCGCTTTTGAAACAGGCTTTTGAATTGAGCCAGGGCAAGGACTCAAAACTTACGGCTAACTATGCTCGGGCTCTTCTGGCCAATCAGGATTTTGCTCAGGCTACTTCAGTAATTGAGCAATATGGCCGGGAAGGGTTTATTAACCCAGAGTTAACTGACCTTCTCAAGCAGGCTTATCTTGGTCTTCACCAATCAGAAGAAGGCTGGGAT
>JAKPCG010000092.1 GCA_029553365.1 Acidobacteriota bacterium | reverse complement strand
CATAGCTGAAGTTATCAGGAAAAACAAGCCGGTCCGGGATGAAGTTAAACGTTACCGTCAGAATTTTCTGGAAATGCAGTATTGCCTGCCAGAAAAGGAGGCGGTCGAGCTGGCCTCAAATTTATTTTTAAGCCTTTTCCCTGCCAGAGGAGTAGGTCAAAAACTCGTGGAAAATCTGGCCAGCAAGATCAAGGAAGAAGGGAATTAAAAAGTAAAGCCGGCTGGCAAAGGAGAAAAGATGAAAATTCTTATCATAGGCTCAGGGGGACGTGAACATGCTCTTGCCTGGAAAATAAAGCAAAGCCCTCACTGCGAAAAGCTCTATGCGGCACCGGGCAATGGCGGTCTGGCCCAGATCGCCGAAATAGTACCAATCGAGGAGACCCAGATCATGGAGCTGGCCGACTGGGCTATGGACAACAAAATCGGCCTGACCGTAGTTGGACCCGAGCTGCCCCTGGCTATGGGGATTGTGGATGAATTTGAAGCCCGGGGACTTAAAATCTATGGACCAAATAAAAAAGCAGCGGAGATAGAAAAAAGCAAGATCTTTGCCAAGGAGTTTATGAGCCGGCACCGTATTCCAACCGGCAGTTTTAAAGTGGCTGATAGCCCTGAGCAGGCCTTAAAAATTCTTAACTCCGGTCAGTTCTCTTTTCCGGTGGTCATCAAGGCTGATGGCCTGGCCGCCGGCAAAGGTGTTTCGATCTGTGCTAATATCAAACGGGCTGAAGATACCATTAACGATATGATGGTCAAAAAGAAATTTGGCCCGGCCGGCGAGAGGGTTATTATCGAAGAGCATCTCAATGGACGGGAATTGTCTTTCATCGTCTTTACTGACGGTGTCCGGGTTCAGCCACTGGTCACAACGATGGACCACAAAGCAGCTTATGATGGCGATAAAGGGCCCAATACCGGTGGAATGGGCGCTGTTTCGCCCTCACCTTTTGTTTCAGAGAAACTCTTCAGCCAGATTATGGACGAGATTATTTTCCCAACGATTACCCGCCTGCTGGAAGAGGGCCGCCGCTTTAAAGGCACACTTTATGCCGGTCTGATGATCACTGATGAAGGGCCGAAGGTGCTCGAGTACAACTGCCGCTTCGGTGATCCGGAAACTCAGGCCCAGATGTTGCGGCTGGAATCTGATCTGGTGGAAATTTTGATGTCAGTAATCGAGGAAGATTTGCTTCGCGAAGAAATCAAATGGAGCACGAGACCATCAGGTTGTGTGGTTCTCGCTTCCGGTGGTTATCCTTTAAAATATGAGACCGGAAAATTGATTGCGGGGCTGGAGGAACTGGCCAAAGTGCCGGGCCTGGTTGTTTTCCATGCTGGCACAAAATTAGTTGATGGCCATTTTTATACCAGCGGCGGCCGGGTACTGAATGTCTGTGCGTCGGAGCTAACTCTGACCCAGACCATGAAAAAGATTTATGACCATATCCCAACCATTTATTTTGAAGGCATGTTTTACCGCAAGGATATTGGTGCTGTAAAGGAGGCCAGATGACCGTCACCATTTTTTTAGGCAGCGATTCTGATTTTGATATGATCAAAGAAGGCCTGGAGATTCTTAAGGAATTTGGAGTTTCTTATAATCTGGAGGTGACTTCAGCTCACCGCTCACCGGAGAGAACCAGCCGTCTCATAAAAGAAGCCGAGAAAAGCGGAACAAAAGTTTTTATTGCTGTGGCCGGTAAAGCTGCCCATCTCCCCGGAGTAGTGGCTGCTCAGACTGTTCTACCGGTCATAGGCGTACCCGTCGAAAGTCAAGCGCTGGCCGGACTGGATGCTCTCCTGTCGATCGTTCAGATGCCCAAAGGGATTCCTGTGGCCACAGTGGCGCTGGGCAAAACCGGTGGCGCCAATGCCGCACTGCTGGCCATTTCAATTCTGGCTCTGTCTGATGACGGGCTTAGGACCAGGCTTATCTCTTACCGTCAGAAGATGGCTGAAAAAGTTGAGGAGAGTTCGAGGAGGCTCAAAGAAAAATTATGACCCGGGTCTTCATTCATAATTTCGGCTGCCGGGTAAATCAAGCTGAAGCCTTTGACTGGTCCGAGAAACTGGCCGAAGCCGGATTGATGGTTGATAAGGACTGGCAGGCCTCAGAGGTGGTTGTGGTTAATACCTGCGGTCTAACCGGCCGGGCCGAGGCCGATGTCAGGCAGTTTCTCCGAAAACTCCATCGCGAAAAGCCTTCTGCCCGGGTGGTTGTGACTGGCTGTCTGGCTGAAAAAAACCGGGAAGAATTCCGAAAGTTTGCCAATGTCTCGGCTATTGTCCCCAACTCTGCCAAGGAGAACCTGGTCAGGGAAGTGGTCAAGCTGACCGGAGAAAAACGGCCAGCTCAGGATAAAATTCAGCCGGTTAATTACCGTTCGCGGGCCCTGGTTAAAGTTCAGGACGGCTGCAATGCCCGCTGCACTTTCTGCCTTATACCTTATCTCCGGGGGCCGGCTCGAAGTGTCCCGGTTGAAAGTATCATTACTCAGATAGAAAAAGCTGTTGTCCGCGGCTTTAAGGAAGTTGTCCTGGCCGGGATTCACCTTTGTGCCTACGGAGAAGACCTGACTCCGCCGGTGACTCTTCTTAACCTGCTTCAGGAAATAGTTAAAATAGAAGGGCTCGAGCGCCTGCGCCTGAGTTCGCTTGACCCGCGGCTTCTACCCGAAAGCTGGCTTGAATTTATAACCGGCGAAGGGAAAATCTGTCCTTATTTTCATTTATCCCTCCAGCATGCCTCACCCGAGGTGTTAAGGAAAATGGGACGGCGGAGCCGACCGGAAGAATATACGGCGATTCTGGATTACCTCCACCGGCATCGCCCCGAAGCCAGCCTGGGAGCAGACATCATTGTCGGCTTCCCCGGCGAGGGTGAAGAAGATTATCTGTTTTTAAAAGACTTTCTCGAGCAATCGCCGCTGACTTACTTTCATGTTTTCTCCTATTCGCCGCGCCCCGGGACCCCGGCTGCGCACTGGGCAGGAGTCTCTGAAAAAATAAAGAAAGAAAGAGCCACTGAACTCAGGAAAATTTCAAGAGAAAAAAATCTGGCTTTTAAGATGAAATTTCTAAATGAAGAACGGCCAGCTGTGGTGATCAGAAAAAAAGG
>JAKPCG010000085.1 GCA_029553365.1 Acidobacteriota bacterium | reverse complement strand
TTGCTAAATAAAATGATGAAAATTTAAAAATGAAGCTTGCAGTATTCCTTGTGTCTACTTTGATTCTTATAGTAATTATATATTTTTTTACTAAAAAACATGGAGAAGGTATTAAACCTATCTGGTGGACAATAGCATTTGGCCTAAAAGTACTAGCTGGGATATTATTAGTATATATTTATTTAGATTATTATTCTGATAGAGAAAGTGCAGATATGTTTAAATATTATGACGATGGTAGAGCTATTTGGGAATCTACAAGAGGTAATAATAAAGATTTTGTAAAAATAATTTCAGGTATTTATAATCAAGATGAGTATGCATTATTAAAAGATAAATATTTATTAAATACTAATCATTGGGATAGAGCAGATTTTGTACCTTTTCGTTATGAAAACAGACTTATAATTAGGATAAATGCTGCCTTGATGCCATTAACTGGAGGTAATTTCGGCTTACATTTATTATTTTTTATATTCATTGCATTTATAGGACAATATTTTTTATTTAAATCAATTGCAACATTTATACCAAAAAAGATAAGCTTTTTAATCATTTTTTTATTCCCATCATTATTGCTATGGACATCTGGAATATTAAAAGAAGCAATAATAATTTTTATTATTGGATTATGGTTTTATGGATTAAAAATGTTAATAGATAAAAAATATGTATTATCAGTAATATTATTATTAATATCTACCTTGATAGCTTCGACAGTTAAAGTTTATATAATTATTGGATTATATTTATCAATATTACCTTTGATAATTTATAAAATCATTAAGAAATATAAGGTATGGCAAGTTTATCTCTGCGTTTTTCTCATTTATATTTTATCAATACCGTTATTAAAATATTTATTTGGATTAGATTTATTGACATTAATTGTAAATAAACTCGAGCTCACAACAAATTTAGCAATAAATGAAAATGCCGGCAGCATGATAAATCCTTTAAAATTAGAACCCACATTATTTTCATTTATAATTAATGCGCCATTAGCAATAATTAATACATTTTTTAGACCTTTTATCAATGACATTGATAGCTTGATAATAATACCATCATTTATAGAAAATTTAATTTGGATACTATTAACTATTATAGCCATTATTTTCAGAAAAAAAGAAATTACTCAAAAAGAACAAAATATTTTATTATTTTTTTTATCGTTTGTCATAATAGAAACTTTATTGATAGGATATACAACTCCAATATTAGGAGCTACAGTCAGATACAGGATTTTCCCAATGTTGTTTTTTCTATTAAGTCTAATAATAGTAAATGATTTTGAAAAAATTAAATATAAATTAAAAAT
>JAKPCG010000081.1 GCA_029553365.1 Acidobacteriota bacterium | reverse complement strand
TTGTATAAATATTTATGTAAATTTTAAAATATTTTTAGATTATGTTTAATATGAAATACATATTACTTTTTTTGTTAATTTTTATAATAAATGAAACATTATATTCACAAAATGAAGGTAATAATTGGTATTTTGGGATTAATGCTGGGTTAAGTTTCAATACTGATCCTCCCACGCCGCTAACTAATGGACATTTAAATACTGCTGAAGGGTGTGCAGCTGTATCTGATTTAAATGGTAATTTATTATTTTATACAGATGGAATATATGTTTATAATAAAATGCATAATGTTATGCCAAATGGATTTGGCTTAATAGGACATCCATCTTCTACTCAATCAGCTATTATAGTACCACAACCTGGAACTTATAATGTATCTTTAAAAAGATTTAATATTTATTATATTTTTACAGTAGATATGCATAGTGGGTCAGATGGAGTAAGATATTCAATTGTTGATATGACATTAGATAATGGATTAGGCGATATAACTGTAAAAAATGTACATTTATTTGGAACAACCACTACAGAAAAAATATGTGCAACAAAGCATGCAAATGGCTGTGATTTTTGGATTATAGGGAAATTACGTGATAATAATACTTTCTATTCATATATACTAAATAATAATGGGCTGCAGCCACCTGTCATAAGTAACACTGGTCCATCAATAGGTTATAGTTTCGGTTATATGAAAGTATCTCATAATAGTAAATTAATTGCCATTGCCCATTGTGGTCAAGGAGAAGGTATACATGTATATGATTTTGATAATAATACAGGTAATATTGTTTTAAAATTTAGTGATGTTCCTGATATAGGCTTTTCAAGTTATTATGGAATTGAATTTTCTCCAGATGATAATTTACTTTATTTTACTGCATTACATAGTCCAAATATTTATCAATATAATTTAAATGTATTAGATAATTTAGCATTTAAATCATCTTTGACAATTATTGGTACTACTTCAAATACTCCTCATTCTGGTGGTTATAGATTAGGAGCATTACAAATTGCAAAGGATAATAAAATTTATGTTGCAATAGTAGATAAAACTTCATTAGGAGTAATAAATAATCCAAACATTCAAGGGCTTGGTTGTAATTACACAGACCTGTCACAAGATTTAGCTGGCAGGAAATGTAGGCTCGGTCTTCCCACTTTTCCTTCTTCATATCTTGTACCATCAAACCATATATTATTTAATGATAATAGATGCGTATTAGAACCAGTATCATTTTCATTAAGTGATTCAACCTTTATAAATGTTCAATGGTATTTTTATGATATTAATAATCCAACTATCCCTTATGCTACTTCTAATGACCATCATCCTAATATTATTTTTAATAATAATGGCCAGTATATAATAAAAGCAGTTATTAATTATCCTTGCATAATAGATACTATATTAGATACCATTTCAATATTTGAGAATCCTAATATTAGTATCAATGTATCATCAAATAATATATGTCTAAATGAAAGCTCTAATTTGATGGTAAGTTCAAATATTCCTGGAACAACGTTTAGTTGGTCTAATGGGTTAGGAACTAATTCAAATGTAAATGTTAGCCCAACATCTACCACAATATATTCAGTTACTGGCACAACACCTGAAGGTTGTACTGGCACAGCAGAAGTTTCAGTTACTGTTCATCCTTTGCCAAATATTTCTACTACAGCTAATCCATCAGAGATTTGTCTTGGAGAAAGTTCTGATTTGATGGTAAGTTCAGATATCTCTGAAACAACGTTCAACTGGTCTAATGGATTAGGAACTAATTCAAATGTAAATGTTAGCCCAACATCTACCACAACATATTCAGTTACTGGAACAACACCTGAAGGTTGCACTGGCACAGCAAGTATTGCAGTTATTGTTCATCCATTGCCAAATATTTCTACTACATCTAATCCAACAGAGATTTGCCCTGGTGAAAGCTCTGATTTGATGGTAAGTTCAGATATCACTGGAACAACGTTCAACTGGTCTAATGGTTTAGGAACAAATTCAAATGTAACTGTTAACCCAACAGCTACTACAACATATTCAGTTACTGGAACAACACCTGAAGGTTGCACTAACACAGCAGCAGTTACTGTAACTCTTCAGCTATTACCAACAATTACAACTAGTGCAGATCCATCAGAAATCTGTCTAAATGAAAACTCTAATTTGATGGTAAGTTCCAATATCATTGGAACTACATATAACTGGTCTAATGGTTTAGGAACTAATCCCAATGTAACTGTTAGTCCAACAGCTACGACAACATATTCTATTACTGGCACAACAACTGAAGGGTGCACCGGCACAGCAGAAGTTACAGTTTCTGTTCATCCTTTGCCAACTATTGATTTTTTTGCTTCTCCGTTAAGTGGCTGTAAACCATTACTAGTTTCTTTCATTAATAATAGTGATAATGGAACATATTACTGGTATTTCGGTGATGGCAATAGTGCTATATACATTCACCGACTCACATTTATAATAATGATGGATCTTATACTATTATGTTAATAGTAAAAAATCAATATAATTGTTTAGATACCTTAACAAAATATAATTATATAACAGTATATCCATCACCATTATCAGGATTTAGTATTTCACCTACAATTACAACAGAAGTAGATGGTTATGTGTGGATAATAGACAATAGTACAGGTGCTAATAGTTGGTATTACGATTTTGGAGATAATAATAATGCAGATATATTCTATGATAGAGAACCAATGTATAGATATACTATTGCAGATAATTATGTTATTACTCAGATTGTTACAAATCATTATGGATGTTCTGATACATCATATAATCAGGTGGTTGTGAGACCTTTCACTACTTATTATTTACCAAATGCTATCACTCCTAATGATGATGGTCAAAATGAAATATTTTATTTTTATGCTACTAATATAGAGCTTGATAATTTCGAAATGCGTATTTTTGATAGATGGGGTAAGCAAATATTTTTCACTACTGATCCAAATATAGGTTGGGATGGCAAATACAAAGGTGAATTAGTACCTCAAGGAGTTTATTCTTATATTATTAATTTCACAGACTCACAAAATTATAATAAACATATTCTACAAGGTAGTTTAACTATAATATATTAAATTTTTTATTTAAATAAATTAATTAAATGTATATAAATAAAATTTTTTCTATAAATTTGCATGTAAAATTATATAATTTTCAATATAAAATATTTTTAATATTATGAAAAATAAAACCTTACCTCTTTTAGCATTTTTGTTTTTGCTAATAAATGAATGCATGTTTGCTCAAAATTTATCAATTTCTCAGCTTTTATCACCCACTAATTATTTCGGATGTATTAGCTACAATGATAGCCTTGTGATAGAAATACAAAATAATTCTACAGATACTATTCATCAAGATAGTACTTGGTTTTATATTGATATTAATAATACAATTGTAGATAGCATTAGCATTCCACAGAGAGACTTAGCTACTAATGAAAAAGATACCATCAATATACCATTGTCATTTGGTAATTATGGGAAATACGTAGTAATGGCTTATTTAAATGCCTTAGATTCATCTGATATTGGAGATACTATTAATTTTAATATTTATGTGCAATTATCAGGTAATTATACTGTAAATCCGTCATTACCAGCAAGTATGACAAATTTTATTTCTTTGTCTGAAATGGCTAAAGCATTAGAGGGTGGTGCTTGTGGCCCAATAACAATTCAAATTGCTAGTGGTTTATATAATGAACAGTTTATTCTATGGGATGCTCCTGGGATAAATATAAATAACAACATTACAATTACTAGTGAAGAAAATAATGCTGATTCTGTGATAATATCTTACAATCCATCTAATAATACAAACAATTATATTATTGGGATTAGAGGATTAGATTATTTGACTTTAGAGCATTTAACTTTGCAAAATAATTCTTCTTCTTATGGGCATGTTATAACTATAGATAGCTCTAGCACTCATAATAATTATCAATACTTAAAATTAATTGGCAATCAAACTACATCTACTTCTATTGATATGGCACTGTTATATTCATCTGCGGGCATCAATACCTTGGATTCTATGAGTAATTATTCAAATAATATATTGATAGGTGGCAGCTACGCAATGTACTTGTATGGAAATAATCTGAACCATGAGAAATATGTAAATATCAAAAATAACAAATTTGTAAATCAATATAATTGCGGTATTTTCACGTATTATTTATCAGATTTCTCTATTGATTCCAATATTATAGTTACAAATTCTAATAATAGTAATTTCAATGGTATATATGCTAGATATGGTAAAGGCAATATAAAATTTAGCAGAAATCAAATATTTGCAACAAATGCCTCTGGAGATTTTATTTACGTAAGAGATTTAGAAGGAGAAATAAATAATCCAATTATAGTAGATAATAATTTTATTATCCAGGATGGTGGTACAGCAACAGTGAGAGCATTGTACCCATATAATTGTAAATATTTAGATATTGTTTACAACACTATCAAAGTATTCGGTGGCAGTAGCACTGGTGGTAGAGCTATCTACATAAACAAATCTTTTGGAGGAGATTATAATAATTTGAAAGTATTGAATAATATTTTTGTAAATACAGGCGGTGGCTATGCTATTGAGATATCAGCAACAGCTCTCTCAAAATCTTATTTATCTTTTTTAAATAACAATGTATATTATTCCACTGGCCAATACCTTGGTAAAACTGGCATTACCAATTACGCAAATATTAGTCAATGGCAATCTGCTATGTCTAGTTATGGCTTTGATACACAAAGCATTAGTTATGATCCACAATTCATGAATGACAGCTCTTTTGTCTTTACAAATATTGGATTAGATAATATAGCAATCCCATATTCTGGCATTAATTATGATATTACTGGTAATATTCTTCTCCATCATAGATCCTGACCGACTTTTCCGGCGAGGAACTTACTACTCCGACTATCTGTGGTCTGGAAATCTTTTTAAGCCCGGCAGCAGTAACAACCAATAGCCTGTCGGTTCCACCGCCGCCCGCCTGAGCAGAGGCAGTTGGCCCCGCAGTCACCGGGGGAATCAACAACAAATTCCATTCTCCACTCTCTGACATCGGATCGGGGTACAACCGCCGCAGGCACCTGGCTTTGATTAATTCCTCCAGGGACTGAGGGTAGGAACCGGGCCTTTGCTGCTGGTAAAGTCTGATTGCCTCCACGTACTGCTGACCTCTAAAAATGAGCTCTTCTTCGTTTTCTCTTTTTAGCTGAGTCTCGAGGACAGGAACTGCTACCAGTAAACCCACAGTCAGAACGAAGATAATAATCAACAAAAAAATCAAAATGTAACCACTGGTTTGGTTTACAGGCTGCCTGATTATCTCCGGGCTTAAAAACTGCTTAACGTTTTCCCCACGTTTCTTCATTCTGTCTTCTTTGCCCACTTAATTTTAAACTGGCTTTCTAACCAATATTGGCCGGCCAAGCAGGGCTCATTACCAGGTGTTATAGTAGGAACCATCAAGGGCTCTGGCCTCCGAACCGGATTTAACATCAATGACCCCCAGGTTTTCAGTCGGAACATATTCATCGGCTGGCGGTATCTCCCTGATCTCGATCCAGGTCTCATTTGAGCCGGTAATTGGATCAACAGGCAGGGATTTCAGATAGTTTTCTTCGACCAGGGATTGGAGACTGGGTGGGTAGCGGTGTTTATCCTGGTAGTACTGATCTATTAACTTGCGCATGATGAAAAGATTCTCTTTTAAGACTGCTTCTCTGGCTCTCTTGACTGAGATCTGATACTGGGGAACAGCCAGACCGAGCAGGATGCCGATAATACTCAAAACGACCAGGATTTCAATCAGAGTAAAACCAGAAGCTCGCTCTTTTCGGCTAATCCACATTTTTCACCAATCACGGTATTTAGTCTTGTTTAGAGCTGTCCCCTGACTCCTGGTATAGACATCATAGACATTTTCCCCGCCCCAGGAATCAGAATCAGGTTCGTCCTGATATGATCTGAGACCCCATTCATAGGAATCAGTCATCGGGTCAAGGGGGATTTTTCGTAAAAAGCGAACCAGCATTTTTCTGTTAGTTTTTCGGCCGTAGGAATCGGTGACTTCCTGCTCAATTTCAACGCCCTCGACCAGAGTTTCCAGATCCGGGGGATAGCCATAGGAATCCGGATCAACTTTAATTTTTTTTTCGTCGGCCAGTTTTTTGTAGTCATCAATGGCCTGCCGAATAAGCCTCAGATTTTGACGCAGTTCTATCTCTTTTTCTCTTTTAACAGAAGTAGTAACAACAGGCATTGCTACCGTAGTCAGAAGGGCCAGAATAGACAGGGTCACCACCATTTCCAGCAGGGTAAACCCGGCTGTTCGGCTTGAGGAAAATAGCTCTGATTTTCCTCTCATCATATTATGCTTTTAATCTGGCTTTAGCGACGATTTCGGTCATTTCTGGAATGATGGCCAGGAAAACCATGACTGTGGTGGCGATCGTGTGAATCTTCTCGCTCTCTCGGCTGAGCTGGGCCTTTCGCTGCTTGATCTCCCTCTTCCAGGGCTTTTTTGCTCAGCCGGATCCGGTTATTTTCTTCATCAATATCAATCACTTTAACCGTAACTGTCTGTCCCAGAGAAATCTCATCCTTGATGTTTCTGATACGATAGGGAGCAACTTCTGATATATGCAAAAGTCCAACTATATTCGGTAAAATTTCAACAAAGGCGCCATACTCTTCCAGTCGGACCACTTTGCCGGTATATACCTGACCAATTTCCACTTCTGTGGTAATTTCTCTGATCATCTCGCGAGCTTTTTCAGCTGCTTCCATGTCGGTTGAGGCTATGGTTACTTTCCCTGTTTCTTCGATGTCTATCTTGGCATTGGTCTGAGCCACTATCTTTTTGATCATCTTACCGGCAGGCCCGATAACATCAGAGACCTTTTCAGGATTGATAAACAAAGTGATAATGCGGGGCGCATAAACCGAGATCTGAGGTCTTTGAGCTGGCAGAACAGCTTTCATTTTCTCGAGTACCTGAAGCCTGGCTTCTCTCGACTGCTGGAAGGCTTCACGGATTATCTGGATGGGTAAATAGGGAATTTTGAGATCCATTTGAATGGCGGTGATACCATGTTCAGAACCGGTCACCTTGAAGTCCATATCACCATAATGATCTTCAAGCCCGGCAATATCAGTCAGCAGGGCATAACGTTCACCTTCTTTAACCAGGCCGACGGCGATCCCGGCCACCACCATCTTAAGCGGCACCCCGGCATCCAGCAGGGCCAACGTTCCACCGCAGACCGTGGCCATGGATGATGAGCCATTCGATTCCAGAATATCAGAGACTATACGAATCGTATAAGGAAAAGTTTCTTCGTCGGGAATGGCAGGTAGAAGAGCCTTTTCTGCCAGAGCGCCGTGTCCTATTTCCCTTCTGCCTGGAGCCCTCATAAAAGAGACTTCTCCGACGGAAAAAGGCGGGAAATTGTAGTGAAGCATGAACCTTTTTTCAGCTTCTTCACCCAGACCATCCAGCCTCTGGACATCTTCAAAGGTGCCAAGGGTCACCGTGGCCAGGCTCTGAGTTTCACCGCGGGTAAAAAGAGCCGAACCATGAGTTCTGGGTAACAATCCCACCTCAATGCTGATTGGCCTGAGCTCGTTAAAGGCCCGGCCATCGGCTCTCTGACCTTTATTTAAGACCAGATCTCTGACTATCTTTTTCTGCAAATTATAAAAAATGTCTTTGGTGGCAGAAATTTCTTCGGTATTTTCTTTGGGAATTCTGGCCAGCAGACGGTTGAGTATCTCCTGGCCGGCTCTTTCACTGGCCTTTTTCTGCTTGATCTGAATAGCCTGTAAAAGCTCAGCCCCAATCTCATCTTCAATCTGTTTAATTTTCTCTGCTGCCGGGGGGTTGACCTTAACTTCAGTCTTGGCGATGTTCAGCTGGGCGAAAAGCTCTTTCTGAGCGGCTACGATCTTTTTTATCTCTTCCTGGGCCAGAATCAAACCTTCCACCACTTTCTCTTCCTCCAGTTCGCTGGCTCCGGCTTCAATCATACAAATACCGTCCTCGTTCCCGGCGACAACCATGTTGATCTTCGATTTTTCCAGCTGAGAAGCGGTCGGATTAATCACAAACTGATCATCTATTAAACCAACTTTTACTGCCCCCAACGGAGTGGTAAACGGAATCTCAGAGAAGTAAAGAGCAACAGAAGCCCCGATGATCCCCATAGTATCAGGCTCATTTTCGAGGTCAGCCGAAAGTAGTAAAGCCACGATCTGGGTGTCCTGAAAATAGCCCTCTGGAAATAGAGGACGAATGGGGCGATCAATCATCCTGGCCACCAGAATTTCCCGTTCTGAAGGCTTTCCCTCGCGTTTAAAAAAACCGCCAGGTATTTTGCCGGCCGCATAGGTATTTTCGCGGTAGTCAACAATCAACGGCAAAAAATTCTTTTCTCCTGAGATTTCTTTCCTGGAAGTGGCTGTGACCAGCATGATAGTATCGCCATAGCGAACAAGTGCCGAGCCATCAGCCTGTCTTCCGACCTTGCCGATTTCTATTGATAGATTACGGCCACCGATTTCAATATTGATATTATTTGACATGTTTTAACCCGTCTTTAAATTTAGCGGCAACCAGCCTATTTCCTGAGGTTTAATTTGGCAATAAGTTTCTGATACCGCTCTTTATCTGTTTCTTTCAAATATTCCAGCAGCCTCTTTCTTTGCCCGACGAGCTTCATCAAACCCCGGCGGGAAGAATAGTCTTTCTTGTGGATTTGAAAATGGTTGATAAGTTGATTGATTCTTTCTGTCATCAAGGCCACCTGAACTTCAGGCGAGCCAGAATCAGTTGGACTCAGTTGATTGTCCTCAATAATTTTGGATTTCAATTCCTTTGTTAACACTAATTTTCTCCTTGTTTTTTTCTTTCTGATGATAGCAGAAAACGATTTTTTTGTAAAATCTTTATAATTTGAGCCTGAAAAACCAATCCAGATGAAAAAATTACTTAAATCTTCCTGGTTAAAACTGCTTTTCTGGCCAGAAGCTGCTGGGCATGCCTGGAGCGCCAGCTACCCTCAGATTTTTTTATAGATTCCAGCTGGGCTTCGATCTCAGCCAGGGTTAAGCGGTTAATCTTTTTGTTCTTGCTGCCCTTTTTTTGGTCAGTTTCAGCCATAAAATAACCTCCTGAAATCTTAGATTAAAAAATAGCAAAAAAATGGCCGCCTGACAAGGGGAAAACAGGTGGCTAGCGGCTTGATGGAGGGTTTATAACTGGTAACTGAAGCTAACAGACATCAAGCCGGGCAGGACTGATAAAGAAACAGACAGACGGTCGGTTTTTTTAACTGCCCGAGAAGCTTTATGGCTAATTTTACGCCCGATATAATAGCCCAGAAGGCTGGAGGCAACGACATCTGAGGCAAAATGTTTGTCAAGAACCAGCCGGGAAAGAGAAACTCCGGTGGCCAGGCTATAAAAGAGGACTCGAAGATAGTGTTTTCCAGTTCTCGAAGAAAGGGTAGTGGCCAGAGCCCAGGCGGCTGAACTATGGCCAGAGGGAAAAGACTGCCAGTCTCCTTTCAGGGTGAAAGGATGAAACGAGCTGGAGCCTTCGAGAGTATAAGGTCTGGCCCGCCCTATAGAGATTTTACCAGCCTGAACGATAAGTTCAGTAATCAGTAAGCTTTCGGCCGACAACAGGAAAGTCTGTCTGATTGAAGACGAGTCGGCCAGTTCTCCGGCCAGATAGCCGACAGAAATTGTCCCGATCAAGCTCAGGGGATGACCAATTCCGGAAAAAAATCTCGAGATTGAGGTCAGGGCGGGATGGTGACTATCAGCAATCCAGTCATGGATAGAGCTATCCGCCGGCCACCAGGCCAGACTGGCGGTCAGGCTCAGGCTAAAAGTCAGCCAGTCGTTTTTTCCCCACCTGCCGGGTGAGGTGAGAATTTCGCCGGTGTCGGTCAGGAGCTGGCGGAAAAAGAGTCCGTTTAGACGATCAGCTTCCTCCGGGATCCTGGCTTCGACCCTTATCGCAGACAGAATGATCAGTAAACTGAATAAAAAAATGATGGCTTTCGAGCGGCGGGCAATAGCCAGAGAGCTTTCCTTTGCCTCTTTCATCCTGACCTACTTGCTTGATTTAGATAATAAAAACCAATTTAGTCCTTATTGTATCCAGCTCTACCTGAACTGGCGACAGTCATAGTTGTAATCTCACCGTCCATAAGCAGTCTGCCCAGGAAAGTTATTTCTGGTGGACAATGGCCACTGCCTGCTTCTCGCCAGATTGAATAATATAACAAAAATTCCCCTGAAATTAATATTTAATATTATAGCAATAGTATACCAGAGGTGATCAGATGTCTGCGTTCCCGGATTTCATAGCAGAGAAGGATTCTATCACTCTGGCTGGCCAGCAAAAAGCAACTTTGCCAATCAAAAAGACGGCAGCAGAAACTCCATTAGCTGGTTGGCACTGCCTTGATCTTCGAAGGGGCAATAAAAACTCCATCTTAAAAATACTTATGACTATTGGCGCTCGCTGAGTGCCTGTTATTTTCATTTGGCCAGGATCAAATTCAGTTCCGGGGCCGCAGAAAATCAGAAAATAATGTCCTGATTCAGGCTTTCTTTAAGCTTGATAAAGTCGGCCTGATTTATTATGTTAGAAGACTGGAGAAATAAATGAAAAGAGAATCAATCCCGAGGCGTGAATTTTTAAAAAAGGCCGGCCAGGGTTTGCTCGGTGTATCCTGTCTGAGCTTATGTTTTCCAGGTTGCCGCCGGACAGAAGTGCCCGGTAATTATGATCTAATCATCAGACAGGCTTTGGTTTTCGATGGCAGCGGCCAGCCGCCCTTCCGGGCCGATGTCGGGATCAGCGGTAATTATATAAAACATATCGGGAAAATCGGAAAAATCAACAGCCGGCGGGAACTTTTGGCTGAGGATCTCTGCTTGAGCCCTGGATTTATTGATGTTCATAATCATACCGATGTTGAGCTTCTGGTCTGTCCAACGGCCGATTCCCTGATCAGACAAGGCGTGACCACGGTCATCGGAGGAAATTGCGGTTCGAGCCGCTTTCCACTTACTTCTGCCATGCTTGAAGATGAAGATAGGTATTTAAGCCGGGAGTTCGGGCTTAGAGTTGACTGGCAGGACCTGGCCGGCTTTTTCCGGAGGCTGGAGGAAAAAGGTCAGGGCCTAAATTTTGCCACTCTCGTTGGCCAGGGAACCATTCGAGCGGCGGTAGTAGGCTACAATAACCGACCACCTTCGGCCCAAGAAATGGACAGAATGAAAGAGCTGGCCAGCCAGGCCTTGGAGCAGGGCGCAATTGGTATTTCGACCGGCCTCGAATATGCCCCGGGGAGCTTTGCCTCAACCGGTGAATTAATCGAGCTCATGAGGGTTCTCAGGGAAAGCCAGGGGGTTTATGCCACCCATATGAGAGACGAAGAAGACGAAGTCCTGCCAGCAGTTGATGAAGCTCTGAACATAGCTGAGCAGGCCGGGGTCAGGTTGGAAATCTCTCATCTTAAAATTGGCTTTCCCAGAAATTGGCCACTGATTGACGACCTTTTAGAAAAATTGAATCAGGCCAGGGCCCGCCGGGTCGATTTCTCAGCTGATGTTTACCCTTATACTGCCTGGTCAACCGGGTTGAGTATATTTTTTCCTCTCTGGGTCAGGGAAGGTAAAAATGAGGATTTTTTGAATAGATTGCGCTCGCCCGACCTTGAACCAAAGCTAAGGGAGGCTATTAATCAGGCCGAAACCAATCTTGGGTCCTGGAATAAGGTTTTGATCGCTTCAGTAGAGACAGAGAAGAACCGCCGGTTAGAAGGTCTGGACCTTGAACAGGCCGCTAAAATAAAAAACCAGGCTCAGGACATGTTTTTATTTATTAGAGACCTGCTGCTGGAAGAGCGGGGTCAGGTATCAATGGTTTGTTTTGGGCTGAGTGAAGATAACCTGAAAAAAATACTTCAACAGCCGTTTACCTGTCTTGGCTCTGACGGAGAAGTAGCTTCAACTACCGGACCTTTGTCCCGAGGCAAACCTCATCCCAGATATTATGGCACTTTTCCCCGGGCCCTGGCCGAGTATGTCAGAAAAGAAAAGGTATTGCCGCTCGAAACGATGATCAGAAAAATGACGGGGTTTCCCGCTGAAAGATTTAACCTCAAGCAAAGAGGATTGGTCAAACCCGGTTATCTGGCTGATCTGGTCCTTTTTGATTATGAAAAAATTCAGGATAAAGCTACCTGGTCAGACCCTCACCACTATCCAGAAGGTATACCCTATGTTCTGGTCAACGGGAAACTGGTGGTGGATCAGGGACAGATTACAGGCGAGCTACCGGGTAAGATCTTAAGAAATAATGGGCGAGGCCAGCTCGTCTAATAAAAAATAAGTTAAACAAATCTGAAAAGCTGATCAGAAGTCAGAGGTGATTGATTATGTTTGAACATAATTTGAATTCTCATTCCTGGAAATTAAGTTTTAGAACCGTCTGCGGTTTTCTTTGCCTGCTCTTTTTTGTATCTATCTGTTCGGTGCTTCCGGCCAGGGCCGAGGTCATTCAGCTGGGAGCGAGAAGTGGTGATGTATTTGAACTCAAAGCCAGAAAAATCCAGCCAGGTGAACCACTTGTTCTAACCTGGATGGAGAAAAAAAGCGAGCTGGCTATCATTGATTTTCGTGGTGAACATTATGAGTTGAAGGCCAGGTCCGGGCAGGCAGATTTCTTACTTCTCGGTCTTGATCTGGGGGTGAAAGCGGGACGGGAGACTTTGTCTATTTCTCTCTGGTCAGGCGGTTCAGAAAAGGATCAAATTCAAGCAGACCTGGAAATAATGGCCAGGGATTTCCCTAAAAAGAAACTGACTGTTGACCCCAAATATGTTCATCCGCCACGGGAAGTGCAGGAAAGAATTAAGAGAGAAGCTGAAATTCTGGCTCAGATCTACGGGCAGACCAGCCCCGAGTGGCTGGCGCAGGGAAAGTTCGAGCTGCCCTGCGCTGGCCAGCTTGCCCCTAATTTTGGCCAGCAGAGAATTTATAATAATGTGCCCCGTTCGATTCACGCCGGGGTTGATATTGCTATTGCCTCTGGCCAGCCAATTAGGGCGGCTAACGATGGGCGGGTAGTGCTGGCCTCTAACCTCTATTTTTCTGGCAACACGGTTATCATCGATCATGGCCTTGGCCTTTATACAGTTTACTGCCATATGTCGAAACTCCTGGTTAAAAGGGGAGCAATGGTCAGGCAGGGTGAGATTATTGGCCTGGCTGGTTCAACCGGTCTTTCGACCGGGCCGCATCTTCACTGGGCAGCCAAAATCAACGAAGCCCGCATCGATCCTTTAGCTTTGCTGGAAATTGAATTTTAAGGCTGCTATCCTATTTGCTAGTTTTTTAAATAAGTGGCCAGCCAGTCGAGAACAGTCTTCCACCATAGTTCGGCATTAAGTGGCTTTTGAATGAAATGATCTTCGTCCGGGAAATAAAGAAACTTAGAAGGAACACCCATCCTCTGCAGCGAAGTAAAAAACTGCAAACCCTGTTCTAAGGGAACCCTGAAATCATTGGCACTGTGGATTACCAGGCAGGGTGTCTTAAAATCTTTAACATAAAAGCTCGGAGAAAATTTCTGGTACATCTCGGGCTGACTCCAGGGTGTCCCACGATATTCCCATTCGGGAAACCAGAGTTCTTCAGTGGCTCCGTACTCTGAACGAAGATCGAAGACGCCTGAGTGGCTGACCAGGCAATCAAAAATATCTGTCTGACCCTCAATCCAGTCAATCATATAACCGCCGTAAGAAGCTCCAGCTGCTCCCAGTTTGTCTTTATCAATAAAGGTGTAGTTTTCCCGCAGGAAGTCGACCGCATTGATCAGATCATGGTAAGGTTTCCCTCCCCAGTCGCCGCTGATTGAATCGGTAAAGGCCTGACCATAGCCAGGGCTGCCGTGAAAGTTGACCAGAGCTACAACATAGCCCGGAGCAGCCATCATCTGGGCGTTCCAGCGATAATGGAATTCATCCTGCCAGGCATTCTGGGGTCCGCCATGAATTAAAAGCAGGAGAGGATATTTTTTCGCTGGATCAAAGAAAGGCGGACGGAGAAGGAGACCGTGGATTTTATCGCCCTCTGAATCAAAATAAAAATCCTCTGCCGGATTCATTTCCAAACCGGCCAGCAGCTCGCCATTGATGTCAGTTAATTGTTTTAGCTTCCTGGTTTTCAAGTCAAATGAATAGATATCATTTGGATGGTTGAGGGTCTGTTTCACCAGATAGATAGTTTTACCATCGGGAGAAATCTGCAGACTGCTGACCATCTGGCCTGCTAAAATTTTCTCAATTTTTCCAGTAGCCAGTTTTATGGCGAAAAGAGCTGTTCTGGCTTTTTCTTCACTCAGAAAATAGATGGTCTGACTATCTGGTGACCAGATGAATTCGCTCAGAGAATAATCGAGATTTTCAGTCAAGTTGATGATGTTTTTTTTCTGACGGTCATAAAGAATGAGGGCTAATTTATCAGCTTCAAAACCCGGGCGGCTCATGGCGCGGTAGGCTAAATAACGTCCGTCAGGTGAATATTTGGGGTCAATGTCATTTGCCCGGCTGACGGTCAATTTTTCGCTGGCCCTGGCTTCAGTGTCAGTTAAAAAAATGTCATTGTTTGTTCCGAGAGCCAGCCTGAATTCGGGGTCGATATTACGGACAAAAGCAATTTCTTTTTCATCGGGGGAAAAGCTAAAATCAAGATTTCCACCCAGAGCCAGAGGCGGGGTATCATAGTCGCCAGGAGTTAAATCAACCGGTTGACCACCGTCCAGAGGAAAAAGAAAGAGGTGGCTGCGGGTGCCATCAAACCAGCTGTTCCAGTGACGGTAAAGCAAATGGTCATAGATTCTGGCTTTAACCTGGTTTTTTTCTGCAGCCTCGAGCCACTGACGGCTGGTTTCGAGGTCAGGTGCCTCCGGGAAAACGGCACTCGAAACGAGTAAATAGCGTCCGCTTTTTGACCAGCTAAAGGAGCCCACCCCGGCCGGAAAATCAGTCAATTTTCTATCTTCACCTCTGGCCAGGGTTTTGACCCAGATCTGGGGGGAGCCGCTGCGAGTAGAAATAAAAGCCAGTGTTTTCCCGTCGGGCGACCAGCGGGGGAAAAAGTCGGCGGCGGGGCTGGAAATCAGGCTGGTTGCTGTCCCACCTGAAGCCGGCACAATCCAGATATCACTATTACCCTTGTTTTTCTCAAGATCCATAACGGTAACCACGAAAGCCACTTGCTGGCCGTCGGGAGAGAGCTCTGGATCAGACAACCGTTTTATCTTGATAAAGTCGCCAAAGGTCAGAGCTTTTTTCTCTGCCACTGCCACCTGACACAGACTGAGTAGAGAGAAAATGGCCAAGCAGCAGGCCAGCAATTTTTCTTTCTTTCTGATTTTCATTTTTCCTCCCGCTTTTTATTGGATACTCGAGCATTATAGACAAATAAGATATTTCAAGCAAAGCAATAAAAAGCAGGTGGTCAGTTGGAAAGCCTATTTGGCCTGACGGTTTTTTCCAGGCTGAATATATTATTTCCTGCGAAAAATGCTAAAATAGAAGCTAAAAAATGAACTTTAGTGATGCTTTTTCCGTCAGAGAGAGAAGAGATAAGGCTGCCCGATGAAGGTTGAACTTAAAAATATTCATTTTTCTTATGGACCAGTCAAAGCCCTGAATGGTATTAATCTGGTTTTAAACGAGGGAGCGACCGGCCTCCTCGGGCCAAATGGAGCCGGGAAAAGCACTTTGCTCAAGATTATGCTTGGTTTTCTGACTCCAGATGAGGGTGATGGCCAGGTACTTGGTTATGATTTAAGACGGGAGCAGAAGTTTATCCGGCAGCGGGTTGGCTATATGCCAGAAGATGATTGTTATATCACCGGGATGGACGGTGTTTCTTTTACCGCTTATATGGGCGAATTGTCCGGCATGCCCCGCCAGGAAGCAATGAAAAGAGCCCATGAAGTTCTCTTCTATGTTGGTCTGGGAGAATCCCGTTACCGGCTGGTTGAGACCTATTCTTCCGGCATGAGGCAACGTTTGAAGCTGGCCCAGGCTCTGGTTCATGATCCAAAGCTGCTCTTTCTGGACGAGCCAACTGCCAATCTGGATCCAGCCGGCCGTCAGGATATTCTGGAATTAATCGGAGAAATAGCCAGCAGTAAAGACATCAGCGTGCTTCTCTGTTCTCATTTGCTGGATGACATAGAATCCATCTGTACTGACATGGTTATCATTAATAAAGGTCAGATTGCCGCCAGCGGCCGAATAGAAGATTTAAAGATGGTCGACTACCGTTTGTACGAACTGAAGATTAAAGGTGAGCTGCCCGTTTTTAGCCGGGAGCTGGAGGAGGCCGGCTGCCGGCTGGAAGAAACCGAGGACAGATTGATCAAGATCTATACACCACCTGATTTTGATCAGATGGAAATATTCAGAGCAGCGGCCAGAAATGGTGTCCAGGTCAGGCAGTTTGCTCGCAGTCAGAGCAGACTTGAAGATTTGTTTGCCCGGGTGGTTGGAGTTGATTGATGAGCTCAATAAGAGAGAAAGGTTATCATCACTGGGATGGTCAGTTCCTGGACAGGCCTCGTGCCTTCTGGCCGATCGCCAGAACTGGTATCAAGCTGGCCTTCGGGCGCAAGCACTTTAAACTTGGTTATACCTTTTCTTTCCTGCCCGCCATGATATATGCAGCTATTATCTATATTTCAGAAAGATTGGAGGATTTTAAATTTATCGCTCAGGGAGGCGATAAGCTGTTACAGGTCAATCCTAATTTTTTTAAATCTTACCTGACGCTTGATCTACTTTATTTTGCCATTTTGATTCTGATGTCCATGGGAGCTGCGGGCTTGCTGGCCGATGATTTCCGGCATAAAGCGGTTCAACTCTATTTCGCCCGTCCACTGACCAAAGCTGACTATTTGCTGGGCAAGGCTGGGGTGGTCATCTTTTTTGTAGGTACTCTGACTCTGGTTCCGGCTATCTTGCTTTATATTCTCAAATTGCTGTTTGCCGGCAGTTTCGCCTTCTTTCTGGAATATCCCTGGCTAATTCTGTCTATTCTAGCTTTTTCGTTGTTTATAGTCCTGTTTTTTACCGCCTTTATTCTTCTGGCCTCATCTCTAAGTAACAATCGTAATTACGTTATTTCAATTATCTTCGGGTTTTACTTATTTTCTGAAATTTTGAGAGGTATTTTCTTTGTCATTTTCCGTTCTCCTTTCTCGGCCCTTTTCTCCATAGCCGCCAATCTGAAGCAGGTGGCAGCCGGCTTCTTTCTGGTAAAGCCGCCTTATGATTATCCCTGGTATCTGTCCTTCCTGCTCATCAGCGTTTTCTGTTTTCTTTCCTATCTGGTAGTCAAACATAAAGTCAGAGGGGTAGAGGTGATCAAATGACGGCAGTGATTGAAGCCAGAAATCTATCGCGCTGGTATGGCAATGTCCTTGGCATCAGTGACCTCAACCTGGAAATAAACCAGGGAATAACCGCCTTACTTGGCCCTAATGGGGCTGGTAAGTCAACTTTTATGAAAATAATAACCGGCCAGTTGAAGACTAATATCGGGGAAGCCAGAATTTTCGGCGAGAAAGTCTGGAACAACCGTCATATTTTTCGGCGTCTCGGTTTCTGCCCCGAAGATGATGCTTTCTATGAAGAGCTATCTGGGTTTGAATTTTTAGCAGGGCTTCTCTCTCTCTATGGATTTAGTTCTTTAGAATGCGAGCAGAAAGCCAGGCAGGCTCTCGACCTGGTGGAGCTGACCGATGTGGCTGACCGGAAGGTTAGAAGCTATAGCCGGGGGATGAGACAGCGAATTAAGATAGCTCAGGCTATTGCTCATGATCCAGAAGTCTTGATTCTGGATGAGCCTTTAAATGGCCTTGATCCGCTCAGCAAGCGGCGCATCATAAAATTGATCAAGGAGTTTAAGAACAGCGGAAAAACCATTGTTGTCTCCAGTCATATTCTGCCGGAGGTCGAAGCTTTGACCTCTGAGATTATTCTCATTCACCAGGGTAAAATCATTGCTCGCGGAGATATTTATTTCATCAGGGACTTGATTGATACGCATCCCCACATGATCAGAGTAAAATCACCACAGTTCCGCCAGCTGGCTCAAACCCTGGCTGGTGAGGATTACGTTCTAAAGATGGCCTTCGAACCTCTGGAGCAAGCGGTGGTGTTTGAAACCCACGATCGGGATCGTTTTTTTAACCGGCTGAATGAGATGGTGCTCACTTCGCCTATCATCATTGATGAGATTACTTCACCCGATGATAATCTGCAGGCTGTTTTTGATTATCTGGTAGGGAAATAAGATGAAGCCTGAAATACAGAGAGTCTTTTCATTTTATTTTTTTCTGAAAAAGAAATCTTCGCGATCAAAGATGTTTTTTCTGCTGAGTTCAGCTTCTATTCTGCTGGCCCTGATTATCAGGTTTTACCAGCTGGCCGGTCAATGGACAGAAAGCGGGCAGATTATATTCCAGAATATCCTGATGGTTTTTTTCCTGCAGTTTTTAATCGTCATTCTGGCTCTTTTTTATGGAACGTCAATTGTCAGTGAAGAAGTCGAAGGTAAGACTTTGCCCTATCTTTCTTCCCGGCCGTTGTCCAGAGCCTCAATTATTATTGGCAAATACCTGTCATCGCTGGCCGTCACTTCTATCATGCTGGTTTCAACTTTGCTTATTTCCTACTTTATTCTCAATCTTGACCGTGATTTTCAGCTGCAGGACATCTGGACAATAGTCCGTTATGCGCTGGTCTTGCTGCTGGGCCTGGCTGCTTATCTGTCGTTTTTTACTTTTCTCAGTACCTGGTTGGTCAGGCCGATTTTACTTGGACTGGTTTTCGGTTTCGGCTGGGAAAATGTCATTCAGTATTTCCCCGGCACCACTCAGAAACTATCCATTGTCCATTATTTGAAATCTCTTCTTCCTCAATATTCCTCGGCCTCTGGCCGACTGAGTTTCCTCTTTATCAGGTTGGAGCCAACCGCCGACTGGCTGGCTGTGTTGATTCTGG
>JAKPCG010000067.1 GCA_029553365.1 Acidobacteriota bacterium | reverse complement strand
ATCAAGTAAATCATCATCAATATCACTATTCATTTTTACATAATTTGTTATATTTTGTACAGAATCTTAATTAAACAATTATGATATAACTGAAACCCAGTCATATGTTTATAATAATTCATACATGTTTTTTCCAAATTATTAATATATATATGAAACTAATATATTATATATTTCTTGTTATCTTGAAGGTGATACTAAGTAAATAATTAAAAAGAACTTATATATTTCTAATTATTAATCAAGTTCTTTCAATATCTGTTATACATCAGAATAATTTGTCACATTGATATTGAAAATATCTTTTAACATTTTTTTAACTATGTTATCAGTAGATGTTAAAAAATCTTTTTCTATATCAGGAATATCTTTTTATACCAATTATTAAATATATGAATTTAAATTATCTGAAATACCTAAATTAATTTACGATAGATTTGGAATATTAGGTAATTGTGATAATATTGTTGAGATTTCGTCAGATGATTAGTTAGATAATTATTAAACAAATTAAAATTAATCATGAGTAAATATAGTATTAGTATATAAATCACAGATTATCTTATAAAGACTTTCTAAGATTTATACTTTAAACATTATTTATTATTCATTTTCAAATGAAATATTAAATGTGTTTGTAATAATATTATTTAATTATATAATGTTTGTTTTTTTCTTTTATAATCCTATATTATACAAATTTTTAATTGATTCACTTATTTTTATAATACTTTAATTTGGTATTGTTTAAATAATATCAGTTATAAATGTTTTCATAACATTTTCTATTTCATATATATATTTTGATTGTTATTTAGTATTTGATATTTATAATATATCAAAATCACTATTAAAATCTATCTTTTCTGTGTTTGAATAGTTTGTTTGTTTAACTAATTAGATAGTTTATTGTTATATTTGTTCATAAACGTAAAGTGAAACAATGTTTTAATAATCTTACATTTATGGTATAGTATTAAAGGAAATAAAATCTATTTTTTATAACGGTACGAAAATAAATTCTA
>JAKPCG010000052.1 GCA_029553365.1 Acidobacteriota bacterium | reverse complement strand
TTTTCTCCAGCCTTTCATCCCTGAGCTTCTTCAACTATCCTCCTTAGAACCGTTAATAGCTCTTCGCCCTGGCTGACCCTGAAATCAGCCAGCACCTGCTGGTTAAATTGATGTTCAAACAGAATAAAGACGACCTTCTTGTTTTCTTCCTTTTCAAAATTTTCCACCATCAAGCGGTCAGCTTCGGTATCACCAATATGGCAGACGGGAGACTCGAAACCGGTTTGAGCTAAAAGATATTTTAGCGGATAAGGGGCTGGTTTGCGGGCGTCAACCGCCGGCAGGTCATCTTCAGTTATAAAATAATCAAAATAGCGATGGAGCTTATGTCGCTCAAAAGTCAGATCTAAATCTTCTCGCGTCCGGCCAGTGATAACGGCCATAATTCCGGCCATTTTTCTTATCTCAGCCAGAATTTGATGGCTAACTCTCAGCTCTTCCTGCGTCTGGTAGCGGTGATATATATTTTCAAAGACCGCCTTTACTTCTTGATATTCCGGCAATTTGATCTCCAGTTGCCGGGCCAGCTGATAAAATTTCCGATAGTCAGGAGGACCGGGTAAAGCCAGCTCAAGAAACTCATCTAAAGCTAACCTGCTCTGATAGTAAACCAGGCTGGCCACGGTTGCATCCCAGTCATTATTTAACTTCAAGGCAGCCTTCAGGTTAAGAATCTCCTTTTGAGAAACCGGTTGATCTAAGAATTTGTCAACCGTCTCAGCCAAAGCCCGGTGATAGGTCTGGCTGACTTCCACCAGAACGCCATCAACGTCAAAAGAAACAATCACCTTTTCCTCCCTGGCCGGAGCGCCAATCAATCGCTTAATCGGGCTCAATCAAGCCGGCAGAAGACTGATAACAGTCAGCAGCCAGACATAATTTCAGCCGTGGTTAACATCTGAAGACTAGAAGGTTATAATAGCCACCGTCTGAAGACAAGATGGACCTCAATAAAATTTTATACCCGGCGGATCTGGCCGAAGCCAGACAGATTCAGGAGGAACTCCTCAGCCAGCTGAAACTTCAACCCCTTCAGAAAAAGCCTTCCTTGCTGGCAGCCGCTGATGCTACTTTCAGCCGGGAGGAGGTTCTGGCTGCCATTCTTCTTTTTACTTTCCCTGACCTGAAACTCCTCGCGACTCAGGTTGTCCGACAACCAATTTCGTTTCCCTATCGTCCAGGCTATCTGTCTTTCAGAGAAGGACCGGCCATTCTCCGCGGTTTATCCAGACTGTCACCGCGACCGGATCTTATTCTGCTTGATGGTCAGGGAATTGCACATCCCAAAAAAATGGGTCTCGCCACTTTTGTAGGGATTATTGCCGGCCTGCCCTCGGTCGGTTGCGCTAAATCTCATCTGATTGGGAACTACCAGGAACCTGGCCGGGAAAAAGGCTGTCTCAGCCCGATCGAGTTAAAAGGCGAAACTGTCGGCTACTGCTTCCGAAGCAGGACGGGCGTCAAGCCACTTTTTATTTCTCCTGGCCATCTGATCGATCTCGAAGACAGTTTGAAAATAATCAAGGCCTGTCTTGGACCTTTTCGCCTGCCCGAGCCATTAAGGCAGGCTCACCAGGTAACGGCTAAACTGCGCCAGGCCCGCCCTTAAATTTAGAAAAGAGGAGCCAGGAGCAGAACTCTGGCCGCAGTTTTAATTTCACCTTACAAATTACTTGATTTTTCCAGGAAATTGCTTATATTTATAGTATTCCTATAGGATTAATAGGATATAAGGAGAACAAAATGATTGAACCTGAAATTAATACAGAACTGAAACTGATCAAGAGGCTGAACTGGCCAGATGGCACCGAAGCCGAGCAGCCTGGCCTGGAGGAGCTGAGCATTTTCCATGCCTTTCCACCCCTTGCCGAGTCAGCCGGGAGGCCAGCTGAAGACCGGCCAGAAAAAAGCTCTGCCTCTGATCTGGTTAAAGTCTATCTTCAGGACATGGGTCAGATTTCGCTCCTGTCGAAGGAAAATGAAGTTGAATTGGCCAGGAAAATAGAAAGAGCAGAAATGGCCCTGATCACGGCTTTACTGAAGACTGATTTAAGTCTGGATGAGGTCGAATTTCTTTACCAGGAGATAAAAAATAACCCGCAGGAGGTTGGCCGCTGGTTTAACCTGCCCGAAAATGACTACAGTCCGACCAGCCTCAACCGGGCAGCTCAGCAGGCACTGGTCAGACTGGCCTCAATCAGAAAACTGGCTCTCCAGCTTAAATCTTTGCCGGCTAATAAGAAGACTCAAGTCACCCGGGCCAGACTGGCCGTAAAAATCAGGCGGCAAGCCTTAAAACTGGACCTGCGCTGGGACAAAAAATATGAGCTGGTGGACAGGATTAAACAGAATTTAAAAGATAAAGCCAGCACCTGTCCAGCGGCCGAACAGCTTAAATGGCAAAGAATTGAAGAGCAAATTGACCGGGCTGCCTGGCTCAGGCGCGAAGCTCTCAATCAGCTGGTGACCGCTAATTTGAGATTGGTCGTTTCTATCGCCAAAAAATTTCAGAATCATGGACTGAGCCTTCTGGATCTTATTCAGGAAGGGAATCTCGGTTTGATCAGGGCAGCCGAAAAATTTGACTATCACCGCGGACATAAATTCTCCACTTACGCTACCTGGTGGATTCGCCAGTCCATTACCAGAGCTATCGCCGATCAGGCCAGAACCGTCCGCATGCCAGTTCACCTGGTAGAGACCATCCAGCGGATGAAAAAGGTTGCCCAGAAGCATTTTCAAAACGAAGGCCAGGAGCCGACGGAAAAAGAG
>JAKPCG010000220.1 GCA_029553365.1 Acidobacteriota bacterium | reverse complement strand
AGAGCGGTAATTAAGCTCAAGTTCTCCCATTTCGGCAAGCGTAAAAAGAACGGCAGAAAAATGAAAATGTGGCTGTCGGGCTGCGAGCAAATCCAGAATAACATCGGTGCCGACAAAATACTTATTCATATTTTAAATGTCAGAGGGGGATTCCATCTACTATGATTCTATGGTGCCCCATCGGGCGGTAGCCCTGGGAGGCCAGGACGCGAAGGTTCTGGCTGTAGTGTATACTCCGGTTTAAGAAGTCTGGGAAGCTGTTCCATGGGAGATGTGCGGCCCGAATATGTGTTTTTAGGATTTCTCGCTGAAAGCCCGGCCCATGGGTACCAGCTTTATCAGCAATTTAAAAAAGATTTGTCCGGCCTCTGGCATATCAGCGAAAGCCAGATGTACGCTTCGCTCAAACGGCTGGAAAAGCGGGGCTGGATTGCTCCGGAGGAGAAGTCTCCTGCAGGTGCTGATACAGATGCCAATGGAGGGGCAGGAGCAAAGGTTGATGAGATGCCGCCGGCGCGCCAGAGCAGGCAGTGTTATTCCTTAACCGCTGCGGGTCTTGCGGCCTATGAATCGTGGCTTAGCTCCCCCAGTCCGGCCAGCCCGCGGCTCCTTAAGCTGGAGTTCTTAAGCCGCCTGTATTTCGCCCTCCGCCGTGATGTTGAACTTGCCTATATAATTGTGGAAGCCCAGCGGTCAGCCCTGGAGCAAGAACTGGACCGGCTTACCGGTACCCCCCTCCCTGCCGCAGATGCACAAAAAATGGCTGACCAGGGGAATCGGGCAGAAGCCTCCTGGCCTGCGCAGAAGGCCGATGCCCTCCGGATCGCCCAAAAATCTGCCCAGGGTAGCATCCAGGGGCGCACTATGAGGGCTGGGCAGGGGCACCCGCTGGGGGCTGCCTCGAATGCCCCCCTTTTGTTTGATATCAATATCCTTGCCAGGGATTTCCGCATCCGCCAGATTCAATCTACATTGGAATGGCTGAAAAACTTATTGTGATTTACTTTATAAAGAACCTTTGTATAAAAAC
>JAKPCG010000171.1 GCA_029553365.1 Acidobacteriota bacterium | reverse complement strand
GCCAATATCGGATCGTAATGCCCGGGGGAAGCTCCCGGGGGCCTGGCAAGCCGTCACCGCCCGTCACTACGCCCGTGACGTAAAGCCCAGGGCGTACCTCCTGTCCCGGCAGGAGGGAACCATCAAATAAAAATTACCCCGCCTAACCGGGAGGGCGGGGAGAGGAGGGGAAATGAAAGCAACTATAAGGGATCTCTTTGGGATAGGTCCAAACTATCCCATTGAAGTAAAGGAAGGGAACCACCCGATGGTTCCCAAAGTCAAAAGTTACATTTTCAGGCCGGGTGCCATGTCAGATTTGATGGCATGGTTCCTGGCATCAAAAGAGCCATTACTTATTACCGGACCCACTGGGTCCGGTAAATCCAGCCTAGTTGAGCAGGTGGCTGCCCGTTTAGGGCAGCCACTCTACACAGTCCCCTGCCACGGGCAGGCGGACACGGTTGACCTGTTCGGACGCTATGTAGTTCGTAACGGGTCAATGCAGTGGGCCGACGGTCCACTGTTGGCAGGGATCAAGGACCCCGCGGGGGCGTGGGTCCTCCTAGAGGAGTACGACACCCTCCCCCCCGGGGTGTTCGTTTCGTTAAACGCCCTGTTGGAAGGGCGTCGATTTATTCTCCCGGAAACGGGAGAATTGGTCGACCCCGCCGCCAACGGGGCAAGAATCATCTGCACCGGTAACACAACCGGTGTAGATGACACAGGGGGGGAATACGCGGGGGTATTACGACAAAACCAGGCCACGATGGGCAGGTTTGTCGTAATGGAGGTGGGGTACGCCTCCCCACCTGAGGAAGAGGAAGTGCTTATTAAGCACTTCCCAATGTTCCCTCGTGAACGAATAAAAGTCATGACCAGGGTGGCTACCCTGGTCAGGGAACGGTACATTACCGGCGACATGCCGGTAGTGTTCTGTACCCGAACGTTACTCCGTTGGGTATATCTAACGGAGTTTTTCAAAAAAAAGGAGGGAATAGGGGGGGATGACTGGACATCCCCCCTCCACCATGCCCTCGACAGGGCCGTCGGGTTCAAATATAACCCGACGGTCCGTGAGGCTCTGCACGAAATCGTGCAGAGAGTATGTGGAGCATGACCCTCCTAGAGGAGTGGTTCTAAACCTCCCCCTACCCCCTCATTCCACCCCTTCTCCCTGAGTATTTCTGAGGGGAGATGTGTGTGTGAGGGGGTAGTGGGGAAAACAACATAGGGCCCGACTCCCGAGGCCTGAAAATATCGGGGGTGTAATTCCTGGGGGAAGC
>JAKPCG010000210.1 GCA_029553365.1 Acidobacteriota bacterium | reverse complement strand
GCTGTTTATACCCAGGATGGGGATATCGATCCAGTTGGCGCTTGTATTGGAGTTAAGGGTAATAGAATAATTTCTATCTTAAAAGAGCTCGATGGTGAAAAAATTGATATCATTGAGTGGTCTCCTGATCCTGTTCTGTATGCCAAATCAGCTTTGAGTCCGGCCAAAGTTAACCGGGTAGTTATTATCAATAAAGACACCAAGGAAATGGAAGCCAGGGTTGATAAGGATCAGTTCTCTCTAGCTATTGGCAAAAAAGGAATAAATGTCAGGCTGGCCAGCAAGCTGGTCGGCTGGAAGATTTCCATAAAACAAGAATAGACTGGGCTTAGAAGATGGACAAATCTAAAGATAAAACTACAACTAAATCCGCCGTTCCAGCTAAAAAGAAAGTAGCTAAAGCAGAAACGGCAGCCGGACCGAGACCGAAGGTACAAATTCAGGAAGGTTCGACAGTCAAGGATGTGGCCGATCGGTTTAAAATTAAGCCAAAAGATCTGGTTGATCACCTGGTTGTTCGAGGTTATGACGTTTCAGCCTCCGACCTGGTAGATGAAAAACTCCTGCGAGCCATATCAGACATAATTAAGGTCGATCTGGAAATGGTCTCGCTGGAAGAAGATATTCGCAAATTAGCCTTTCAATTAAAAGACAGTTTGGTGCCCAGGCCACCGGTTGTCACCATTATGGGACACGTTGACCATGGGAAAACTACCCTGCTGGACGCTATCAGGTCATCAAATTTAACTGAGAAAGAGGCAGGTGGAATAACCCAGCATATTGGTGCTTACCGGGCTAAATACAAGAATCGCTATATAACCTTTATTGATACTCCTGGTCATGAAGCTTTTACCCAGCTTAGAGCCCGCGGTGCTAAGGTGACTGACATTGTTGTCCTGGTCGTGGCGGCTGACGATGGGGTTATGCCTCAGACCAGAGAAGCTATCAGCCATGCCCAGGCTGCCAATGTGCCCATTATCGTCGCCATTAATAAAATTGACAAGCCGGATGCTAATCCGGAAAGAGTCAAACAACAACTGGCCAAAGAAGGATTGATCGTCGAAGAATGGGGCGGAAAAACCATCAGCGTTGATATATCTGCCAAGGAAAAGAAAAATATTGATGAACTACTGGAGATGATCTTGCTCCTTGGCGATATTCTGGAGCTAAAATCCAACCCTTATGTGCCAGCCCAGGGCGTTATCCTCGAATCCAGACTCGATGCCCAGAAAGGCCCTGTGGCCACGGTTATTATCCAGCTTGGCACGCTAAGACCTGCTGAGGCTTTTATTTGTGGCCACACCTACGGCAAAGCGCGGGCTCTTCTTGATGAATTCGGCCGCCCGGTGAAAGAGGCTGGTCCCTCGGTGCCGGTAGAAGTTCTTGGTTTTAACGATGTGCCACCAGCTGGAACTTTCTTTCAAGTAGTGCCTGGCATTGATATTGCGCGTCGTATCTCGGAATTCAGGATGGCCAGGGCCAGGAAAGAAACGCCTGAAAAACAAGTTCCTCTAACTCTGGAAGATTTATTCAAGAAGATTGAAAAAGATCAGACAAAAGAGCTAAACGTCATTGTCAAGGCCGATGTCAACGGCTCGGTTGAAGTTTTAAGAGATCTTTTACCTACATTGAGTACGGATAAGGTTAAAATCAACGTTCTGCAAGCTTCAACTGGAAATGTAACTGAGGCTGATGTCCTTTTAGCCTCGGCTTCCGGGGCGATTATCATCGGCTATAATGTGAAAGTTCCACCTAAAATACAGGAAATAGCCAAGAATGAGAAAGTTGAAATCCGTCTATATAAAATCATTTATCAGCTGACCGATGATCTTAAAAAGGCTGTGGCTGGGATGCTGGAACCGGTAATTAAGGAAACCTATCTTGGCCGGGCAGTGGTTAAAAAGATCTTCAACATTTCCAGGGTGGGAACAGTCCTGGGCTGTCAGGTTATTGACGGCAAGATGGTCAGAAACGCAGAAGTCAGGGTCATCAGGGGCAATCAGGTGCTTTACCAGACCAGAATCTCTTCGCTCAAGCATGTTAAGGACAACGTGACCGAAGTCAAAAGAGATGCGGAGTGCGGCCTGGGGTTGGAGAAAACACAGGATATACAGGCAGGCGATATTCTTGAGGCTTTCGTCCGGGAAAAAGTCATGCCGACCTGAACTTGAGCCAGATGACTATCGGTGTTTTAACTCTGGACTTTTTTCTGGCCTATTCCCATTCTCTTAAAGAAAAAAGGCGTTTTATTAATAGCTTTATCGGACGAGTCCAGCACCGGTTCAATGTTTCAATATCAGAAGTTGATTTTCAGGATAGCTGGCAGAGGACGAGAATTGCTGTGGCTCTGGTCAACAGCGAAGGGTCAGTAGTCAGACAGATTATGGATAAAATTCTTGAGGAAGCAAATAGCTATCCGGATGCGGTCCTATCCGGCCATAAGCTTGATTTATATTAAAATGGTCCCATGAGAAAAGAAGGATCCTATCGGCCGAAAAGAGTCAGTCATCTGATTCAGCAGGAAATAAGTCTGTATCTGATTAACGAGCTGCCAGAAATGACTGGTTTCTTGACTGTTACTGGCGTAGAAATGCCAGCCGACTTAAAGACGGCCAGAATCTCAGTTTCGGTCTTTCCCCAAGACAGGCGTCAGCCCGTCTTAAAGCTGCTGGAAAAGGCGGCTCCTCATTTCCGGCGGCTGCTTGCCAGTAGATTAAATTTAAGATATAATCCCGAGCTAATTTTTATTCTTGATACCTCAGCTGATCAAGAAGAAAAGATTGACCGTTTGCTGGAATCAGTTAAAAAAAATGAGCCAAGCAACAAAAGCTAATATTGCCAGAACAATTACTAATTCCAGCCACATTGCTATTACCATTCACCTGAGACCTGATGGCGATGCCATTTACACCAGCCTGGCGCTGGCTGCCATGCTTGACCTGCTGGGGAAAAAAGTTCAGGTGGTCAGCCACGATCCCCTGCCCTACCCCTTTTATGAATTTCCTGAAACAGCTCGAATCAAGATTGGAAAGATCGAGCCGGAAGGCCTGGACCTGGTTATCCTGCTTGAATGCGCTGACATCCCTCGCTCGGGCCAGACTAAAATCGGTCCGCTGCCAAAAATAAATATAGACCATCATTATTCAAATTCTCCTTTCGGAGACATTAACTGGATTGATCCCAGCGCTTCGGCTGTGGGCGAAATGGCCTATGAGTTGATCGAGCCGCTCGGAATAAGTCTTACCTCGGAGATTGCCACCTATCTTTATTCCGCGATTTTTTCCGATACCGGTTCTTTCCAGTTTTCCAATACCTCCAGCCAGACATTCTATGTTTGCCATAAGCTGGTTGAAGCCGGAGCCAGTCCGAATGCTGTTGCCGAGAAGTTACTCAATAATAACTCACCTTCGAAAATCCAGCTTCTGGGCCGAATATTATCCACCCTGAAGCTAAATGAAGCCGGCAATATTGCCATTATAACCATGCTTGGCAAAGATAGAGAAGAATTCGGCCTTAAAGAAGTCGATATTGAAGATGCGACTACGCTGGTCAGATCCATTAAAGGGGTGGAAATGGTCATCTTTTTTAAGGAAATATCCCCCGGTGAATTTCGCATAAGCCTGCGGTCCAAGGGCCAGGCCAATTCTGCTCTCGTGGCTGAAAGATTCGGCGGTGGAGGCCATGTCAATGCTGCTGGTTTCACTGTTTATGGGGAGCTGGAAGAACTTTACAATCGCATCCCGGCCGAGGTGGAAAGAATACTTAACGAGCAGGTTAGACAGCAGTCCTGATGGATGGGTTAATAATCGTTGACAAGCCAGCCGGCTGGACTTCTCATGATGCTGTCCTCAAGCTGAGAAAAATTTTAGGTGAAAAGAGGCTGGGCCATGCCGGCACTCTTGACCCTCTGGCCACCGGCCTTCTGATTATCACTGTCGGACAGGCTACCCGGCTTTTCCCCTTCCTATCCAGCCTCGACAAAATTTATAGCGGCCAGATCACCCTGGGACAGGCAACCGATACTTATGATTTGCTGGGAAAACCAGTTGGAGAAAAATGCCAGGAATTTCCGGACCTGGAGAAGATCGAGCAAACAGTCGATACTCTGACAGGAGAAATTGAGCAGTTCCCGCCGCCTTTTTCAGCTAAAAAGGTCAATGGTCAGCGGGCCTTCGAGCTGGCCAGAAAAGGCCAGAGGCCGGAACTGAAGCCGGTAAAAGTTACTGTCTATAGCTTTTTGATCCTTGATTATAGGCCGCCGGTATTAACTTTCCAGATTGAATGCTCATCCGGGACCTATATCCGAAGCCTGGCTCATGAGCTTGGCCGGAAGCTTGGTTGTGGTGCTTATCTCTCCAGCCTGAGACGGGTTATGACCGGTCCCTATTCTGAAGCCGAGGCTCATAGTCTTGAACAGATCGAGCAGCTCTATCGCGACCAATTGACTTCTCAATTTCTAATTCCACTTGATTATACCCTCAGCTGGCAGCCAGCCATCTGGATTGAAGCCAGCAGTCAGGTGAGTTTTCAACACGGGCAGCCGCTGCAGCTGCACAACCTGGTAAAAGTCGATCGGGGCCGGAATATCCAGAACTCTTCCCTTATCTTTAGAGTACTAACCGAAGGCCATCATCTTCTTGGCCTGGCCAGGTTTAACCCAGAAGAAAAGCTCTTTGAGCCGCAGGTGGTCTTCAATTCTCCTCACTAATATTTTCTATAAGATCAGTCAATATTATCAATCTGGCTCAAAAAATCTTTACAGCCGTCCTTGAATTTTACCACTATCTATTGTATTTTAAATAAAGAATGAGGCTAAATAAGAACCAAATAGAACATTTATCATTTACAATTTTAAGAACCCTGATCAAAGAGGGCAAAATTCTGGTCGAAGATAAGAGCCGGGTGCTGGAAGAAATAGTTAATCTGATCTCGGATGAATTTCTTAAAGAAGATAAGCTTGATCAGGAAGTCAGGGAAATTCTGAATAAACATATAGACGAAATCCGCAAGGGCAATATAGAGTATCAGACGATGTTCAAAATGATTAAAACTAAACTGGCCAAAGAAAGGAATATTGTCATCTGATGAGCCGCCTGTCCAGAGAGAAAATTCATCATCTGTCAAAGCTAATAGTCAATGCTCTATATAAAAACGATCTGGTAGAATTTCTGGATGAGCCCAATGAAATCCGCCTGACCATAGTTAAAGCGATTGAAGAAGAGATGAAACTCTACGATCAGCTTGACCGCAAAGCCAGAGAAAAAATAACCTCACAAAAAAAGCATATTGAAGAAGGCTCTCAGGAGTGGGAAATACTTTACCGTAAGTATTACAATGAGGAACTGGCGAAATTAACCAAGCTATCTGAATAATTTAAAACACAGGCGGTTAAAGCCAAGCCAATACCTCTTCCAGTCAACATTGAGCAGGTTTTTACCAAAATTTATAATCCTATTCCCCCTCTGTCTGTCCGGTTAGAAGCAGGCATGTAGTAATTATCTGCTGGTTAGCTTTTATCATCAAAGGTGAGTACCTGGAACTCAGGTCTTATCAGTTTTAATACCTGATACCGCTTTGAAGTCAGCGAACAGTCTGCTCTCGATAAGCAACCGACAACCTGACCGGGCCCACTGAAAAAAAAAGGGGCGGCGAACCGCCCCTTTTCAGCTGATAATCAAGAACTAATTAGAAGTTATACCTGAAACCGATACCCATTTTGTGGCTGTCAAAAGTACGACCGATTGGAGCTCTGAATTCGAAGAAGATTTGACCCATCTTCAGATAATTGTCGAAAATTGTAAACCCGAGCTGACCGACAGCATCTACTCCAGCCTTACGCATATCAACTTCTTTAGTGATAAAGCCGGGGCCAACTCCAATATAGGCTTTGCCTAGATGCAGGTTAGCCAGAAGTTCAGCCATAATGGTTGTTTTCCAGGGAGAACCCTTCAAAGGAACTCCAACACCGGCGGTGAAGGTCAAGCTGACTTTATCCGGATTAAGCCAGGTAAATAAGCCAGGTCTGATAAATACGTAGCCGACATAGTCCGGCAGGTCATATTCATCTCCGCCGTGGGCCAGCATCGGTCCAAATTCAATCAGCCCAAAGAGTTTCTTTCTGGTCACGGTAAAACTCTTGCTGGAATCACCAGTAGCAGCAGAGACAGCACCATCATTATCATAAGCGGTGGCAGACACAGTAAAGGTACCTTCACTGTAAAGAGCCTTTTCCCAGGTAAATGGCTTGTCGGTATCAACATAAGAATCTACAACCTGGCCGTTGGCATCTCTTAACTCAAAAGCAACTTTGGTTACCTGACCATCGGGGTCGGATGAACCGGAGGCATCAAAAGTAACCGGACGCCCATAATAATTCTTGCAATCGGTGCAACTGGGAACGACAACAGCTACTGGCGGATAATTAATATAAACTCTGGCTTCGCAGGGATTAGCCGAAGGCTTATCGGCCATATTGATAGCCGTACCCTTAAAAACATATTCGCCTGGTTTATCCAGCTTGGTCTGCCAGCGGGGGGAATCGGGACTTAAGTCTTTGCTGGTCACTTTGTTACCCTGTTTATCCAGAACTTCAACCTTGAGGCTCTTGGCATACTGGCTGCCGCTCATATCAACGGTAATTGGATCATTGATATTGGCTTTAGCCGGGGTAACCTTGAGGTTGCAGATAGCTTCAGGGATTTCTTCCACCATTCCAACATAAGCAATATTTCCGCATGGCTTGGGAATCATAAAGGTATAAGTCTTAAAACCAACTTTCACCTTAACGGTGAAAGTCTCTACTGGCTTTTTCCCTGCCCATTCTAGAGGGCCTGAAACCTTAACTTTCCCTTGAGACCTGAACAACATCCATTGAACTGTTTCGCCAATATTCCAGGTTGTATCTTCAAACTGGGCAGTTTTTAGCTGATCAATAAATGGCTGATAGACCTCGCCCAGGCCAGCCTGCTCAAAACCAATCTTGATATCGGCCGAATAGCGGTCAACGAGCATTTTCATAACTTCCGGAGTAGGAATCTGTCCCCTGACCCTGACAAAAGTGTACTGGCCTAAGGATTTTATCTTTTTCACTTCTGCCGAAGCTTGTGCAACCAAAACGAATACCAGTGCTAAGCAAATCAGAACTACGAGCTTTTTATTTTTCATTCGCTCACCTCCTGTAAATTTTCTGACATTCTAATTAAATAAGAAACTTGACCCGATGTCAAGAAAATAAGCTGATCACTCCACAATTTTATTTCCAGCATTAATATGGCTAAAAAATATTAGCCTCTATTCCTTTAAAGGTCAGGAGTCAGCCTCAAAAATTATATCTGAGCCCAACCGCCATCTTGTGGCAATCAGAGAATGAACGTCCAAGCGGTACCCGAAATTCAAAATAAAGCTGCCACATGGAAAGATAGTTATTAGATAACGTTACTCCCAGCTGACCCAGGGCATCGACTCCAGTCTTGCGATCTGATCTCTCCTTGGTCATGAAGCCTGCCCCAAGGCCTAAGAAGACTTTTCCAAAGTGGACATTGCCTAAAATGTTGGCAGTTATCACTGGTTTCCATGGAGCACCCTTAAACGGAACAGCCGCGCCACTGGTAAAAGTCAGACTGGTTTTGTCAGGGCTGAGCCAGACAAACATCCCTGTCCGGACAAAGCCAAAAGCTGTATAAGATCCATGAGCAAGCAAGGGGCCTGCTTCGGCAGCGATGAACAGGGTCTTCCTGGTAACCCTGATTGTCTTCCTGGAATCGGAAGTAGCGACGGACGCAGCTCCATCATTATCATAAGCTGTCACCGAAATTGTATAGTCCCCAGGTGAATAAAGTATCTTTTCCCAGATATATGGCTTTTGAGTAGCAGCCAGGGTATCTACTACCCTGCCGGTACTGTCAGTTAATTCAAACACCACCCTTATTATTTCCCCATCTTGATCGGCTGAACCAGAAGCATCGAAGGTGAGTGGGCGGCCGGCATATTCCCGGCAGTTAAGACAGTTTGGAACCACTCGGGCCACAGGAGGATAATTAACGTAGACTCGCCCCTCACAAACATTAGAAGAAGGTTTATCAGCCAGATTAATGGCTGTTCCCCTGAAAACATATTCGCCCGGCTTATCGAGTTTGGTTTGCCATCTGGCTGCTTCCGGGGTCAGGTCCTTACTGGAGACTCTATTACCCTGTCTATCAAAGACTTCGACCTTCATGCTTCTGGCATACTGGCTCCCGCTCATGTCAACCGTAATTGGATCATTAATATTAACTTTGGTCGGGGAAACTTTAAGGCTGCAAACAGCCTCAGGGATTTCTTCCACCTCGTCGCGCAGGGCAATATTGCCGCAGGGTTTTGGAATGATAAATGTGTAGGTTTTAAATCCCTTTTTGACTTTAACGGAAAAAACTTCCAAAGGTTGTTTGCCCGCCCACTCTAAAGGCCCGGTAACCTTGATTCTCCCCTGAGAACGAAAGAGCATCCATTTGACAGTCTCTCCAATGTTCCAGGTGGTATCTTCAAATTCGGCACTTTTTAGCTGTTCTATGAAAGCCAGATAAATATCGCCATATCCAGCCTGGTCGAATCCATATTTGATGTCGCCAGCATAGCGATCAGCCAGCATTTTCATCACTTCTGGTGTTGGTATGCTTCCTTTTATGCGGACAAAGGTAAAGTTCCCCATGCTCTTAATCTTTTTGACTTCGGCTGAAGCGCCGCCAACCAAGAGCAAAATAAGACATGGTATGATAACCAGCTTGAGTCTTTTAACTGACATCCCGCACCTCCGCAAAATATTGATTAATTTATGAATAAAACAAAATACCTCCTCTTGTCAATAAGAAATCTTTCTCTTTTTGTGTTAGTTTTTATCCGGCCCTCCTGTTTAAATAAAAATTTCTTCATTTTTTTCAATTGTTTTGATAAAATATCTGCTAATTGAAGCTGACCTTTGTAAAAGCTGGAAGCGCTGCTTTCCATTCAGTTCTCTCAGAAAGCTCCAGATAAGATTTGGAAGGAGAAAAAAAGTGAATGTCGTCCGAGAAGAGATTGAACTTCAGGTTATTACCCCTAATGAACCAGGGATTTTCGGACGGGTTCTGGCCACGCTGGCTAATGCCGGCATAAATCTCCGAGCTTATTGCGTCCAGTCTGAAAAGGATCAGGAAAAAGGCCGATTTAACCTGGTTACTTCTGACCATAAAAAAGCCGAGGCAGCCCTGCGGTCGCTTGGCTATAAAATAAAAGCCACCAAGGTTATTACTGTCGAGGTTGATGATCGGATCGGAGTGGGAGCCGAAATAGGTGCACTCTTAGCCGGAGCGGTGATTGACGTTAGATATTCATATGGTTCGTCAGCCGGGGCAGGTCGCAGCCTGCTGGTTTTTAAAACCAGTAATGACCGCAAGGCTTTGAAGACCTTGCAATAATCGGGAAAAAAAGGAGCGTTATTATAAGCCTGACAGTGCGGCCAGGGCCGACTGAAGCTGAAAAATAAGAAATTTTTTGACCAGGCGGTCAAACACTATTTGACAAAGAAATAAATTTTAAATAGAATCTTTATCTATAGATATTTAAGGAGGAGAGCATGGCGAAAGCTGAACCCAATGTCGTCCCCCTGTGTGACGTCTTACTCGTTCTGTTAATTATTTTCATGGTCATCACACCCATGGTCCAATTGGGAATTGATGTCAAGTTACCTGAAGTCCAGGCTTCCGACTCTAAAAGTGGTCAGGATCCCAACGTTATCGTGCTGACTGTTAAGAAAAACGATCAGGTCGAGATACAGAGGAATCCGCTCGAATTAAGGCTACTGTTGGAAGAATTACGACGTTTATATGCTGCTCGTCAGGACAAAACCATTTTTATCAGAGCCGAAGCCAAAGTTCCTTTTAGCAAAGTTATAGAAGTTATGGATATCTGCAAAGGAGCCGGTGTCGAGACTCTGGCTATTATTCCTGAAATTATTGAAGAGTAACATAGAGACATTATTTTAGTCCCGGGTTTAATTTGTATTGACAGAAGGGACCTGAAAAGGGTCCCTTTTTTTATTTCTCCAATAAGAGGGAGGCAAAAAATCTGCTGTTGATTAATTTCCCCCGTTAGAAATCCTGGCCTTAGTTTAATAAAATCGAAGGGTAAAAATGCTAAGGAGACAGAATGTCTGTATTTTGATAGTTGCTGATTCCTGACGCCACCTGCCTGACCAGGAAACCTTTATTTTTGAATTATCGGGCCGATCACTTCCCTGGAAATAACCAGCCTCTGAATTTCATTGGTGCCTTCATAAATTTGAAGCAGTTTGGCATCTCTGACCAGTTTCTCTATAGGATAATCCTTCATATAACCATAACCACCAAAAATCTGCAGAGCTTCCAGAGAAGCTTTCATAGCCAGGTCCGAACCAAAACATTTCGCTATAGCTGAATTGAGACCACAGGGCAAGCCCTGATCCACCATCCAGGCTGCTTTCCAGACCAGCAATCTGGCTGCCTCTAATTCAGTCGCCATTTGAGCGATTTTAAAGGCTGTAGCCTGAAAAGTAGCTATTGGCTGGCCAAACTGAACCCTTGTCTTGGAATATTCAATGGCATATTCAAGGGCTGCTCTGGCCAATCCTACCCCGGCTGCACCCACCGCCGCCCTGGTTCGGTCAAAAGTCCTCATGGCAATCAGAAACCCCTGGCCCACCCTGCCCAGAACATTTTCAGCCGGGACCCGAACATCCTCAAAAAATATCTCGGCTGTATTGGAGGCCCGCTGCCCCATTTTATCTTCTATTTTGCCGATAGTGATCCCGGGCGTCTCTCTGGGGACAATGAAAGCTGTCAGACCACGAGCCCCTTTCTGGGGGGCAGCATTGGCAAATACCACGTACAGACTGGCTACTCCCCCATTAGTTATAAAACACTTGGAGCCGTTTATAACATAATCAGAGCCATCTTTCCTGGCCAGCGTCTTAATGGCAGAAGTATCTGAGCCTGCTTCTCTTTCGGTCAGGCAATAAGAAGCAAAACTCATTTTTCTGGTAAAGGGAGTCAAAAATTTCTTTTTCTGCTCCTCCTGGCCATAAAGGATAATTGGAGTAAAGGCCAGCGAATTAGCCATCATGGTAGTGTACATTCCCGGGCAGCCCCAGGCCAGTTCTTCCGAGATGATGGCCATTTCCAGATCAGATAAGCCGCCACCTCCATATTCCACCGGCACATTGCAGGTCAGAAAGCCTGCTTCAAAAGCTCTTTGCATGACATCTTCAGGGAACTTTTCCTCTCGATCATAATAGGCTGCCTTTGGTCTCATTTCCTTTTCAGCAAACGAATGAGCCATTTCCTGGAGGGCTTTTTGTTCTTCAGTTAATTCAAAAGAAATCACCTTGCACCTCTCTTTTATTAAATATTTTTAAAATTTCCGAAGGTTAGTCTTGTTTTATAATTAAATACTAGCTTTTTGTCAACCGTTCTGCCTCACTAGCGATAAGAATATTATTCTGCAGTTAGGTTTTTAGCCCCGAGCGGAGACAGGCTCTCCACCTGAAAATAGGATCACCTGCCAGGCCGCGAGCAGACAGGACACCAGTTTTTTTAGCAAAATAATTTGTTCTTAAGGATCCCGATTTTCTCTGGTTGAAAAAACGAGAGGCCTGTTGTATAAAAAGTCTTAAAATAAGATTTTCTTAGGGAAAGGATAGTAAACATGAAGATTTTCGACACCTTGGCAGTAGCCAGAGCCGATATTTTGCTTCCGGTTGAAGGCCTGGACCTGACTCGCTGGTCAGTAATTGCCTGTGATCAATACACTTCAGAACCCGAATACTGGGAACGTGTAGCTGCCTTCGTTGGCTCCGCTCCTTCGACTTATTATTTGATCTATCCTGAAGTTTACCTGAACGCCCCCGACAAAGAAATCAGAATAAAAAATATCAAAAGCAGGATGCGAGAATATCTTTCCACCGGCCTTTTCAAAGAGATAGAAGGAATAATTTATGTAGAGAGAGAGACAGCTCATGGCTGGAGAAAAGGCCTGCTGCTGGCGGTTGATCTGGAAAAGTATGATTACCGACCTCAGGCTCAAAGCCTGATCAGAGCCACGGAAGGTACCATTCTGGAGAGGATTCCTCCTCGGGTCCAGATTAGAGAAGGGGCTGAGCTTGAGCTGCCCCATATTATGATGCTGGTTGACGACCCGGCAAATTTATTTATCGGGCCAGCCAGCGACCATCGATCTGATTTTCCCTGTCTGTATGATTTTGATCTGATGTTTGACTCCGGACGTGTTCGTGGTTATCTGGTTAATCAACCAAAAGTCGAGGAAGAAATTCTGGCTGGCCTTGGTCAGCTGGCTGATCAGAAAAAATTCTGTGAGAGATATAATCTGCCGCCAGAGACTCCCCTTCTTCTCTTTGCTGTTGGCGATGGCAACCATTCGCTGGCTACAGCCAAAACAATCTGGGAAAAGACCAAAGCTGCCTGTTCCAATCCCGATGAGCTAAAAACTTCGCCTCTACGTTATGCTCTGGTGGAAATTGTCAACCTTCATGATGAAGCACTGGTCTTTGAACCAATCCACCGGGTTCTATTTGAGGTCAAATGCTCTCCAGCTTTCGAAGAAGAACTTAAAGCTTTTTTCCAGCAGCAAGTTGAAATCCGACTTCATGCTTCCTACGAAGAATTAAAGAAAACAGTCAATAATAAGGAGAAAAACGAACAGGTAGCAGGTCTGCTTTCCACTCAGGGTTTTAAATCCATAAAATTTCTGAAGCCTTCAACCAATCTGACAGTTGGTACCATTCAGACTTTTCTGGACAAATTGTTAAGCGACAGGAAAGTCCAGAACCTCGATTATGTGCATGGAGATGATTCCCTCTGGCAACTGGTCAGGAAAGGCGACGATAATGTCGGCATTTATTTGCCGGCAATGGATAAAAACGAACTTTTCCCAACAGTTATTCTGGATGGAGCTTTACCCAGAAAGACCTTTTCTATGGGCGAGGCCTGGGAAAAACGCTTTTATCTGGAGGGCAGAAAACTAACTAGTCGCTAAATAGCAACTCAAAGGCTTCGTTGGAACTTATTTTTTTCAGTAATTCTTCTGGCCCGGTCATATAGTTGACCGACAGGTTAATTACAGGTATTCCCATCCTTTCCAACCAGGCAATGAGTGGCCTGGTTTTGTCTTCGTAGATTTTATAGCGATGACTGACGACGTCCGGACTATCATCAGGACGACCGGTTCTTTCTCCGTCCTGGTTGGCCATAATTCTTCTAATTGAGACCTCAAGAGGGCAATCCAGGTTAACCGCCAGAACAATCCTGGCCAGCCCTGTTAGCCAGG
>JAKPCG010000198.1 GCA_029553365.1 Acidobacteriota bacterium | reverse complement strand
GGATCGTAGCTTCTAAGTTCAGCCGGCGAATAAACGACTTTCTCGCCATCTTTATATTCAAAGTTTGACCAGAACCAGAATTGTGTTCCCTCCGCCCAGTATTCGTCGGAATTGGTGGAGGCATATTGCCCTTTGAATAATCCCAGGGCCATGGCATCGGCATAAGCTTTTTCAATATCGGCTGCCAGGCGCGGGTCAGCTCGCCGGATGGCCCGATGGATAGCGTGACCGAACTCATGAACAAGAATCTGTTCCCCAAAATAACGGGTGCCCGGAATGCCCAGCAGGTTCTCTTCGCCGCAGGTGGTGTAAAGGCCACCGAGTCCTCTGGCCCGTTTGTTCCAGTATTCAGCATCAGAGAGCTGGCTTATCTTTTCATATTCGGCGATCTCCTGGGGGGTCAGCCGCCGGTCGCCCAGTTGTGGCTTCTTTAAATTTTTATATTCAGGGATATCTGACATCTGCTGATCTTTGCCGATTATTCCAACCCTCTGCCCTTCCAGGACCAGCTGAGCTCTGAGATCAGGTCGCTCCGATAGCATATGAATGATGATGTCACGGGCAATGAGAACAGCCAGATCTGATACCTGACCGGAAGCGATGACCGGGATCCCCATGGCATTGCAGTATTTTTCATAAAAGGGGTCCAGCATGAGTTTGGCCGGCGGCTTGCTGATGAGAGTAGCCGCATAATCTGTGAAGATGGGCTGTTCTTTCTGGGTCGCTTTCTTTGCGTCTTTTACCTGGCCAGTTAGAGCAGTAAAACTCATAGCCAGAATTAAGCCAGCCATAAGCATCGTTTTCGTCTGGCTTTTAATCATTGATCTCCACATGGTGATTCTCCTCTTTGAATGTCAGCGGACAATCATAACAAGATAAGAGATTGGTGGCAAATCCTATAACAGCTCTTAATAGACTGATAGCTTGGGCTGAGCAAACCCAGCAGCGATCACTGGCAATTACTGGAGAGCCCGGAGGTCTTCTCTCAGCTGAATGTAATTAGCCATCGCGACGGCCATGGTGTGAACTTTGCCCCGTCTTAGAACCCATTTCAAGGCTTCTTCATAGGAAGGTTCAGTTCCTGGACCGGCTGCCAACGGTCCACCGGAACAGGTCTTCATGGCTACGAGACCAAGCCCATTCTGGCGGGCTTTATCCATTTCTTCTTCGAGTGCCACTTGATCCCACTTGCCTCTTCGCCCGCTATTGGCATGAACGTAGGCCCCCTGGTGATTATAGGGCAGCATGACCACATCATAAAATAATTTTTCATTAGCCGCCCGGAGTAGTTCAACCTGATTGGTATGGCAGGAAAAACCATGAGCTCTGATCATTCCTTTTCTTCGGGCCTCTTCAAAAAATCGGATAATCTCTTCCTGAAAGATAACCTCTGGAGAAACTGCTCCATGAATTAACATGATATCAAGATAGTCAGTTTGCAAAGCTCGCAAACTGGCCTCAAGTGACGCTTCCATTTCAGCCACCGCTTTTTTTATTTCTGCCGGTGAGTCAAGTTGCTGACCGGTTAAGCCCAGATCAAGTTTAGACTGAATAACCACTTCTTTTCTAAAGCCAGAGATAGCCCGGCCGATCATTACTTCATTTTGTCCACGGAAATAAGAACGGCCAGTGTCCAAAAAATTTAGACCGGCTTCAAGGGCCGCCATGACCAGCGACTGCTCCATTGTCCTGGAGGCACCAAACCCCAGAGGTGTGACCTTAATCCCGGTTTTTCCCAGTTCAACAAGGTCTGGCTTTACTTCATTTTTCTTCTGGTTGGCAGAATTAGAATCTTTAACACCAACGGAGGAAAAGCAAATTCCCAGGATCCCCGCCGCTGAGGTCTTTAAAAATTCTTTTCTCGATAGTGGCTTATCATTCTTTGCCAAGTTATTAACCTCTTCTCAGGTCAAAGAAAATGTTATCAATTTCTCGTCTTTTGCTCCTTATTTTTGGCAATAGCAGAGCAGTAAGACGGCTGTATTATAAGTGATTACAACAACAACGTGCCAGGTTTTTTGCAATTGGTAACAACGAGGCTATCACTATTTCACTCAGGCTGAGTTCGCCCCCCGCCCTGATTTAATCCTCTTCAAATATGACTTTGAGCTCGCCCGCATCAAACTTAGCCTCTTTCACCTGCCGTTCGAGCAGGACCTGAGGAAGAATAATGCTCCGCCTCTGGTTACCGATGGTGACAACCAACTCATCTCCACTGTGCAATAAAGAGACATCTCCTTTGGAAA
>JAKPCG010000166.1 GCA_029553365.1 Acidobacteriota bacterium | reverse complement strand
ACCTGACGCCGGTCTTCGGCGTTCTGACGGCCTGTATCTTCCTTCATGACCGCATCACCTGGATTCAGGTAGCGGGCGTGCCGGTTATTTTCTTTGGTGTTTACCTGGCGAGAAACGGCCATAAGCTGGCTGGGAAAAAGGCCGCAGAAAATCGACTGGTTAAGCCGGCTGGCCTGAAATAAAAACCTACCACTAGCTACCTCAGGCCGTAAATTTTATGAAGCTGGCAGCCGAGTCTGATATTCTTTAGGCCGCCTCTCGCCGCCTGCTCAAAAAGACGCCACGCCCGGCGGTAACTCCAATCTTCATTTGATTGCGGCTGAAGCCAGAGAGGAGCATGGACCGGGAACTTTCTCCTTACTATCTCGATCTGAGTCAGACTTAAATTCCTCGTTACCACCAATTTAACTTCCGTCGCCTGCTGCCGGCAGCTTGTGGTTGTATAAAAATCCGGTGGCTTGGGAGAAACGGTCAGCCAGTCCACCTTAAAAGTTATAGGCTTTGTTCCATTGGTCTCTATCTGGATTTTAAAACCAGCCCGTCTGAGCTTTTCGACCAGTGGCTTGATGTCCTGAAGAAGCGGTTCCCCGCCGGTAATTGACACCCAGTTAGCTTTATATTTGTTTTTAATTCCTACCAATTTACTAAGAATTATTTCCAGCTCTATTTCCCGGCCTTCTTCCCAGGCGTAGCTCGTGTCACAAAAATCGCAGCGCAGATTGCAGCCGGATAACCGGAGAAAGATGGTCGGTTGCCCTTGCCTTCCGCCTTCGCCTTCAGCTGAAAAGAAAATCTCGCTAATCTTCAGTGTAAGTGGCGGCTGCATCCTCAGACTCCCAGACAGTCACAGCTGAGACTGGATAGAAGGCTCGAAGTTCACGGTAAAAATGCCTCGCCAGATTTTCAGCCGAGGGATTAAAATCATAAACTTCGTTAAGGAGCTTATGATCAGGTAAAATCCCGGCCAGCTTTTTTTTGATCTCAACAAAGTCAATGCCCAGGCCGGTTTTATCCAGCTCAGTCACGGCAATTTCCACCTCGACCTGAAAGGTATGTCCATGCAGTTTTTCACATTTCCCCTGGTATTCCCGCAGAAAATGGGCTGCCGAAAATTTATCTCTGACCTTGAGTTTCCAGCTCATATTTTACCCTCCTTTTTAAGACGCACCAGCAGGTGGTCTTTCTCTCCCACTTCCTGCCAGGCCCGGGCCCGCAGGAGACAGCTCGAACAGCGGCCGCAGGGAATTTCTCCTCCGGCGTAACAGCTAACTGAATAGGAATAATCGGCTCCGAGGCTCAGGCCGAGCCTGATAATGTCTGATTTTTTCATCTTGAGGAAAGGAGCAATGATTCTCAATTTTTTGCCCTTCAGTCTTGCTCTGGTGCCCTCATTTATGGCTTTCTCCATGGCTCTGACAAAACCGCCGGTGGTATCTGGATAATTTGGTGAATCAATCACATTAAAGCCGCAAACCACGTGGCTGATATCAATGGTTTCGGCCAGGGCAGTGGCCAGCCCGATAAAAATTCCATTGCGAAAAGGGACATAGGTCACGGGCAGCCCTTCTTTTATTTCTTCTGCCTGTTTAAAGGCCGGCACTTTTATTTTTTCATCGGTCAGGGCCGAGCCGCCAATCTGTCTCAGGTCAAC
>JAKPCG010000145.1 GCA_029553365.1 Acidobacteriota bacterium | reverse complement strand
CGGGACTTCCAGTTCATCCGCCATGGTCGTCGCCTGGATGAAATTTTTATTAGAGGCCAGCGACTGCCATCAGCTGGCTCCTACCCCCGAAAAAGTGGCTGAGCTGGCTCACCGGGCAGAAGTGCTGGAATTTAACGAACCTGGCGGGCAGATGGACCATTTTACTTCGGCCAGAGGTGGACTACTCTGGATCAGATTCGAACCGGAACTCAAGCTGACCAGTCTTCAATCTCCTCTCGGGACTTTTGTTCTTGCTGATTCGCTAACAAAAAAAGACACAACCGGCACACTGGGTTCGGTTCGCCAAAGGGTGAGGCAGGGTCTGCAAATAATCAAAAAAGAAAATCCCTTATTTGATTTGAAAAACATAACTGAAAATGAAATCAGACAGTTGATAAAAAAATTGCCGCCAGAACTGGGACAACCTTTGCTGGGTGCGGTTTTAAATCGTGACCTGACCGGGGAAGGACTAAAAGTTTTAACAGCCAGTTCTTTTAATGAGAAGGAATTCGGGCAGTTGCTTCTGGCCGAGCAGGACATTTTGCGGGATCTCCTGGGAATTTCTACTCCTAAGATTGATTACCTGCTGAAAACTGCTCTGGATCAGGGAGCTCTTGGCGGCAAGATTAATGGTTCGGGTGGTGGAGGATGTCTGTTTGTCTATGCTCCCTATGAGCCGCAGAAGGTAGCCAGAGCTATCGAAGAATCAGGCGGAAAGCCCTATATTATTACCATTGACTCAGGATTAAGTTCGGAGAAAGAATTCTACTGAGAATCTTAATAGACAAAAAATTTTTTTATTGTAAAATAAGCTGTTGTTTTCAGACTCTTGGTTTTGAATAAAAGCTGAATTCTTATGGCAATAAGGTTGTCTTTAGTCCTTAGGAGGAAGGATGATTGATGCCACTAAAATAAGAAGAGGAATGATTATCAAGCTCGATGGCGGGCTGTACCGTGTACTTGACTGCCAGCTAATAACTCCAGGCCGCTGGAAGGCCATGATGCAGACAAAGCTGAGAAATATTAAAGATGGTTCTCAGCTTGAGTACCGGTTCCGCTCTGAAGACCGGGTAGAGCAGGCTTATCTGGAAGAAATGGAGATGGTTTTTCTTTACCGAAGCGGAGACGAATTCTACTTTATGAATCTTCAAACTTATGAACAGATAAAACTCGACGCTGAAGCTGTGGGCGACAGTGCTAATTATCTCATTCCTGATCTGGTCATAACCATCGAGACTTATGAAGGGCAGCCGGTTGGCATAAAGCTGCCGACGACGGTCAATCTGACTGTGGTCGAAACAGAACCAATGCTAAAGGGAGCAACTCAGAGTGCCAGCTCTAAACCAGCCAGGCTGGAAACCGGCCTGATCATCCAGGTACCGCAGTTCATAAAAGAAGGCGACGTGATCAAAGTTGACACCAGAGAAGATAAGTACCTGGAAAGAGTCAAAACAAAGTAACTGTCCTGGCCGGAAAAAGTTCATCCAGCGAGTCTCACACCGCTGTTTAAAAATTATACTGATAAACTCCAATATTGCCAAAGCTGTCTTTTACCCTGACAATCATCAAATTATCCGAACCGGCCTTTAAATTGAGACTAAATTTGAAGTTCTCCACCGTTGAATCACACAGTCCATCAACCGGAAAGACCAGCTGCCAGTCATCAGGCTTAACCAGGACTTTAACCTCTTCGATATATGAATACTTATCTTCAGCCGAGAATGAAACTTCCAGGCCGCGGCTGGTTTTAGCTGCTACAAAATTTTTGACCTCGGGCAAAGAATTATCAATCACCAGTGGCCTTGATATTTTTTCTGCCTTCTTTTCAGTTCCGGGCGGATTGGCAGGCAGATCTGAAGCCTCGATTTTGATAAAATAGGTCCCATCTGGATAATGTCTGGTATCAAAAGAAAAAACTTTATCAGACAATCCGTCAGCCATCAGATGCCAGCTTTTATCTTTTTCCGAACGGATATAAACGTTAAAGCTAAGTTTATCATCATTCCCATCACTGGCTTCCCAGGTAATGGTTCTAAAGCCCTGCCTCTCTGATTTTTTGGGATTCAAAAAGAACCCCCCATCTTCCTTTTTGCCAGCACTTTCAGCCGACGCTTTTTCCAGCCCAAGTATTATTTCGTCTTGCTCAGGCGGTTTGAGATAAACCTGATTAGCCGGTAAAACCTCCACTTTTTCAATGGTCGGGGCCAGATTCAGTTGCTGATAAAAAACTATCAGTTTCTGAACAGCTGGAAATTTCTGCCCCGCCTGGGCTTTTAAATTAACTCTAAGCTGAAGGTACCGACCAGCCGGACTGAGTATTTTTTCGTCCGGACGGGCATAAGGCGGTGACCAGTCACTCCAGGTATCATCCGGTTCGCCGCTGTTACCGCTCCTGGATTGAACCTGAATAGTCGCGCCGGCCGGCAGGTCAGCCTCC
>JAKPCG010000124.1 GCA_029553365.1 Acidobacteriota bacterium | reverse complement strand
ATCGTAGAAGCGGTAAAGTTTTTGAAGTTCGGTAATGAGGAAACTGGCTGCTTTGAAACTGTTAATTCCCTTCTGGGGAGTTGAACCGTGAGTCTGCTTACCGAGTGTCTTAAATTTCAGCCAGAGAATTGATTTTTCAGCCACTTCAATCATTGTGCCCTTTTCATTGCCAGCATCGGGGACAATAATTAAATCATTCTTTTTAAAAACTTCTGTCTGATTGAGAACATATTCAATGCCCTTCTGGCTGCCTGTCTCTTCATCCGCTACCAGGGCCAGCCCGACATCATAACTTGGTTTAATATTTTCAGCCAGAAAAGCCTTTACGGCAAAGATTGAGGCGACTAAATCCTGCTGATTATCTTCGACCCCGCGTCCATAAATCTTGCCGCCCTCAACCCAGGCCCTAAATGGGTCTCCGCGCCAGAGAGCCAGTTCACCGGGTGGAACTACATCCATATGAGTCATAATCCAGATGATTTTCTTTGAGCTTTGCCCGGGGAAAAAGGCCAGCAAATTGGGTCGGTAACCAGCTGGCGCATCCTGATCCGGGGCCTTGATCACCCTGATGTCGTTTATTCCGGATTTTTTTAGATATGATTCCAGAAATTCAGCCTTTTTAGCTTCTCCTTCGCCTCCGCTCGAGGGGGCAATAGCCGGTATAGCACATAGTCTCGTTTGCAACTCAATCATCTCATCTCGAAATGAATCAAGTCTTTTGGCCAGGCGGGAAAAAAGTTTTTTGTCAGGCATTAGTCTCTCCTTCTTTTATTGTTGATCTCGGCCCGATAATAGCATTAATCGAGATTTTGATGCAAGGGAAAAGGCTGCCCCTTTCGGGCTCAAAGCCCTGGCGGATTATTCCTGGCTTTTGCGCCAGCCGGCCAGGCCCAGCCAGATATACTGCAAGCCCGAAATAATGGTGGCCAGAATGGTTAGGTCATAGAGCCAGTCGAGAAGCCCGCTTTTAATCTTTAGCCAGTTAAAAAAGAGCACTGCTCCGGCTGTCAACACCTGGCAGACCGTACTGGTTTTTCCGATGAGAGTCGGAAGGAAATCGCGTTTCTTTTTCAGTAGAGCCAGCAGGGCAGCCCCGAGAACAATCAACAAATCACGACCCAGAACTATCCAGAAAACAGCCCAGGGGATTTTATTAGGGGAAGCATATTCTGGGAAGCTCAGGAGCAAAAAGCTGGTAAAAATCAGCAGCTTATCAGCCAGCGGATCAAGCCAGAGTCCAGCCGTTGACTTTTGATGCCAGATTCTGGCGATGAGCCCATCCAGCACGTCGGTCAGGCCAGCCAGAAGAAAAATTAGAAAAGCCCCTGCTACTTGCTGGTTTAATAAAAAGAAAACGAAAACTGGAACCAGAATTATCCTGAGCAAAGTCAGGTAGTTAGGTAGAGTACCGAAAGTTGATTTGAGCTCGCCGGTCTGATTGTCGACGTTGGCCATATATCCTCTCTGGCTTATTTTATTAAGTTTAGCAGAAGGTCGGCTATCCTTAAAGCCTCGGCGCCGGAAACAGGCCGATCAGGTTGAAAACGTTTCTGGGCAGACAATTCCATCAGTTGATAGGCGACCATCTGAACAGCTGGCAGATAGTAAATATTGTCCGGTGGGATATCGCTGATCTGAATCTTTTCCAGCGGGATTTGAGGAATGAGTTTGAAACCTTTGCCTTTCAGAAAATTAATCAGGCGGAAAAAGGTTTCGGCCAGCTCGGCTCTGGTAACGATCCGGTTAGGTTCAAAGGTGTGATTTTCATAGGTATCCATCAGAGGGACGGCAGCCACTCTGACAATATAATTAGCCGCCCAGCTGGTCGAAATATCAACAATAATAGGTGGCCTCTTTGGCTCTGGCAGGTATTTATTAAACTTGACAGCCAGAATAGCAGCCAGCTCCTGGCGGGTAATAGCCTGGGATTTAGGTATTTCATTATAAAGGCTGGGCAGGGTAACAATACCCAGTTGATTTCTTAAATATTCAATCTTCTTCTGAACTTCCTTGTCCTCCGGGGCCAGCTCTTTGAGCTTCAAATAGATATCAAGACTCTGGCTTAAATCATCGTGTTCGAGAAGAGTTTCAGCATATTCTCTGAGAATCTGCCGGTCGCGAGGTGCCAGCTGGCTTAAGGTTTGATAGTGATTGATTGCCTGCTCGTATTTTTTTTCGCTCCGGTACAGGCGAGCCAGTTTCAAGTGGGCCTCCTGTGATTGGGGCGAATAGAACAGAGCTTTGAGCAGCAGCTGTTTGGCTTCTTCTTTTTTGTTCTGGTTT
>JAKPCG010000105.1 GCA_029553365.1 Acidobacteriota bacterium | reverse complement strand
TCTGCCTTTAATTCTATTTGCTGCCTGGCTGGCGACCAGGGTAGAAAATAGTAAGTCTGGCCTTCTTTTAGCTCCTGATCGCTTACCAGCGGGGAGCTGACCTGTTTCCACAGTCCCTCTCTGGTTATATAGATTGAATAGACCCGGTATTCTGTCTGACTGAGATGGCGGTAAATAGCGCGGGCTGAGGCTATAGAGACCTCGTGTTCGGGCGAGCGGCCACCAAAAATTAAGCCAATAGATAGGGGCTTTTTCATGCTTCAAAATTTTAACTGAATTGCAGCGAAAAAGAAAGCTGGCAGAATTAACTACGGCGGATTTTATCCAGGTTTGCTCTGTCAGTTCTGCCTTTCGCCGAGATATTACCCATCTCCAAACTGATCCTTATCACTGCTCTGCTGGCACATACACACTGACCCCCTGCCAGGCGAACAGCCCCTATGGGTTATAGATTCTATCAAGCGTAGCTTACCTCCTTTCCCTTAAAATGTTCAATAAGACTTTTAATGGAAGGAGCCCTGCTTTTTCAAGTACTAAGCTCATAAATCTCTGACCTTCTTCTGTCCCCGTCCCTGCTGCCGGCTGTCCAGCACGTCGCGACCAAAGCTCCTTACTCCTCCCGCCACCCTGGATAGTATGTCTTAACCTAAATGAGAATTTTTGTTGACAGTCAAGAAAAGACAAAATTATAATAGAAGCAAAGCCGAACGAAAATTGCCAAGAGGTGCGAAAATGAAAAAGTTTGTTTTTAATCCCTCGAAGTATTTTTTCCTTCTTCTGGCTGGTCTAGCTGTAATTCTCTGGCCGGCCGATCTGGTTGCTCAGGAAGACCAGGTGCAGAAAGCCGGGATCTTTGCTGAAGAGTATCCCCTGCTTTCTGATTCTGATATGTATTGTTGCCCTCTTATCTGGGACCAAAATCTGCCGGAACTCAGAATTGTTGGTTCTGAACGAGAAGATGAAAGGGCTATGATGACTGATTCTGATACTTTTTATATCAATAAGGGCAGAGAAGAGGGATTGGAGATCGGCCAGATGTTTCTGGCGATTGATATTGGTAAGTCTTTGCCCAAGCTGGGTTATCTGGCTCAAAAAAAGGGCCGGGTCAGGATTATCCGGTTGGAAGATCATATGAGCGTAGGTAAAGTGGAAAAGGGATGTAGTGATATAAGAGTTGGCAATTATCTCATTCCTTTTGAAGAGAAGGCCAATGTCATCGGGAAAGATGTTGGTTATGACAACAATCTCAAGCCCGGTGAAAGCCTCGAAGCTCAGGTAATTTATCTGGACACCGACTTTAACA
>JAKPCG010000101.1 GCA_029553365.1 Acidobacteriota bacterium | reverse complement strand
CCTTGAAAAAAATCCCGACATGTGGATTTTTCCCCTGCAGGCAGGTCATATTGCCCAGATGAATCTTAAAGACTATGAGCTGGCCCGAGAGTACTATAGAAAAGCCATGGAAATTCCCGGTGCACCCTCCATCGCCAAAAGACTTTACGCCAGCGCTGCTTATAAGACCATGGATTACCAGGAAGCCTGGGCCACCTGGCGCGAAGTTTATGAGACATCAACCGAACAGTGGATTAAAGATATCGCCTCCAACCAGCTTTACCGCATTAAGGCGACGGTCGATACCGAAGCCCTGTCTTCGGCCGTCAAGCAATTTAAGGAAAAATACGGCCGTTTCCCCTCAGACTTAAGTCAACTGGTGCGGGCTGGATTCATCAAAGAAGTTCCCAAAGACTTCGATGGTAATGATTATCTTTATGATCCGAAAACCGGGGAAGTTAAAGCTCCGAGGGTCTGGTGGAAACGCTGAGAATAATCTTTGTCATTGTTATCGGGCTGGTCTGGGGCAGCTTTCTAAATGTTGTTATTTACCGGCTTCCTCGCGGGGAGAGCCTCATCACGCCGCCTTCAACCTGCCCATCCTGCGGGCGGCGAATCAAGTGGTATGACAACATTCCTGTTCTCTCTTATCTTTTTCTTGGCGGCAAATGCCGTTTCTGCCGGAATAAAATCTCGCTTATCTATCCGGTGGTGGAAAGCCTGACCGCCATTTTATTTCTTCTGGTTTATTTTCATAATCTAAGATTTTTTGATCTGCAGTTTTTTACCGATTGCCTTTTTGTCAGCAGCCTGGTGGTCATTGGCTTTATTGATTATTATCACCAGATTATTCCGGGCTATATCACCCTTCCGCTTCTGGCTCTGGCTCTAATTTATGCACCCTTCCGCTATGATCTTAGTTTTAAGGAGGCTTTGATCGGGGCCCTGGCGGGCGGAGGTTTTTTGCTTCTGGTCTATGCCGTTTATTATCTGTGGCGAAAAAAAGAAGGGCTCGGTCTGGGCGATGTGATGATGATGCTTATGGTCGGGGCTTATCTCGGGCTTCCCCTGACGATTCTCACCTTACTTTTTGCCTCAGTCAGCGGGGCGATTGTCGGACTTTTGCTGATGAGATTTAAAAAGAAGACCCTGCAGTTTGCTTTGCCCTTCGGGAGTTTCATTGCCTTAGCAGCAGTTGTGGCTCTTCTCTGGGGTCAGCCTCTTATCAGCTGGTATCTGAGCCTCTACCAGCACTGAGCGCGGGATTCTGCACGCCTGACAGAATCTTCCTGCTTTTTCCCCTTACTTA
>JAKPCG010000046.1 GCA_029553365.1 Acidobacteriota bacterium | reverse complement strand
AATGCCGACCAGATCATCCTGCCAGCAGTTATCCCGGTCATTATAAAAAGCCCGGATTTTGTTCGGCTCAGGGTCGTGGGCTATAAAGCCAATATAAAGATTGTGACGGTCGTAAAAGAGAAAACATTCTGTTTTGGCCGGGGCTTCGATGTTTTCGCCAGGCATGATTTCTATATCCACGGCAACTTTTAGGGCTCTGGCCCAGGCCTCTTCATTGAGGGTGCCATCTATCTTGATTTTCCCTTCAATCTCTGGAATTCGGTAAGTCTTTTTGGTCTCCTCAGCTTTTCCTGAGGCTAAAAGTGAGCCCGCCAAGAGAAGCGGGACGGCTATGGTCAGGGTAAGCAAATTTAAAATAAATAAGCCAGGCGCCTGAAAAAATTTGCGATTCATCTCTCCATCTCCTCAAAGCTAACATTCTGGATTTGTTCTGGCTGAGCCCTTTATTCGTTTATCACGAACTGCTCATCATCTAAGACGAAAATCCGGCTGGAAAGGTTCATTCCCGAGACAAATTTCCCCCCGGAACAAAGTCACCTGACCTTGCTCCCAATCTGATTATTCAGAGAGAAGGCCGCGATAGCTACCGACTTGAGCGAAGCTCTGGTGGGCAAAATCAGTAACTTCCTTCTCTTGTAAAGCCTGGGAGGCGGAATAGCCACAGAAAGCCAACGAGGATTTACCACTTATTTATAGGTATATGCCAGGACATCGGGTTTCCCATCGCCGGCTAAAATTGCCTCGGGGAAAAAATCGCCTGATCTTCCTCGCTCCGCCTGTGACAATCTACTTCTCAAGACTGATTAAAAAACTCGAGGGGCATTGGCTTTAATTGATAATGCAGAACCGCTCCAGGTCAATTAAGTTCAGAAGCAGTCCTGAAATTTACTCTATAATTTCTAATATTTTCACCTGTGGATATGGGTCGCTGCCATAGAGAATAAGCCGGTTCTTCCAGGTATCGCCAAGAAACATAAAACTTCCCTCCGGCAGGTCTGTTACCTTTTCCAGCCTTTTGCCATTTAAACGGTAGAGGAAAAGATCCCGGCTCTTTTCTTTCGCCGGCTTATCTGAGGTCCATCCCCATCTGGTAAATAATACATATAGGGTGTCATTTAATATTATCGGCTGAGCAAACTGTCTGATTCTGGCTATCCACCAGGCGCCATTGACATCTTCACCTTTGTCAATTACATATTTTTCATACTTTTCAGGAATCGGAATCCGGGCCACTTCTTTTCCGGAATCAAAATTGTAACCTGTTAGCACAGTTTCATCATTATGGCAGGTCCAGAGAATACCATCCTTTATTACGAACCTTTGGTTACCGTAGACTACGCTGGGAACAGGTTCGGTCTTAGCCAGTCCCTTTTCAAATTCCATGGAATGTAGATTTAAGACCCTTATTCTTTCATCGGTTCTGGTATTAATAAAGATAAGCCTGTCTTGGTCAATAAAATCGAAGAAAATACCTATCTGATGGGGAAGATGAAAAACATTAATATATTTTCCTGACAAATCAAATTCTTTTAGCTCGGTGCCATACATATTCAGGACAAACAGGTGGTTTGAATATTTATTTATTACGGCTAGGTAAGGGGCTTCTATTTCTTCCGGCCCTCGCCCTTCTCTGAACATTTTTCTTAAAAACTTGCCTGATTGATCAAACGCCTTGACGCAGACGTCTTTATAATCAAGAACATAGACATTACCTTCAGTATCACAGGTAGCAGACCAGATTTGTGAAAATAAATAAGGATCATCGGCGCTGGAATTGTCGCCGCTGTGACCAATCTGGGCTACAACCCGGACATTGACCTTTTTCGTCTGGCCTGCTACCCAGCTAAACAAGGTAAATATAGCCAGGCAGAAGGCAGAGACCAATATGATAAAAACTCGGAACCTCTTGATATCTTTCATCTTCCCTCCTATTTATAACCCTTTTTTAGTACATATCTTATTCTATGAAAAAACACACACCATACACCCTATATATTCTGTTTCCTTCCAGAGGCTAAAACCTGCTACCTGCCCTATCCAGACAATTCAGAATCCCGTCTATCACCTTATTTGTCAACCAAAAACTGCAGCCACTTTCTGTCGGCTCACTTTATCTATGATACGACACAGCCCTGCTTAATGTTTATTCATATTTCATCAGATTTAATCAGAATTGCCCGAGCTTAAGAAACTTTAATTTAGCTTCCATAGTACATTTTCATACTGATCGAACTCGAGCCAGGAACCTCTAAAATTTGCCAGGCGGACAACTATTCGGTAGAATTAAACAGGGTTAAAGTTCCCAGGGTGAAGACGAACTGGCCAACTCTAAGTCTCTTAAATATCTTTTTCTTTGAGGACGAAAATGAATCGGTGGAAAGATTGGTATGAACAGGGCAAACGAGACCTGGAAAAAGCTCGACTTGACCTCGACCATGGCTTTTATGAGTGGGCCTGCTTTACCGCACAACAATCAGCGGAAAAGGTAATAAAGGCTATGGCCATGAAAGAGGGAATTACTCTCTGGGGTCATTCGCTGACTGAAATGATTGATCTTTTATCCAGGACAATGAAAATTCCTGAAGAAATAGAAGAGAAGGCCAGGCTTCTCGATTTGTATTACATACCGCCAAGATATCCAAATGGCTTTGCTTCAGGTAAACCAGCCGATTATTTTTCTGAAAAGCAGGGCAGGGAGGCTATAAATGCGGCAAATAGCATCATCAGGTTCTGCGAAGGCTATCTGGCTCGATAGAAATCAGCTGCTGGAAGAGTTAAAAACGGCAGCCAAGGAAGCCAAGGACGCTTTTCCGGAAATTAAGGAGATCAGGCTATTTGGTTCTCTCGCCAGAAATGAAGAAACAGGGCTCAGCGATGTAGATATATTTATTGTGGCCGAAACTGAAATTAAAAACCCCATAGAAAGAATCAAACCTTATTTTTGTTTCTTTTCTAAACGTTTGAAAATGTCTCTTGATCTCATCGTGGCCAGGCCGGAAGACCTTCCCTACTACGAAGAAATGCTAAAAGACAGCCTTCCCCTGGTTTAGCCAGCAGGCCCGCGCCCCTTATGAGATGGGGGCTTGGCTCAAAATGGATTTCATATTGTTTGATCATTGGACACCCTTCAGCATCTTCTGAAACAATATAGGCCATATTATTTTTTATTTGCCGGATAGGCTCTCCATGGTAAAAAGAACCCCGGAAATTACCATTGTCGTCAAAGACATCGTATTTAATTCCGCCCTGCTTATTCTTTACGACTCCTCCCATCGACGATGCACTAAAAAATGAGACAATATAAATTTTATTCCCTTAAAGGAAAGCAGATATAGATGAATTCACTTTCTTTTACCTCTGCTTCAAAACGATGGATTTCTCCTTTTTTTGTGCTCAAAATATCAAGGCGGCATTTAAATACCTTCGAGACCTCAGCACCGCCAGCCAGATAGAAATTTCCATCTTTATCGGCCTTCTTATAAGGAATGTCATCAACCTCAAAGGAAGCCTGGAATTTTTTTTTAGCCAGAGGTTAAGACCGTATTTTCCCCCTTAATCAAGACAGACATCCCTTATCTGGCGAAAGACTTGATTGGGATCTCCCTCCTCCTGTCCGATAGAAAGAAGGTTATGAGTTACCAGCTGGTATTTTGGATTCTCTTAAAGGCTACAGGCTAAGCAAGATAAAACCAGAACCTGAGCCACTATTCATCTGACCAGACTTCCTTTTGCCGAGATATATAAATGCTTTAACGGGCTAAATGCTGGGTGGCAATCATGACGATGCCCAGGAAAGCAAGGATAGCACCGATGATGCGGCCGAGAGTCTTTTCGCTGACCCGGTTAGCTATTATGGCTCCAAGACTGGCTGCCAGGACAGTCGAGACACTGGCTATTAAAGCTGTCGGAACGTCAATATTCCCATGGATGGCATAACCTATGGCCCCCGAAGTAGCAGTTATCATCATGATGAGTGAAGATGTTCCAATGGCCAGATGAAGGGGATAGCGAAGGACAAAGATGAGGATCATCAGTATCATCACCCCGCCGCCAGCTCCGAACAGACCGCACATAATGCCAACCAATACGCCCAGGCCAAG
>JAKPCG010000043.1 GCA_029553365.1 Acidobacteriota bacterium | reverse complement strand
GCCCCAAACAGAGAAAATAATTGAACCAAATTATGATTATGAGCGGAGGGAAGCAAGCATGAATCTTAAAAAGCAAGCGATCTTTGGCTTTATTTTTGTTTTGCACCTGGTTGCTTTTCTGGGAGCTGCTGACATCAAAACGCCGGCCGAGGAAGTAAGATATGCCAGCTACAGTCAGAACGAGGATATTGCCAGGTTTCTTTCCAGACTGCAGAGTCAATCAGAAGTAGTGAAAGTCAGGCTGGTCGGTCGAACAAAAGAGGTGGACGATTATGCTTCTAAAGATCTTTACCTTTGTTTACTGACGGAGGAAGGCGCTGCCGAGCCTCAGGCCCTGAATCGCCAGAAACCCACTATTCTTTACATAGCTTCGCAGCATGGCAATGAGCAATCGGCTAAGGAAGCAGCCTTGCGTCTGATCAGAGACCTGGCTGTTGGCGACTTAAAGCCGCTTCTCAAAAAGGTAAATATACTGGTCATGCCGCAGGCCAATCCCTACGGCAATTTTTTTAATGTGAGGCAAAATGAGATTGACCTTGATCTTAACCGTGACCACGTAAAGCTGGAGGGGGAAAGCACCAGGGCCATTCACCGCCTTTTTAATCTGTATCAGCCTGAGATCACGATGGATATTCATGAAAAAGGTGACGATTATTATCGTGTTTCTGTCGGTTGTGTTTCTAACCTCAATATCAGTCAATCGCTTCAGGATTATTCCCGGCGAGTAATATTAGCCGGAATCGAGCGCAAGCTTCAATCTAAGAATATTACCTTTCACGAATACCTGGTTAGCGATTATATCGGCCTTGATACTTCATCTGGCGCCAGAATAGCTCCAGGACAGGAACAGGAACTCATGTGGCGTTACAGCACAACTGACCTGAATGATGGCCGAAATAGCCTGGGCATTTATGAAACGTTAGCTTTTATTCAGGAAGGAGCCTCGCGACATGATCTGGAAACCCTGGAAGCGAGAACCAACTGGCAATATCAGGGAATCAGGGCTCTGGCCGAGGTGGTGGCTGAGCGGGCCGGTGAGATGCTTAACCTGGTTCGGGAATTAAGGGCCAACCTACAAAAGAGAGCTGAGATTAGAGCGGCTGACGACCCGGTTCATCTAAAAATGGACTATGTCCGTGACCCGGAACAGCCTCAACTGATTATTAAATCCTTCGCTCGCTCTGAATCCCCGATCAGGGGTATCCTGAAGGTGGACAAAAAGGCAGGTGATTTTTTGACAGCTGAGGACATTAGTCCTTATCGTGGCCCGTCCAATCTAAAGGTTATCACCAGAGTGGAGAAAAACTGGTTCCCCCGGGTGGAATCGAGGCTGGCAGTCAGTCGGCCGATTGCTTATATTATTCCCGGTAATCGGCAGGAGGTAATAGATGTGCTTCTGGCCCATGGCATCAGGGTTCAGATGATAGATAAAGCTACGCCGGTCAAAGTAGCAGCTTACCACATCACTGATCTGGTGCCGGCCAGAGCTGATTACCTTGCACCCGAAAAAATCGAAGTACAAAAAGAAGAGCAAAGCCTGGTATTAAAAAGAGGAGACTTTTTTGTTTCCTGCCTTCAACCGGCAGCCAACCTGATTCCCTGCTTGCTGGAGCCGCAATCTGATTATGGTTTGATTCGCTACTTTAAGTTCAAACTGGTGCCTGAAACCGGAGATTACTTCTCTTTTTACCGTCTGGAAAATCCTTATCCTCTGGAGCTGGTGGATTATAAGCCCTGGAAATAATTTCGGGCCTTATAGTAGTTTTTCGAGTTGAGGCCTGAACTCCTCGGGCAGTCGTGGTGTTTCTTTAAGAAGATCAGTCTGGCTCTTCTGGCCAATTTTGACCAGGGCATAAACATGAAAACAGGCATAGGTCCCTTGTGGGTACTTCTGGCTGAATTTGATGATATCAAGGTATTTTTGACGGGCCTGTTCTTTTTGACCGAGATGTTCAAAACAGATGGCTTCCAGATAATCCTGGAATCTCTCATCAGGGGCAAAAGGCCGCCCCGTTCCCAGCTGCACTGGATACTCTCTGGAGCGGGCTATTTCTTTTAAAGCTATTTCCCAGTTGCCTTCCAGCATATGATCAAGAGCCAGGTGCAGGTGAGTTCTGGCAAATAAATCATGGACCTCACTCGCTCCTTCATAAGGCAGGACATTCATCCGATCCAGGAGCTCTGAGGCTGACTGAAATTCCTGGCTGGCCAGCAAAGCCTTAACCGCATCAGATTGAAGATAAATATTTTCAGGGAATCTTTCCAGTCCGGCCAGAGAGTGATGCACAGCTTCTTTTCCCAGCTGATTGGTTAGTTCGAAGTTTATCAGATGATGCCAGGTTCGCCAGGCTTCCGGAGAAAGAGCATTGGCCCGTTTAAAGTCGCGATAGGATTTTTCCTTCCCGTCAGGATTAAGGTAGGCCCGAGCAATAAACACCGGATAATAATCAGCTTCATCCAGAGTCTCGAATAACTCTCTGGCTTCTTTCAGCCTGCTTTTATGCCAGAAAATCAAGCCTAGATAGTAGCGAAATTTCCAGCAGTCTGGTCTCTGGCTGACGGCCCATTCAAAAACAGGAATCGATTCTTCCCGGAAGGGAAACACCAGGTAGGGCGAGGCAGAAGCAGCTTTTTCCAGAAAACCCTGGCTTTGTTCTCTGGATTTTCCACGGTTAAGATAAGCCAGCCAGGTTAAAATTTCAGGATTAGATGGAGAAAGCTGAAGAAGTTCCAGGGCATTTTCTTCCAGGCCAATTCTCAGATAATGGAGGGCCAGCTCAAGATAAGTTTCATTGGGAAACTCGTTTTTAATTGACGACACAAAATTTTGGAGATGACGCCTGGAAGGTTCCAGAAGATAAGATTCATAGTGGGCGAGATGATTGAGTGGATCGAGGGCTAACAGTCGCTCTATAAAACTTTTGGCTTCTTGCTTTTTACCATTTATTCGGTGGATAGTAGCCAGAAGCTCAAAGGGCAGGGGATTATCCTGTGCATAACCCCAGGCCCGCTCAGCATATTCTTGGGCCAGGGTATAATCTTTTTCAGCCAGAGCTAGTTCAGCCAGCTGCAAGTAAGCTGGCCGGGCATAGTCAGCTCGGCGGGCAGCCCAGCCCAGGGCTTCTCTGGCTCCAGTTGGATTGTTTAATGTTCTAAGGGCCAGGCCATAGATAAAATTAGCTTCAGGGTCATACATGGAAATTTTCAGAGCCTGCTGGCTGTATTCCAGGGCCTTTTCTGGCTCGCCTCGCCACAGGTAGAGCTCAGCTAACCGGCTTAAAGCCCGAACATGCTGTGGCTCTTTTTTAATAGCCTCAAGGTATTTTCCCAAGGCCACAGCTGGTTCTCGTTCATTTTGAAATAACTCACCCGCCAGATAGAGGGACTCGGCTGAATCCCCTTCTGGACGATGAAAGTTAAAAGGACGGCTTAAGGCTTTTAATTTTTGATCATTTTGATGAATTATTTTTTTGCCCAGAAGTATCACCAGTTTTTCTGGCTCAGCAATGTTGTTGAGCTCGAAGAGTATCTTTTCGGTTGGGTTGAGATGTATAGTGTCGTTCAGAATCTCTTTGTTACCTTCTCTGACCAGCAGGCTGTCCTTGAGCTTTTCCAGGGCATAAATACCCAGCTGGTAACCATGGCCTTTCTTTTGTAGGCTAAGCACAGCCTGGGGACTGGCCCCGGTCATTTCACCTATTCCATTATATGGAAACCAGATTTCTGACCAGCGCTCAGAAGACGCCGGACTAAAAGTCCCGTGATCAGACTGATTGAAAAGCCGCCCGGCCTGGGGCTCACTATACTGACCATCATTATCGGTCAAAAGGTTAACCCAGATTTCACCGGCCTGACTCAAATCCCAGATCCAGATTTTTTTTCCGGGCATATCAGAATATGGAGACCAGTGGCCGTAACCGGCGTCCGAATTAAGATAATATGCACCGAAAAAATTATCATACTGACCGACTACAAAATAACTCTTTGAACCATCAAAGGCGTTATTTTTGTACCAGGCCAGGTCCCGGCCCTGGCGGTCGACAGGCCAGGTATCCAGAGGAACTGAATAATCATGGCCGAGATGATAGAGCCCGGGAACGACATAATGCAAATCCTCAGCGACCGGTATAGCAGCGTTCATCCAGACATAATAGGATTGATGAAAAGGGCCCGGATTGGTCCAGCGCGTTTTTGTCTCAAAATAGGCCCGGTCAGGGTAAACGATGATGGTCACTTCCCATCGGCTGCGGGAAGGCCAATCATAGTTGCCAACAGTGCAGGCCACACTGCCATCCGACCTTTCTTCGAGATGATAATCAACGGGCGTAGCCGTGGCTGGCGAATGTCCGATCACTCCAAAATTAAACTCAATTCCGCCTGAGGTCCAGGGACCACGCAGGGCTATTTCCCGGAATTTTAAAACCTTATTGGTATAGATGAATTCTCGCCCGGTCTTTAAATCTTTAGCTCCCCAGACTTTCCCGCCGACTTCGGGGAGAATCGAGACTTCGAGATATTTATTCCTCAGACGAATGACGGTCCACTCCTCTGGCCTGGATTCATGGCTGAAGCCATTAAAAACAAAATAGGGATAAATTTTAGCTCCTGCTCCCCAGTTTGAGGAGCGAGCAAAGACCGGAATGGGATCGGGATCGGAAAAAGGGTAGGTGATGATGCTTTCTTTTTTTATTGAATAGGTTGCCTCATTCGGTCTGGAACAGGCCGAAGTGAAAATTAAAAACAGAATAATGGCTGAAACCATTCTGATCAGTGAGCTTTGCTCCCTGACTTCATTTAATACTCCTGACATGTTATTTCTCCAGAATTATTATTTTAAAAATCCCACCCTTATCATTTATTTCGGCCTGTTTTCCATCTCTGATCTCAAAAGGCAATCTCGCCTGTTTATTATTGCCAAGTCAAATTTAAATCCGACGAGATTAAAAAAGCCATTGAGTTATCCAGGGAATGGAGCAGTCCCAACTCTAGCTTGCCCGTTTAATTGCCCTTCTTTTCAGTCATCAGCTCTCTAACTGTTTGACCGATCCAGGCCGGGTTTTCAATTATTTTGGCGCCGGCCGCAGCCAGGCATTTAACCTTATCCTGGGCTGAACCCTCATTGCCCTCGATAATAGCCCCAGCATGTCCCAGCCTTTTGCCCCTGGGAGCGGTCAGTCCGGCCACATAGGCTGCTACCGGCTTGGGATAATTTGATTGCCTTAAATATTCGGCCGCCTCTTCTTCTGCCTGTCCGCCTATTTCCCCGATCATGAGTACTGCCTCTGTTTGGGAATCAGACTTAAACATTTCCAGCAACTCTACAAATTTTAGGCCGACTATCGGATCTCCGCCTATACCGATGGCGGTTGATTGTCCGAGTCCGAGCTGGCTGAGCTGGTACACAGCTTCATAAGTCAATGTGCCTGATCTTGATATCAGGCCAACTGGCCCTGGCCGGTGGATGCTGGCTGGCATAATCCCCGCTTTGCCCTGGCCCGGTGAGATTAGACCAGGAGTGTTCGGGCCTATTAAAAACGACCCCTGCTCTGCCAGAAATCTTTTCGCCTTAAGCATATCCAGGTTGGGTATGCCCTCCGTTATGCAAACTATCAGTTTAAGTCCACCAGCGGCCGCTTCCATAACGGCATCTGCCGCCGCCAGCGGTGGTACAAAGACAATGGAGATATTCGGGGCTTCCTGCCTGATCGCTTGTTCAACTGTATTGAAAACGGGAAGACCCAGATGCAGCCGGCCCCCTTTTCCTGGCGTTACACCAGCGACGACCTTAGTGCCATATTCAAGCATGCGCTCAGTGTGAAAGGAAGCCTGCTGGCCCGTTATACCCTGGATTAAAATTCTTGAATTCCGGTCAAGAAGGATACTCATCTCTGCCTCTTTGGTAAAATTCAGGGCTGGCTCAAATTGACGACCAATCTGGCTGCTTGTTCAAAATCCTCCACAAAATAAAAAGGAAGATTGGCTTCTCCTAAAATCTTTCTTCCTTCTGCTTCGTTTGTACCCTGGAGCCTGACCACCACCGGTTTATTAAGAGCAATCTTTCTGGCTGAAGATACCAGGCCTCTGGCGACCAGATCGCAGCGGACAATACCTCCAAAAATGTTGACCAGGCAGGCCTTAACCTCCTGGTCGCAGGCCAGAATTTCAAAAGCCTGGCCGACTGCTTCCTCAGTTACTCCACCCCCGATGTCCAGGAAATTCGCCGGTTCACCGCCAAAAAGCTTGATAATATCCATGGTGGCCATGGCCAGACCGGCCCCATTCACCAGACAGCCGATATGACCTGCCATTTTTACATAGTTCAGCTTAAAGCTTCTGGCTCTTTTTTCTTCGGCGGAGAGCTCCGACCAGTCTTCTAAGCTGCTGATTTCAGGCTGACGGGCAAGGCCACTGTCATCAAAGTCCATTTTGATATCGGCTGCCACCAGCTGGTTATCTGCTTTTATTATCAGAGGGTTTATTTCCAGAAGCTTCATATCCCTGGCTAAAAAGAATTTGCTGAGTTTTTTTAGATAATCGAGAAATGTCTTATAAGCTGCATCAGGAAGATCAAGAAAATAAGCCAGATTCCTGGCTTGAAAGGGCATAAGTCCCCGTTCTGGATAAAAATATTCTTTTTTTATGGCCTGAGGGCCTGACTTCGCCAGTTCCTCAATTTCCACTCCTCCTCGAACGCTAACCAGCGCAGCCAATTTTTCATTTTTACGATCAACTACCAGGCTCAGATAAATTTCCCTGGCTGGAGGTACAAGTTCCTCAACCAGAAGTTTTTTGACGACCAGACCACGCCCCCCACTTTGAGCAGTAATAAGCTTTCTACCCAGTAGGCGGGTAGCAGCCAATCCTGCCTGATCCGAAGAATCAGCCACCACAATGCCGCCTGCTTTTCCCCGTCCACCAGAAAGAATCTGGGCTTTAAGAATGACCTGGCCTCCCAGCTTTTCAGCCGCCAGCCTGACTTCGTCAGCCGTTTCGGCCAGATAGCCAGCTGGCACGGCCACTCCCAGCTCTTTCAACAGAGCCTTAGCCTGAAATTCATGGATAAGCATGATGCACTACTTTTAGTTTTCCGACTTTAAAAAGAAGGCAGAGTCAATTTTCCTGACTCCGCCTTCTTATGCCCTAGAGCTTTCTATTCTTCAGATATTCTGAAGTCTGCTTAGCCTCAAGTTTATTCAGATTTTACACTCAGCTACCGTCTTGCTAACTGAGGCGATGGTTTTGGCAAATTGAGCCTTTTCTTCTTCGGTCAATTTGATTTCATAAATCTTTTCCATGCCTTTAGCACTGATCAGGCAGGGGACACCGATGAACAAACCCTGGACGCCATATTCCCCTTCACACAAAGCCGCACAGGGCAGAATTCGACGTTTGTCTTTGAGGTGGGATTCAGCAATGACGATGGCGCTCCAGGCCGGACTGAAGAAGGCCGAACCTTTGCCAAATAGTTTGACGATCTCGGTTCCAGCTTCTCTCGTTCTGTTAATCAGCCGCTCAATCTGCTCCTGGGTGGCTAACTCGGTTAGTGGTACTCCTCCTATCGTGGTCAAGCGGGGCAGGGGGACCATATCAGGACCGTGGCCTCCGAGCACTGTACCGGAGATATCAGCTACTGATACGCCGAGTTCCATCGCAATGAAAGCCCTCCAGCGGGCGGTATCCAGTGTCCCGGCCATCCCGACCACTTGATTCTTGGGGAAACCGGTTATTTTGTGAAAAACATAGACCATCGCATCAAGAGGATTGGTAACAATGATACAAAATGCCCGAGGCGCGTATTGTTTAACACCGTTTGCTACATCAGTTATGATTTTGATGTTGACGTTCAAGAGATCTTCTCTGGTCATACCGGCTTCTCTGGGCTTACCGGCGGTGACAATAACTACGTCAGCTCCTTCAATGTCTTTGTAATCAGAGGTGCCAATGATATTGGCATCATAATTACCATGAGGGGCCATCTCCATTAAATCAAGAGCCTTGCCCTTAGCGACATTAGCATACTCAGGTACATCCAGAATGACGATATCACCCAGCTCCTTTTGAGCAGCCAGCATGGCCAGAATCTGGCCAATCTGCCCGCCACCAATTAAAGCTATTTTTTTTCTCATGAGCAACTCCTTTTTATAATCTTTATATTCTAAAAACTTTTAACTATTAACGTAGCTTTCCCAGGTCTCTTTTAATTTCGGGTTTTTTAACCAGTCCAGCAGGTAATCAGTAAATTCTTTACCGGTAGCTCCGGTTGAACGACCCGTAATAACCAGCTTCTTTTCGTACTGGCCGCAGATATCGAGGGCCATTTCCAGTTGAGCAGCTTTTTCTTCAAAGCCAATATGACCAATGAGCATAGCTGCTGCCCTGATCATGCTGGCCGGATCAGCATATTGAGCCCGGCCTTCTTTAACCATCCTGGGAGCCGAGCCATGAATAGCCTCAAACATGGCATATTGTTTGCCGATATTGGCACTACCGGCGGTGCCCACTCCGCCCTGAAACTCAGCTGCTTCATCAGTCAGGATATCTCCATAGAGATTGGGCAAAACAAATACCTGGAATTCCCTCCGCCTCTTTTCATCCACGAGCTTGGCAGTCATGATATCAATATACCAATCATCCGCCTGAATTTCAGGATATTCTTTGGCCAGGCGATAAAAGTTCTCCAGAAAACGCCCATCGGTGGTTTTGACTACATTAGCCTTGGTCACACAGGTGATTCTATTCTTTTTATTCTTTCTGGCATGTTCAAAAGCCAGACGGCAAATTCGTTCTGAGCCCGGCCCAGTAATCAGCTTGAAATCAATAGAAATATCTTCGTCGACATCTATTCCATAAGGACCGAGGGCATACAGGTCTTCTGTATTTTCCCTGAAAAAGATCCAGTCAATACCCTGTTTGGGAACTCTAACTGGCCTGACATTGGCGAATAGATCAAGTTCTTTTCTCATGGCCACATTGCAGCTTTCAATATTTGGCCAGGGATCTCCTTTCCGTGGCGTGGTGGTGGGGCCCTTTAGAGTCACATGGAATTTTTTAATTTCCTCCAGGACATCGTCCGGTATAGCTTTATTATGGGCAGCGCGATTTTCAATCGTTAAGCCTTCAATAGTCGCTATAAAGACTTTACCCTTCTTCAGTTCATCCTCCAGCATAAAGCGAAGTACGCGCTCAGCTTCAGTGGCAATGTAGGGCCCGATCCCATCTCCTGGCAAAATACCAATTTTAATCGGTGAGAGCTGTCGGTAATCGATCCAGTCCGGGGCAGACTTGATTTTCTCCATCCTTAACATTTGGTTTTCCAGCAGCCGACCAAAATGGTCTTTAGCCTTTTGAATAGCAGTTTGATTAATCATTTTGCCTCCTGATTAATTTTTTAACTTAAAAATTTTATTATTTCGACCTGACAAAAGCAAACACTTTTTATTAGCTTGATGACTTCTCTAATCCTGAAAAAAAGTTAAAAACTGAGGCCCCACTCGTCCAATAAGTTTTTGACAAACTTTTTTAGAATTCATAAGATTATAGCCGTAAGCTGTGGGAAGTAATCCCTCTAAATTTTTATTCAGGAGATAATCAAATGCTTGAGAGCTATTATCAAAAAGCTGAGGAAAGGAAAAAACTTGGCTTACCACCTCTACCTTTGACACCGGAAGAAACCAGCGAGTTATGTCAACTGCTCGAAGATCCACCTGCCGGTCATGAGGAGGAATTAGTTTATCTTATCGAACAGAGAATTTCTCCGGGAGTTGATCCAGCGGCCATGGTGAAAGCCAGCTGGCTTGAAGAAATAGCTCTACAGAAAAGACAATCTCCTCTTATCAACCCGTTAAGGGCGGTCTTCCTTCTGGGCACAATGCTCGGTGGTTATAATGTTGGGCCTCTTGTCTCTTTTCTTCAGAAGGAATCACTGGCTCCCGAAGCAGCCAGAGCCTTAGCCGGAATCATCCTGGTTTATGGTTCTTATCGCCAGGTTGTTGATCTTAGCTCTTCCAATCAATATGCTAGAGAAGTTCTACAGTCCTGGTCAGAAGCCGATTGGTTTCGGCATCGGCCCGAATTTCCTGAAAAAATTGTTCTTAAAGTTTTTAAGGTCGATGGAGAAATTAATACTGATGATCTGTCACCAGCTAAATATGCCTGGAGCCGTCCTGATATCCCTCTTCATGCCATGTCTATGGGTGAAACCCGTTTTCCTGGCGGTATTGAAACTATCCACAAATTCAGGGAAGAAGGTTATAAAGTAGCTTTTGTCGGTGATGTGGTCGGGACTGGCTCTTCCCGCAAATCTGCCTGTAATTCTCTTCTGTGGCATATAGGTGAGGATATCCCTTATGTTCCTAATAAAAGGCGAGGCGGAGTGGTTATCGGTGGATTAATTGCTCCCATTTTTTTCAATACGGTTGAAGACTCTGGTGGATTACCCATTCAGACGGATGTCAGCCAGTTAAGAACAGGTCAGGTCATAGTCATTGAAACCGGGGCAGGGGTTATTAAAGATGAAAATGGTCAGGTACTGAGCAAATTTGAATGGAAACCGGTAACCATTAAGGACGAATTCCGGGCTGGAGGCCGGCTTAATTTAATAATTGGACGCCAGTTGACGAGCCGGGCCAGGAAAGAATTAGGTCTGAAGGAGGCCGAGTTCTTTACCAGGGTTGAGAACCCTGAGATCAAACCCGGCCAGGGCTTTACCCTTGCTCAGAAAATTATTGGACTCGCCTGCGGGCAGGAAGGAGTCCTGCCGGGAACTGCCTGTGAACCAAAGATGACCACCGTTGGTTCGCAGGATACAACCGGACCAATGACAGCTGATGAGTTGAAAGAGCTGGCCTGTTTAGAGTTTCAAACTGACCTTTTTATGCAGTCTTTTTGCCACACCGCGGCTTATCCCAAGCTAACTGACGTTAAGATGCATAAAAGTCTGTCCTCTTTTGTCATTGAAAGAAAGGGAGTCGCTCTCAAGCCCGGAGACGGCATCATTCATTCCTGGCTGAATCGCCTTATTTTACCTGACACGGTCGGTACAGGGGGCGATTCTCATACCCGTTTTCCAGTCGGCCTGAGCTTTCCGGCTGGCTCCGGTCTGGTGGCTTTTGCCGGTGCCCTGGGTTTTATGCCTCTCGATGTGCCAGAGTCAGTCCTGGTCAGATTTTCAGGAAAACTAAATCCGGGGATTACTCTGAGAGATGTGGTTAATGCCATTCCATTTTTTGCCATCAAAAATGGTTTGTTAACTGTAGCCAAGAAAGGCAAAAAGAATATTTTTAATGGTCGTATTCTGGAAATAGAGGGTCTGGAAGACCTGACTGTTGAGCAAGCCTATGAACTCACTGATGCCTCAGCCGAGAGATCAGCGGCAGCAGCGGTCATCTCACTTCGAGAGGATAGGGTCATTGAATATTTAAAAAGCAATATAGCCTTGATGAAAGAGATGATTAACGCTGGCTACCAGTATGCTGGGACTCTGGAGAAAAGAATTAAAGCCTGTGAAGACTGGTTAAAAAATCCGATTCTTTTAAAGCGTGATCAAAATGCCGACTATGCTGCCACACTTGAAATTGACCTGGCTGAAATCAAAGAGCCAATTCTGGCTTGTCCGAATGACCCGGATGATGTTAAATATCTGTCAGAGGTAGCGGGAGATAAGATTGATGAGGTTTTTATTGGTTCCTGCATGACCAATATCGGTCACTTTCGGGCAGCGGCCAGGTTGCTGGAGGGGGCTTCCTATCCGGCAACCAGGATCTGGATAACTCCGCCCACGAAAATGGACCAGATACAATTAAAAAAAGAGGGGCTGCTGGCTATTTTTGCCCAGGTAGGAGCCCGGCTGGAAATTCCCGGTTGTTCTCTGTGCATGGGAAATCAAGCCAGGGTCAAGCCAGGGAGTACAGTCATTTCGACTTCCACCAGAAATTTTGACAACCGATTGGGAGACGGAGCCAGAGTCTATCTGGGCTCGGCTGAATTAGCGGCCTTGACTGCCATTAAAGGAGAGTTGCCTTCCACTGCCGATTACCTGAGCATGATGGAAAAGAAAATTTTACCCTATGCCGCTGATATTTACCGCTATCTCGAATTCCACAAGATGGGCGATTTCAGCTTGACTGAGCTCTGAGAAAGAGGTAGGAGAGCCAATCGGTGAAAATTCTGGACTAAGGTGGGAATTATGAAGGCGATTGATTTAAGCGGGAAAAAGGCATTAATTACAGGGAGTTCAAGAGGAATTGGCCGGGCAACAGCTAATTTTCTGGCCGAGGCCGGAGCTGAAGTAACCATTCATTATAAAAAAAATGTTCAGGCGGCAGTTGAAGCCGGGCAGGAAATTGAGGCCAGAGGAGGTAAATATCTTCTGGTTCAAGCGGATCTGGCCAGCAAGAAGGATGTGGAAAGAATGGTCTCCAGGTGCCTGGAAGTCTGGGGCACAATAGATATTCTGGTTAACAACGCCGGGATCTGGACATACGGAGAAATGGGCAGTATGAGCGCAGAAACCTGGCGGGAAACAATGGCTATCAATCTTGACGGGATTTTTTATGCCACCAATGCCGTTGTCCCTGTTATGAAGAAAAACAGACGGGGCTGGATCGTTAATGTTGCTTCTACTGCTGCTATCAGGGGGGAGGCTTTTCATTCCCATTATGCAGCCAGCAAAGGTGCTCTGGTCGCACTGACCAAATCCCTGGCGGTAGAATTGGCTCCCTTTAACATTCTGGTCAATTGTGTTGCGCCCGGCTGGGTGGAAACCGAGATGAATACTGAAGTTTTTAGTGACGCCGAATTCAAGGAGAGAATCAGGCAATCAATACCGCTCAAAAGAATTCCTGATCCAGAAGACGTGGCCGGTCCAATACTGTTTCTCGTTTCCGAGCTGGCCAGGCACATAACCGGTGAAACTCTTAATGTCAATGGAGGGGCGGTCTTAATCGGTGGCTAAAATAGTTGCAAAAATTCAGTTTTTTTGCTATTTATAAGACAAAAATATAGGAGGGACGAAATGGAGGAGGTGGAAGTTGGCCGAATTAGCCATTATTTTTCGAAAATTCAGGTCGGAGTAGGCAAGATAACCAGCGGCGGCCTGAAGGTTGGAGATGTGGTTCACATCAAAGGACATAGTTCTAACTTTTTCCAGAAAATCGAATCAATGCAGATTGAGCACCAGCCGGTGGAAGAAGCCGGAGCAGGAGAAGAGGTTGCTTTCAAAGTCGATTTCCCGGTTAGGGAGAATGATGTGATCTATAAAGTGGTGGAATGAAGACTCCCGGCGGAGATCAGAGTCATTCTAACCCGGAGGTTGACAGCCGCTGGCTAAATGTGCTATTTAAAGAGGAAAGAAAATGGCTAAAAAGTTTATCTCGGTAGTGATAGTTCCTAACTGGAAGACGAATTTCAAGACAATAAATATCTCTCAAAAGGCAGTTCGCCTTGTTCTGGGAGCAGGACTGACCTTTGCTGTAATTTTTGTTTTCTTTCTGATTGATTATTTTTCGATGACTGTGACCAAGGCTAAATATAATGAACTGCTCAAAGAGGCAGCCGCTCAAAAAGAAACTTTAGCCGCTTACGAAACTACTATTGCTCAGATGAAAGACACTATCTCAAATTTCGAAAACTATGCCCGTAAGATCAACGTCCTGGCTGGCATTCAGTCTTCGGAAAATATAGGGGGAGAACCTGGTCTGGGTGGCGGGGAAAAAGTTGATCTTAATCTGGTGACCAGGACCAATAAAGAAGTTTCTCCAGGCGCTATTCAGTCTATCAAGCAGAGGGCCGAATCAGTTGAGAAGAACCTTAGCTACATGTATCAATTTTTTGAAAGTCAATCGACAAATCTGGCTACGACGCCAACCATCTGGCCAACTGTCGGTTGGGTCTCTTCGTCCTTTGGCTCCAGAATTGATCCTTACACCGGTAGAAATGCTTTCCATTCTGGCTTGGATATTGCTACCAACCTTAATAATCCGGTTATGGCTACTGCCAACGGAGTGGTCGCTCAAGTTGGGTTTGATAAGTACAAAGGGAATTTTGTCTGTATCAGTCACGGTAATGGGTTGTCAACTGAATACTGGCACCTGCAAAAATATACAGTCAAAGCTGGCCAGAAAATTAACCGGGGGCAAGTGGTGGGGTACGTTGGTCAGACTGGCAAGGCCCTTGGACCGCATCTTCATTATGAAGTTCATCTGAACGGCAAACCAATTAACCCGATCGATTATATAATTGAGGAATAGCATTAAGTCCAGGCTGAAGCGGTAAATGTCGTCAGTCTAACCTGGTGCCAACCTTGATTTTCCCGCCGAGGCTAAAGGCATAAGCTGGCATTTCTTTTTTGCTTTCCGGTTTTATTTTTTCTATCAGATAGACAGTATTCTGACCGCAGGCAACATACACACCAGATTTATCAATCTGGATTATTTCTCCAGGAGAAGAGTTAGGAAAAATCCCGGCGATAGGCTGACCGCTCAGTATATCTATTTTTTTTCCATCCAGGAAGCAAAAAGCTCCGGGCCAGGGGAAAAAGGCTCTAACTTTGAGGTCTATCACTCTAGCCGGCTCCTGCCAGTTAATCTTGCCCTGTTCTTTGGTCAACCTGGGTGCATAGGTAGCCAGTTCCGGGTTCTGTTCAACTCGTTCAACTTCATTAATTCTGGCTAGAGTCTCGATCAGAAGCTGGGCGCCCAGGTAAGACAGTCTGATCTCCAGTTCCCGGGCAGTTTCTCCAGGTAAAATTTCAACTTCCCGCTGAGCCAGAAGCGGTCCTTCATCCATCTTTTCATTGAGCTCCATAATAGTGATTCCAGTTTTCCTGTCTCCATTTAAAATAGCCCACTGGACCGGAGCCGCTCCACGGTATTTCGGCAAAAGAGAAAAATGTATATTAAGTGTCTTAAAGGGGGGCAAATAGATAATAGAAGCTGGAATTATCTGGCCATAGGCTACGACCACATTGACTTCTGGTTCAGCCTGCTTTAAGGCTTCCAGTACCTGTTCATCTCGTCTGATTTTTTCTGGTTGAAGACAGGGCAGCCCATGGTCGCGGGCAAAAACCTTAACCGGAGGCGGAGTTAATTTTTTTCCCCTGCCGGCCGGGCGGTCAGGCTGCGTGATGACCAGTCTTATTTCATGCCCAGCCTGAATTAAGCTATTTAAAGCGGGCAAAGCGACAGCCGGACTCCCAAAAAAGGCAACCTTCATCGGGTGGAGACTTTCTCCTGCTCCTTTTTGATTCGATTTTTGATCAGGCTTTTTTTGAGGGGAGATAGCCTGTCAATAAAAAGTTTGCCCTCAAGATGATCAATTTCGTGAGCAAAAGCCCTGGCCAGAAGATCACTGGCTTCAATCGTGATCTCTCGACCATTAAGGTCATAGCCTTTAACCACTACTCTTTCCGGGCGCTCAAGCTTCTCATATATTCCCGGCACAGATAGACAGCCTTCTTCAGCCATAGTTTTGCCTGACTCCTCCACAATTTCAGGATTAATCAGAATAAAAAGTTCATCTTTATTTTCACCCACGGACAGGTCGACCGTAATTAGCCTGATTCCCCTGTTGACCTGAGGAGCGGCTAATCCCACTCCCGGTGCCCGGTACATGGTCTCTACCATATTCCTGGCCAGGTCCACTATTTCCTGATTAATATTTTCAACCGGGCGGGCTTTTTGAGCCAGCAGCGGATGGCCAACCTTTAGTATTTCTAGAATAGCCATAACGGGTTTATTTTAACCCAGAAGCCGGTCAGTGGCAAATTTTCGCTTATGGCCTACGAGCCCTTTTCCTCTGGTTTGCGGGCAGCACCCATCAGACTACGGCTGATGGTGGAGGCGGTTCATCAGGAGCACCAGCATTTCTGAGTGGAACGGCCACCAGATAAAGCCCGATCAGGACAAGGACCCCGAGCCCGAGCAAATAACTGGGATGAGCAAAAATAATCGGTATATCCTTGCCCACAACGCCCTGGAGATAGAAGAATTTCCAGCCGGCCCGAACCAACCCGGTCAGAGCTTCACCCGCAATTAGACCCGCTGCCAGAAGAATTCCAACATTTTCTGCTCTGGCTTTTTGAGCCGGGTTAAGGTTCTTCCTGGCTGTCTGACGATTGAGAATTCCCTTGATCATGCCACCAACAAAAATGGCGAAGGTCGTTTCGAGGGGGAGATACATACCTACTGAGACCAGCATGGGAGAACTGACTCTAACCAGGATCAGGGCAAAGCCCATCATCATGCCGACAATGACCAGTGGCCAGGCCATTTCACCGCCGACGATACCCTGTGTTATAACTGCCATTAAACCAGCCTGAGGCGCAGGTAATTCCTTGCTACCAAACGTAAAAGCTCCGTGGAGAATCATCAAAGGGAAATAAAGAACAAGGGAAGCCACCAGAACTCCGATAATATCACCAACCTGCATTTTCCAGGGTGTTCCTCCCAGAATATGTCCAACTTTAAGGTCCTGCAGCATTTCACCAGCGACAGCTGAGGAAACACAGACCACTGAAGCTACACCTAAAACAGCGATAATCCCGCTGGTTCCTCTTGCTCCAATAAGGACCATCAACAGGCCGGCAATAATCAGAGTGGCCAGGGTTAAGCCGGAAATTGGATTGTTAGAAGAGCCAATTGTCCCTACTAAGTTTCCAGAAACGGCGGCAAAAAAGAAGCCAAAAACAGCCATAACTATTGCGGCCAGAACAGCTGGTAAATAGCTTCCAATGAACATCCTGTAGACAAATACCATAAGGATAACTGTAAAAAGCAACAAAAAGAGGACCAGCCGCATATCCAGGTCTTTTTCCAGACGGCTGGTAGTTTCGACTTGACCTGAAGCCTTTTTGACATCTCTTATTGATCTCTTAATACCAGTCATCAGGTTCTTTCTCATTTTAAAAAGAGTGTAGCCGGCGCCAACCAGCATGCCGCCGACCGCAATTGGCCTGATGATGAATTTCCAGACATTGCTGATCAGATCTGGCCAGGGGACATCAGTCATAGCCACAGTCGGTCCATAAAATTGGCTCACCAGTTGAGGCCCTAGAAAATACATTAAGAGGGGTGCAAAGAGACCCCAGGCCAGCACACCACCGGCAAAGTTCAAAGAAGCCAGACGAGGGCCAATAATATAGCCAACTCCAATATAGGCTGGAGAAATCCCGGGACCGGAAACACTCACCATCCCGCCTGTGCTGACAGTGCCGGCTTCCTGGGATGATCCCAGGCGAACAAAACTTGAGCCAATTTTGCCCAGCTTGATGACAAATTCCTTGCCAGCAGAAAATAACTGAACCACGCCAAGGGAATAGATCAGAGCGCCAACTCCCATTGCCTGGAACAAAAATTTTGCTCCAGCGCTGCCTTTTTGACCAGCTTTATGAATTTCAGCCGCTGCCACTGACTCAGGAAATGGCAATTCCGGGTCAGTCACCATGATCCGTCTAAGAAAGGTAACAAACAGAATTCCCAGTAAGCCGCCGACAAACATCAGGGCTGTCGACTGGAGATAAGCACTGACCGTATTGAATTTAGTCCAGACTCCAGTAATCAAAAAAGCTGGAATAGTAAAGATAGCCCCGGCTGCAACTGATTCGCCGATTGAACCAACGGTTCTGGCTATGTTTTCTTCCAGAATTGAGCCTCTCATCATTTTAAGGACTGCCATCCCAATGACTGCGGCTGGATAGGTAGCGGCAATAGTCATACCCGCTCTAAGGCCAAGATAAGCATTAGCTGCGCCGAGAATGATAGTCATGATAAGTCCAAGCAAGACCGCCCGCAGAGTAAATTCTCTCTGGTCAGTTTTTTCAGGGACAAATGGTTTTTCACTCATCGGCCTCTCCTTTCTAATCCAGGTCGTTATTCTTTATTTTATTTATGTATATTAAAAAGTTCCAGACTAAGTCAAGATAATTTTAATCACACCTCAGGCACTGAACAATTTGCCACGCCGGTCATTTTATGCTAAATATCTAATTATTCCTAATCTCTTGGATAAAAAGCGAGGATAAGCATGAGTCTCTGGAGCTGGGTGAAAGATAAGCTATTCTGCGACCTGGCAGTTGACCTGGGGACAGCCAATACACTGGTTTATTTAAAGGGAAGAGGTATTGTTGTTCAGGAACCTTCGATTGTGGTTATAAATGTTCAAACCGGTAAGATTGAAGCTGTTGGCGGACGAGCTAAGGAGATGCTGGGTAAGACTCCAAGTAACGTGGTGGCTATTAAGCCGATGAGGGATGGGGTCATAGCAGATTTTGAAATTGCAGAAAGGATGCTTGATTATTTTATCAGGCAGGCGATGAATAACCATGGTTTTTTGCTCAGGCCCAGAATTGTCATCGGTATTCCAACCGGAATTACCCAGGTGGAAAGAAGAGCGGTTAAAGATGTTGCTCTTAGAGCTAAAGCCTCTGAAGTTTACATCGTCGAACAGCCGATGGCGGCGGCAGTTGGAGCCAACCTGCCGATTTCTGAGCCTACGGGAAACATGATTGTTGACATTGGCGGCGGGACAACAGACATAGCTGTAATTTCATTAAATGGGGTAGTTTTTAATCATTCGATTAGAGTTGCCAGCAATGAGATGGACGACTCTATCATTCAATATTTAAAAAAGAAATACAATCTGCTTATCGGCGAAAAAACCGCTGAACAGGTTAAATGTCAGCTGGGCTCAGCTTATCCTCTGGATGAATCACTGACCATGGAGATTAAGGGCAGGGATTTAAGGGAAGGTATTCCCAGGACTATTGTTGTTGATGATCAGGAAATCAGAGAGGCAATTGAAGAAGTAGTAGCAAGCATTGTCAACGCGGTTAGAATCGCACTGGAAAGAACGCCACCTGAATTATCAGCTGATATTATCGACCGAGGAATTATTCTGACTGGCGGAGGTGCTTTGCTTAAAAATCTCGATAAGAGATTGAGAGAAGAAACGCAGCTACCTGTTTTTCTGACAGAAGATCCTCTGACCTCAGTGGTGATGGGAGCAGGGAAACTGCTGGATGACCTCGACCTCCTGAGGAAAATCTCCCTGGAGTAATAATAATTTATAAGAACGGATGTCACTTTCCAGACTGGCTAAAAATAAATATCTAGTAGGAATTCTGCTTGTTCTTTTTAATTTGATCTTGATTTCGGCCCAGATTCCGTTGGGCAGCCGTCAGACCTGGCTGGAAAAGATTATTTTTGCCACTTTTGCTCCATTACAAAAGGCTGCTGTTTCGACCTTCGACTATATTACTCAAGGCTGGCACAATTTCCTGTCTTTAAAGGAAGCTCAAAAGGAAAACCAGGAACTAAAGAAACAGATATTCTTTCTGAATCAGGAAAAAGAGCTTCTCCAGGAAAAATTGAAAATCAACCTGGGTAAACAGGCTCTCCAGAATAACCTGAACTGGCTGGAAGCTTCTATCCTGCCGGCCAGAGTCATTGGCCTGGACACTGCCAACTATTTTCGTTCGGTGATCATAGATCGTGGCTCGGCCGACGGCGTAACCAGAAATTTGCCTGTCTGCGATTATTATGGTTATCTGGTGGGAAAGACCACTGAACCCATTTCTAGCCGTGAAGCCAAAGTCATTCTTATCACGTCTGAAGAAAGTGGAGTGGCAGTGACGTCGGCCAGAGATAAGACGCCCGGCATCCTGACCGGGGATGGCCAGGGAAAGTGCCTGATAAAATATGTTATTGCCTCCTCACCGGGAGGGGAAGTTGGCGACGAAATTTTAACTTCTGGCTACGACCAGATCTTTCCACCAGGGCTAAAGGTGGGAAAAATAAGTTCAATTTCAGCTGAAGGTGGCCTTTTTAAAAAAATTATAGTTGAACCCTATTTTGACTTCAGACAGCTGGCTCTGGTGGCTGTTCTTAAAGACAGCCAAAATTTAGTGAGGTAAAGGCTGGTGAGAATAAGGAAAGGACTGATGATGCTTTTGATGCTTATTCTGGCTTTTGCTGTTTATAGCCTGTTGGGCAGACTGAGTCCTAACTTACTGGTTTTTATTAATACCTTTTGTGTGGCTGTCCTTTTGACTGCTATAACTTATGGCGAAATAGAGGGTGCAGCGATGGGCACCGTGGCTGGACTCCTGGAGGATACTTTTTCCCATAGTGTTTTTGGCCTGTCTGGTTTAAGCTTGACTATTACCGGCTTTCTGGCGGGCTGGCTGACCCAGAAAATTAACCTTAATTCTCTACCCAAGCGGAGCCTGATTCTATTTTTTTTCAGTCTGTTGCAGCTGGTGCTCTGGATACTTTTATATAATGTCATTTTTAAAAGGAGTTTACTCTCCAGCCGTCCAGGTCTTTATCTTCAACCTATTGTGAATGCTATAATAACCAGTCTGCTGGCTGGTCTGTTGACGCCAGTTAAGAGAGCCGTGGATTGAGACCTGAAAACAGGAAAAAATGGCCAAAATTTATGAAGATTTAAGTCAGCTTATAAAAAGATCCAGGCTGACTCTTATTATTTTCAGTCTGCTTCTTTTCCTCATTCTGGCTTTTTACTGGAAAATTCAGATTCTTGATCACCAGAAATACTGGAAAATGGCTGAAGCCAATCGTCTTCGTTCCTTGCCCCTCCCAGCTCCACGCGGACTGATTTATGACCGTCAGAGAATCATATTGGCTGATAATCAACCCAGCTTTAAGGTATCTTTACTCCGGGAATCAATTAAGAATGACAGCCAGACTATTGAGCGGGTCAGCCAGCTTTTAAATTTAAAGACTGAAGAATTGAAGGCCAGAATTGACCGATACCGCTGGCTTCAGACCTATGGACCGGTGATCATTAAAGATAATCTGAAACTGGAAGAAGTTGCCCTGATTGAAGCCAGAAGAGAGGAATTTCCTGAACTTCAGTTACAGGTGGAACCCCGGCGTTATTATCCTTTTGAAACTACCGCTGCTCATGTTCTTGGTTATTTACAAGAGGTCTCACCAGAAGAAATGAAGGGTAACCCTCATAAAAAGTGGCGCGGCGGAGAGATGATTGGCAAAGCAGCGGTAGAAAAACAGTATGATGATTATTTGACCGGTCAGGATGGTCAGCTGCTAGAAACTGTTGATAGCCTGGGCCGCTCTCTGGGCGAAGTAAACAGGATTGAGCCAATCAAGGGTCAGGATCTTGTGCTGTCAATTGACCTGGATTTGCAAAAAAAGGCAGAAGGACTACTCGAGGGTAAGGAAGGAGCCATTATTGTACTCGACTCCAGGAGCGGGGAATGTCTGGCCTGGGTCAGTTCTCCCTCCTATGATCCTAATCGATTTATTACCAGATTCTCTCCAGAAGAATGGCTGTCAATTATAAATGATCCAGCCCGGCCGCTGGAAAACCGGGTGATCCGTGGTCAGTATTCTCCTGGTTCGATTTTTAAAGTAGTTACAGCTTTAACCTCACTGGAAACTGGTTTAATCACCGACCGAACAGCTTTTTTTTGCTCTGGTTCGATTAACCTCTATGGAAAAGACTTTGCTTGCTGGTTCAAGCCAGGTCATGGTCTGCTCAGTTTGCCCGAAGCTCTAAAGAATTCCTGCAATATTTATTTCTATCAGCTGGGCCGGAGGCTTAACGTTGACACCATTGCTCGCTATGCCCGCACTCTTGGCCTGGGTCAAATTACCGGCGTGGATATGCCCGGGGAAAAAGAAGGATTAATCCCGTCCAGCGATTGGAAAAAGAAAACTCAGGGAGAAGCCTGGTATCCCGGTGAAACTATTTCAGTGGCTATTGGCCAGGGGCCGGTCCTGGTTACTCCCCTCCAGGTAGCTGCTCTAACTGCCTGCCTGGCCAACCGTGGAATAAGGGTCAAGCCCCGGGTGACCAGACTGGAGGGTAAAATGGGACCGGTAAAAGATAAAACCGGCATCAACCCTGAGACATTTGAAAAGATAATAGAAGGCATGTGGCGTTCAGTTAACGATGGTGGCACAGGTCATGGAGCCTATCAGCCAGGCTTTGATATCTGTGGCAAAACCGGTTCGACTCAGGTGATAAGCCGGGAAAAAGCTGAGAGAATGATCAAAAGAGGAGAAGAGCCAGCCAAAACCCATAGCTGGTTCACTGGCTTTGCTCCCCGCTATCAACCTCAAGTGGTGGTAACTGTCCTGGTTGAATTCGGTGGAATGGGAGGGCAGACAGCCGCTCCTATTGCTGGTGAAATGTTTAAACTCTATCGGGAAAAGTATGTTAGACAGACGAATCTTCAAGGAAATTGACTGGACGACCATTCTATTAATGGTTGTCATTTCAGTCATTGGCATCATCTTTGTTCACAGTGCTATTTATTCTCAGTCCAGTAAGTATGTCTGGAAGCAGTCAGTCTGGTTGCTGGTCAGCTTGCTGGCTTTGCTGATCTTACTTGTCATCGATTATAAGGTTCTATTATCCTTTGCTTTCCCCTTCTATATTCTGATGAACCTAATTCTGGCTGGACTTCTCATCTTCGGCAAACCGGTGGCCAATACGCGTAGCTGGCTGGTCTTCGGTCCTTTTCAATTTCAGCCTTCCGAGCTGACCAAGGTGGCCGTCATTCTCTTACTGGCCAGACTATTTTCAGATTACAAAGAAGACCAGATGTCTTTTAAGGCTTTCTTTTTAAGTTCAGCTCTAGTCGGACTGCCCTTTGTTTTAATCGCTCTTCAACCTGACCTGGGGACAGCCTTGACTTTGGTTCCGGTTTTGCTGGGAACTTATATCCTGGCCGGTTTGCCCAGGAGATATCTGGTGGTCATCTTAATTGTATCCTGTCTGGTAGGCTTTATCGGCTGGAATTATGGTTTGAAAGATTACCAGAAGAAAAGGATTGAAACATTGCTGGTGCCGGATCAAGACCCACGAGGAGCTGGCTATCAACTTAAGCAGTCCAGGATAGCCTTGGGTTCAGGCGGTTTGACTGGCAAAGGATATCATAAGGGAACCCAGAGTCAGCTGCGCTTTTTGCCTGCGCGCCACAACGATTTTATCCTGGCTGTAATTGGCGAAGATCTGGGCTTCCTGGGCATCCTGGCCGTCTTCCTTATTTATTTCATTTTCCTTTTCCGTCTGTTTTCGGCCGTTCAGGTTTCTCCGGACCGGGGCGGAGTTTATATTGCCTTCCTTTCAGCCATGCTGATCGGTTGCCAGTTTATGATCAATATCATGATGATCGTCGGGCTTTTTCCCATTACCGGTATACCAATACCATTTTTAAGCTATGGTGGGTCATCGCTTTTGACCAACTTCTTAATTGCTGGCCTGGTAATTAACGTCAAAATGCGAAGATTCGCCTATATCCGTTTCTAATCAGGATTAAATCGAAAGGAAATGAAACTACGATGAACGAGCCACCAGCCTCACTGTCAGCAGAAAAACTTGAACTGCTATGGCGGCAGGTACAGAAACCAGGCCGTTATACCGGAGGCGAATCTAATCAAATAAGAAAAGATCCAGCTGCGGTTAAAGTTCGAGTCGCCCTGGCTTTTCCTGAAGTCTATGAGCTGGGCATGTCTTATCTTGGCCAGAAAATTCTTTATTTTCTTCTTAATCAAAAGCCTGACATACTGGCGGAAAGAGTTTACGCTCCCTGGCCAGATTTTGAGCTTGAATTGAGGAAAAACCAGGTACCTCTTTATTCTCTGGAGAACAGGCTGCCCCTGGCCAGTTTTGACCTGGTCGGCTTTTCGCTTCTTTATGAACTTAACCATACGAATCTAATAAATATGCTGGAATTAGGCAGAATTCCCAGGCGATCAGCTGAGCGGCAATTATCCCAGCCCCTGGTGCTGGCCGGTGGGCCAGCTGCTTTTAACCCCGAGCCGCTGGCTGACTTTATAGATCTATTTGCCTTTGGCGATGGGGAAGAAGTTTTTTTGGAAATAATCAATAGATACCTTGAGATTAAAGCCGAGGTTAGAAATCGAGAAGAACTACTGCGAGCTTTTCTGCCTATTCGAGGAGTGTATATACCATACTTTTATCGGCCAGAAAAACAGGCCAAAAGCTTCCTGCTGGTACCGCGGCCAGCTCCCGGCCTACCCGAGACGATAGAAAAGAGATTGGTTTATCCTCTGGATAAAACAGGATCGGTGGAAAGAACACCTGTTCCCAATATTCAATCTGTCTTTGATCGCTGGCAGGTAGAGGTAGCCAGGGGCTGCCCTCAGCAGTGTCGGTTTTGCCAGGCGACCAACCTTTATTTCCCATATCGCTACCGGTCGAGGCAAAGGGTGGAACAGCTGGCGGGTGAGGGCTTAAAGCAGACTGGATATGAAGAATTATCGTTAATCGCTCTGTCGGTTGGTGATTATCCTTACCTTGAAGAATCAATAAGAAATTTGTTGCCCTTTTTAGAACCAAGAAAAATTTCAATTTCGCTGCCCTCTCTTCGGCCGGAGACTCTGTCAGGTGAGATAGTTGAATCCCTGGTAAAGATCAAAAAGACAGGTTTTACCCTTGTGCCGGAAGCCGGTAGTGAGCGTCTCCGCCGGGTTATAAACAAAAGGATAACTGACGAGCAATTAATGACGGCAGCCGGCTATGCCTTCAGCCATGGCTGGAGGTTGCTCAAGCTCTATTTTATGATCGGGCTGCCAACCGAGAAGCAGGAAGATCTGGAAGCAATTGTTGAGCTCATCTCACGCCTGATGGAAATGGGCCGAAGGATCAACAAAACTTTCCCCGCCATTAATCTGACACTTTCCTCTTTTATACCCAAACCACATACTCCTTTTCAATGGCTGCCGCTGGAAAGCGCAGACAGCCTGCTCCAGAAACAATATTATTTGAAAAATCAACTGCGACACTGGAAAAAGATTGAAGTAAAAGAATCAAAAATCGAAACTACCATACTGGAAGCTGTATTTTCCAGAGGCGACCGCCGCTTAGGAAGGGTGCTGGAAGAAGCCCATCGCCTGGGAGCCAGATTTGATGGCTGGCGTGATCAGTTTAATTTTAATCTCTGGACTCAGGCTTTCGATCACTGCCAGCTTGATTTTCATCATTACCTTCAGGCTATTGAGCCTGAAGCTTCGCTACCCTGGGATATAGTTAAGACCGGGCTTAAAAAAGCTCATCTCTGGCAGGAATATCAGGCTTCATTGAGGGCCAGCTATACACCTCTTTGTGAAGAGAAAAGCTGCTCTGAGTGTCAGGCTTGCGATTGGCCTCAATTTAAGGCTATTCCTCCGGCTATTTGCAGTAAAAAACATGTAATGAAGTCACAACCTGACCTGGCTGAAAGAAATCAGCAAAATATAGAATTCGAAAAAACGGCCACTACTTTTCGCTATCGAGCCTTTTATTCCAAAGAAGGGCTGCTCCGTTTCATTTCTCATAACGATCTGTTGAATCAGATAGAAAGAAGTTTAAGGAGGGCGGATTTTAAAATAGCTTTTTCCCAGGGGTTTCACCCTAAAATGCTTATCAGCCATGGGCCAGCTTTGCCTCTTGGTCTGGCTGCTAAGGCTGAAGTCCTGGAATTTAAAGCTTATCAGGAACTTTCTTCTTCAGAGTTTTTGAATAAAATCAACAGCTCTACGCCCGACGGATTGTCCTTCCATGGCCTTAAGAAGTGCCAGCCCGAGACTCCATCGTTATTTCAGGATATTAAGGGACTGGTGTACTCTCTTGATCTCAAAGACCCACTGGTCAAAGCAGCCAGTCAACTGAGGGAAAAGCTGGCTCCAGATTATCTGACCACTTTTGCTGCCAGCTACCAGGGCCAATTAAAAATCGAATATAATCAGCAGGAAAATCGCCTGATTTTTTATCTCGCCTTTAATCCACAAAAACCACTAAGAATTCAGGATATAGTAGAAGAGATGCTGGAAATAAAAAATCCGGTTTATGCTCTAACCCGTGAATATCTGGTTTTCAGCCAGGACACTGATTCGAGAGGTGTGGCCTGACTTCAGGATCAGGGAGCAATAATTCTGGAACTTTTTTCGATGACCTGACGGGCTCCTGGCCCGCAGCAAAGATAAAGGTCAAGAGCTGACAGATCAGGCAAAAAGTTTCCCCAGAATTGGGGGTAGGGGAGTTGATTGTATTTTAAAAATAGTAGTTTTAAGCCGGCTGATTTAAAGGCCAGTGGATCAAAATGGCGATCGGCCAGGTAAGGAAAAACTATTTCAGACGCTTTCACCTTGCGGGCCAGCTCAATCAGAAGTTGTGGACCCCGGCCACTAAGCCCCAGTTCTGATTGTAAGAGTTGAGGGGTATCAATCTTCAACCAGCTTTTCAGGCTGTCCAGCGAAGAGAGAACCAGTTGCAGAAAATTATCCCGGACCGAGTCAAAGCTAGCTTTAAACTCAAGAGCAACCGGTGGATAATAAATCGAATGCCCATAATAATGCCTGATCAAAGCCAGAAACCTGGCTGAGAATTTTTCAGGCTGGTGCAGCCGTAATTGCCTTATGGTTTGCAGGCCCAGATGCTTCTTTTTAACGGGAACAGTCACCCAGACTTGTCCGGCTGGCCCTTTTAAACGATTGCGGTTAACGAAAGTAAATCCTCGTGCGAATTGACTGTTATCGAGAAGAATCATAAGATCAGAATTAAGCTGCCGGCCAAAAAAGCCTCCATAGGGAATAAAAGCTGGCTGGCCGAAACTAATCCTCATTGCTTTTGTCTTACCCTCTTTATTTTAATCCGGACAGGCAGCAATAAAAAGCGGTCAGTCTCTGTGAATTTAGTTACTGTATTTGCTCTCACCCTTTAATAAGAAATTTGATTGACAGAGTCAAGAGCATTTTTAATAATGAAAAAACAGCTCAAAACAGAATTACTTTAATGGAGGAATAAAAATGAGGTTTAAATCAGACAAGCGGCGGCTGCCTTTAATGCTGATTGTTATTGTCTGCTGCCTGCTGGTTAGCTGGCAGCTAACCGGAGCCGGCGCTCATCAGAAGGTAGCCCAGCTCGAGAGTGAGGAAGGCTCAGGCTGTACCAGCATCATGGTTGGACGCCTGGCTTCAGTTGATGGCTCGGTTATTACCTGCCATACCTGTGACGGCAATTACCGCCAGTGGTTAAACATTGTCCCACACCGTCAGAATAAACCTGGCTCAACGAATAAATTGTATGATGGCAAAATGCATACCGAGACTCCGGATGATATGAGGCGGGTCATTCTTAAGGGTGAGATTCCAGAAGTGGCTGAGACCTACGCTTTTCTGAACACGGCTTATCCGGCCTTGAACGAAAAAGGGCTGGCCATCGGTGAAACAACGATTGAAGGTCGGCCTGAACTATATAATCCGGAAGGCATGTTTATGATTGAAGAACTGGAAAGGGTCATGCTGGAAAGATGCCAGACGGCCCGGGAAGCGATAAAGTTAGCTGGCGAGCTGGTCAAACAGTACGGATATGGAGATTATGGTGAATGCCTGACCATCGCCGATGGAAAAGAAGTCTGGCAGTTTGAGATTTTTGGAGCAGGCCCGCTGGAAAAAGGCGCTGTCTGGGCAGCTGTTCGTATTCCCGATGATCATGTTGGTATTTCGGCTAATATTCCTCGGATTGCTGAAATTAATCTAAATGATCCTGATCACTACCTGGCTTCCGATAACGTATTTGAGCTGGCCCGGGAAATGGGTTGGTATTCACCGGAAAAAGATAAACCATTTAAATTCTGGCAAGCTTATAGCGGTCGAAAGCCTTTTGCCATCAGAGAATATTTCGTCTTCAGGGCGCTGGCTCCTTCTTTAAAGCTCGACTATAAGGCTGAAGAACTACCTTTTTCCATTAAACCTGATAAAAAAGTCTCGGTCAGGGATATCCTCAAGTTGTATCGTGAAACTTATGAAGGAACCGAATTTGATCAAAGCCGGAATTTACTGGTTAAAAAAAGAAATTCCGATGAACTGATCAAAAGTCCGGTGGCCAGCAATTGGCTTTCCCGCGATTGGATAAATTTAATTAATACTTTGAAACCAGGCACAATAGAGCCGCAACGGACAATTGCTATTATGGGTTGTTCCTATGCCACGGTCATTCAAATTAAAGGCTGGCTGCCACCGGCAGTTGGAGCTGTTTGCTGGTTTGCCTTCGATAATCCAGCTTTAAGCCCGAGGATTCCAATTTTTGCTGGAACCACTGAGTTGCCACCAGGCTTTGAGATCTGTGCTCAGCATCGCTACCGTGAAGATTCGGCCGCCTGGATGTTCAGAAGGACTAATCGACTGGCTGGCCTCAGGTGGGGCGATAACAGACAAATAATAGAGCAGACCATCAAAGAATTTGAGGAAAAAGGTTTTTCTGAACTGCCTCAGATAGAAAAAAAGGCGCTGGAGATTATGAACAGCAAAAACCCAGAAAAGGAGCCCTTTAGCGTCAATCAGTATCTGACCGGATATACAGGCGATTTTGCCCGGGCTGCTATCCAGAAGTATCGTGAATTATATGAACTGTTCTGGACCCGCTATGCTCGTGGTATTTGACTGTTGACCGGCGGCCAGAATTGGTCAGATAGTTTTTCTTTTTAGCTGGCGGTCAAGAAGATAAAAAAAGGTGGCAGCGGCCAGCTCACCAGCCACTGAAAAGATGACCAGGGTATTTATATTTTTTTGATAAAGAAAGCCCATCAGAGCACTGCCAGCAAACCAGGCCAGCCCGAAGAAGGCATTGAAAATACCATAGGCTGTGGCTCTTTTCTCTGGGCTGGTCAGACTGGCAATAACTGCTTTAACAATTGATTCCTGAGCTCCCATGCCAAGGCCCCAGCAAACCAGCCCAGCTATGACCGCAGTCCGGGAAGAAAACAAAAAGGCCAGAGGTGCAAAGGCTGATGACAGGATCGTTGACAGCAGCAGGGATTTGAGGCCAATCCTATCATATAATTTACCAAAAAACAGGGCAGCCAGAGCATCTATGGCCATGGCCAGACTGTAGATTAAAGGCAGACGGCTACCGGTCAGCAGATTGGTCTTAGCGAGGTGGTAGCTGATAAGAGGAAAATCAGCGAAGCCGGCAGCCAGAAATGAAACTCCTATGATATACAGGATGAAATTACGGTCAAATTTCTGACCCGAAGTCGGCTGACTTTTTGTAGCTTCAAATTCCTGAGGAGCCGGATATTTAAGCCGGCTGATAAACAAAACGATCATGGCCGCCAGGGCCGGAATCAGCAAAAAAGCAAAAGCCCGGCGGTAGCTGGTGAGCTGACCAGCTCCTCTGTTTAAATAAATGACCAGGGCTAAAAAGAGAGGCCCCAGGATGGCCCCCAGTTGATCAAGAAATTCTTCCAGAGCAAAACCATATCCAACACCAACCTGAGAGGCAGCATGGGACATCATGGCATCTCTGGCTGGTTTTCTGATAGCTTTGCCCAGTCTTTCGGCCACAATCAAGGCTGCAGCCAGTGGCCAGTTGCCGGTCAGAGCCAGAAGAGGCACAGCCAGAAGGTTGAGAGCATAGCCGATGATAGTCAGGAGCCAGTAATTTTTAGTTTTATCAGCGATAATGCCGGTTAGAAGCCTGAGAGCATAGCCAATGAATTCACCCAGCCCGGAAACCAGACCAACGACAAAGGCTGAAGCTCCCAGAAGCCCCAGGTAAGGCCCGGTCAGGCTGCGGGCTCCTTCATAGGTCATGTCACTGAATAGACTGACCACACCCATTAGAATAATGAAGGAAAGAGCCTGTCTTTGAAGAGCATTGTATTTATCGTTCATCCTGGCCACCTCGTCTCCTTAGAACCAGCGGACCGGCTGATCGCTATCCCCATTTGGTCTGAAATTATAATCCAAAGTCCCTGTCCGGGCAACCGGAGGAGCAGGCTAAAAGGCATTGCAGAAGTAACAGGAAACAAAGGTTTCGGGTTGGTAAAAAAGAAAATTTTTCTGTCTGAGCTACTTGACGACAGCAGGCAGCAGGTCTATATTAATCGGAGCATGGACAAGCCGGCTGTGATTAAAGCTGATCAATACCTGGATTTTTTTTCGGGTAATCCCAATAGGGTCGGAGTCCAGCTTCTTACCTCCTTCCTAAATCTTAATTCCATCATCAATAATGTCCCCTTTTAAGGGGACGTGTCTATTTCTGCCTGCCTGTTAATTTTTCGGGGGCTGTTGTCTAAAATTGCCCACCTTAAATTAAACAAAATTAAACAAAAGGAGAATAAAAATGATTGACATTGATAAATATCTTGAACAGCTTAGATCACCCCGCCTGCAACTGGCCATTTCTGTCCAGACCAGGTTAATTACTTATATCAGAGAATTTCTGCTCGCAGCCGGCTTTGAGGAGATTTTGCCGGTGATTATCTCGCCGGTCACCGATCCCCTGACTGACTACCGGGTTAGGGGAGAAGTTGAATGCTATGGTTTCAAATATCAAATTACTAAAAGCATGATCTTTCACAAGCAGCTGGCACTGCAGACGGCTCCCAGGATATTCTGTTTTTCGCCTAATGTCAGGATTGAAACGGCCGACAGGCAAAGTACCGGTCGCCATTTAATTGAGTTCGTCCAGCTGGATCTGGAAGTAAGACAGGCTAACCGCGAAGAAATTATCAAGCTGGGCGAAGACCTGTTTTTTACAGTCATCAGCCGGATCAAACAGGACGCTCTGGCCGATTTGAAGACAATCAAAAGGGAGCTACCTTCTTTTGAGCCACCATTTAAAAGGATTACCTATGAGCAGGCAGTTAAAACCTACGGACAGAATTTTGAGCTGAAGCTATCGGAAGAACTGTCAGAACCAGCCTGGCTGGTTGATTTTCCACTCGAAGAAAGGGAATTTTATGATCGACAGGACGAAACAAGACCGGGCACCCTGGTCGATATGGACCTGATATATCCTGGCGGTTTTGGCGAGGCTTTGTCCGGCGGCGAAAGAGAATATGAGCTGGAAAAAATAAAAAGCAGAATCCGTTTAAAGGGCATAGACCTCGAGAGCTATGATCTCTATTTAAAGCTAGCCGGGCGGGGCCTTTATCCGTCAGCCGGTTTTGGCTTTGGACTGGAACGCCTGACCAGATTTGTCTGCGGCTTCCAGGATATTGCCGAGGTCAGGCTGTTTGCCAAGAAGCCAGGCGTTTATGGTCTTTAAATTGTCAGCCAGAGGACCTGACTTCTATTTTATTAACATCAGCTCGGTCTGGGGGTGACTGAGAAACTCTGCCCCGGTCTCAGTCACCACCACCATGTCTTCGATGGTGACCACCCCTCTGCCGGGAACTGTTAGCCTGGGCTCAATAGTAAAAACCATGCCTGGTTCCAGAGGATGCAAAGGTTTATCCGCATATTTTTCCCAGGTTGGTCCGAGAAGAGCTGTCCCGTCATGGGCAAATCGCCCTACCTGATGGCCGAGGGCATGAGGAAATTCTTCATAGCCTGCTTCGGTCACAATCTGTCTGGCCAGCTGGTCAATAACCAGCCCCAGGACTCCTGGTTTCATAGCTCTTCTGGCTTCTTCTACTGTCCTGACGATAGTTTCAAAGCCTCTCTTTACTTCGGGGGGAACGTCTTTTTCGTTCTCTTCCATAATATAAAAAGTTCTCTGGAGATCCGAACAATAGCCATCGACTTTAATTCCGAAATCCATATTGAGAAGATGGCCTCGTTTTACTTCTCGATCAGTCGGAGAATAATGAGCCTGAGCAGTTTCCGGTCCGGTAAAAACGGCTGGACAGGTGCTTTCCCCCCAGGCAGTCTGGAGCTGCCGCCTTTTAACCTCGTCCAGCATGAAGGCAGCGATTTGCTTTTCAGTTTTCCCCGGAGCGATAAACTCTTTAACCAGCTTAAATATTCTTTCGGTTTCTGAAATAGCTGCCTTAATAGCTTCGAGTTCGGATGGCGATTTTCTTTCTCTTAGGGCAGAAGTTATTTTTTCAGCTGAAAGGAGCCGGTCTTCATAACCAATAGCTTGGAGAAGATCATAAAGAACCAGATACATACCGTGAGTCAGCCCGTCGCTGATTTCGCTGGTCTTTGAATAATTAATGGCGATAGCCTGTGGTTGTAATTGCTTCATATAACGTTCAAATGGCTCTTTGATACCGGTCACATAGCTATCAACGGCATCGTAAGCCCCGGTCTCTTCAATAGCTCTTTGATCGTAAAGGCCAACTATGGCCCTCTTCCTCCCGTCAGAGCTGATGATAAAAGCTGAATGCCAGGTGACATGGCCTGGAGCCAGAAAAACCAGCGTCGGGTCACCGCAAATTTCGCTCTCTCTGGTAAAAGTTAGCCAGCAATCAATTTCCTTTTCCTGAAGTATTTTGACTGCCTGCTCTGTTTTTTCCCTGATTAAAGCCTCTTTTTTGAGCATTGCTATCCTCCGTATCTTTATCACTGTCCGTATTTTTCCAGTTTTTTCATAGAAAGAAGAGCCAGCATGGCTGCTATTGCCAGTAAACCTGCCAGCAGCAGAAAATATTGATGGTGGGGGAATCGGCTGTAAAGTTTCCCCAGCAGTCCGCTGCCGTAACTGCCAATAGCGGTGGCCACAAACCAGCCGCCCATCATTAGACCTCTGATCTTCTCTGGAGCCACTTTGGAGACATAAGATTGTCCCATGGGTGAAATTAGAATCTCAGCTATGGTAACAACGAAATAGGTGCTGATTAGCCAGAGAGGCGACATAATATTCAGATCCTTGTTTCCGCCCTGAATACAGGCCAGGACCATAATCAGCATAGCCAAAATCATAAAATTCATACCATAAAAAATTTTTTTAGGAGTTGATGGCTCCCGGCCCTGCTGGTTGAGCCTGCTAAAAATTGACAGCAGAAGCGGGGTCAAAACCAGAATAAAAAATGGCTCAAAGAACTGATAGGTTTCAGGCCTCAGCCAGCTTTTTATGACGGTTGAGCGGGCCGCAAACAGGGTCAGGGCAAAACCGTTCTGGTAGAAAGCTACCCAGAATAAGATGACTATGGTGAAAAGAAGACAAAGAGTCAAAATACGATCGGAAAAATCTTGCTCTCTTCTTTCGCTGAGCACAGAACTATAGTCCCTTTGCCCGGGGTCCGAATCCCGACCAGAAGCTTCTTTCCCCTGAGCATCTTCTCGGGCCGCTGTCTCCTTATTATTTTGCTGCCCTTTTTCTGCCTCAAATGTTCCAGTCAGCCTGAGATTAGAATCATCAGCCGGGGCCAGCAGTGCTTTCCCTGCCTGGAAAATGATCAGAGCCAGAATCAGACCGCCAGCTGCTACCCAGAAGGACAGATGATAGCTGTGAAAAACAGCACTGTTCACGGTGGCGATGATCGGGGCAATCATGGCTCCAAGGTTGACCCCCATATAATAGATATTAAAGCCGGCATCCTTAAGTTCTGGTTGATTTTTGTAGATATTGCCGACCATGACCGCCATGTTGACTTTGAAAATACCGGTGCCAATAGCGATCAGAAAAAGTCCGATTAAGAAAGATGTAACCTGATTTGCCGATGATAAAGCCAGACCTACATAGCCAATAGCCATCAGAATGGCACCGGTTTGAATCGTCTTCATCCGGCCAAAAAGCCGGTCCCCCAGATAACCGCCGACCAGCGGGAAAAAATAACAAAGAGCCAGAAAAAGACCATACCAATCGCCTTTTTTCGAGTCAGGCCAGCCGAGGACTTTATCCATATAAAGAACAAGAATGGCCATCAGCGTATAAAACCCGACTCTTTCCCACATTTCGGTAAAGAAAATATAAATAAGAGCCCTCGGGTGTTTTTTAAGCATGACGGACAGCTCCTTTTTCTGGGCTTAAATAGCTTGAATAAACATTCAGCCGATTTCGTATCTAAAAATTTTCAACTCGGCCAGCGGTTCAGCTTTTCCCCGGTAAACATCCCAGTAATATTCGCGAATATTCTTTAGCTGCTCGTAAAGAGGATGGGTCTTTAGTGGCAGGTGTTCGCCGACAATATTTAAGTTGTTATCGACCAGGATCAGCTTTTCTGCCCGGTTAAGAATGCCGGCAGTTCCCACGCTGGCAATTGCTACCAGTTCGTTTCTTTTGACCCGCTCATAAAGTTCGCCAAAAGTAAAAGGTCTTTCTTCAACTTTAACGTTCTGATGTCTTAAGATGGCTACCATCCCTTTAATCGTCACCGAGGGCAGGATTAATTTGCTCTCCGGTATCTTGACGACTGTGCCGTCCTTCAAAGCTAACAGGCAGCAGGAAGAGTCCCACTCAGTAATCTCTCTTTGTTCAATTGGCAGATGGGGTTTATCATCCAGGAAAAGCACAGCGGCTGCTTCTGGTACCAGACTTTTAGCTTGATCGAGCGCTTTGATGCTCATTAAATAGTTAACTCCCAGTTTCAAGCAGCCTGTCCCGTTGGCCCCCAGGGCTCTGACCAGATTGGGAATAACGACTCCGACAAATGGTTCACCGAGATAACGATCATACATACAGGTTACGGCCCTGATTGCCGGGAAATTGGGGAAGCTCACACCCATTGAGTGTTCTTCGTCCAGAGTAAAAGGCCGCAGATAGCCCTGGACCCCTTTTTCTGCCATTTCTTCCAGGTAGGGCCGGAGGGCAGGATGAGAAAAATATTTATTAATGAAGATATCCTCGAGTTCTTCTCTGGTGGGCAGAAGATATTGCTGCTGGCGGCCGAGGTTAAAAGCCATACTCTGACGGAAACGCTCCAGATTCTGATCCCAATTAACAAAGGTTAACTCAAGTTTGCCTTTTTCATTTCGGCGGCAGAAGTATCTAATTCCTTCAAAGCAGAGAAAACTGGCATAATAAGCAGACCTGGTGGCGGCATAGGTCTTGGCCTGGGCTTCAAACATCTCAAAGCTTTTGTCGTGTAGAAAATAACGCATTTGCCCGGGTGCCCATTTAGAATTTTCAAAGTTAGCCATTTCTTAACTCCTTTCTGGCTGATTATTTAATATAGGCTTAATTGAAATAAAGCCTAAAAATGTTAACTGTTTTGAAACCTCTCCGGCGGAGAGCTATCGTCCGGGTGATCAAAATTCTTCAGTACTGCCATCCGGGCAGACTCAAGGCCCGTTCTGACCGGGTAAGTTTCTGTCTGTTCATCAACTCTCTGGCTCACCTTGTGGCCAGAAAATTGCCTGCAGACAAACTTATAGATAGCCCGAGAATTTAATCTATCTTGTGGCTGTAGTCTATTTATAATATCGGGTTCAATCATGACCTTAAGGTATATTATTATAAATTTTTGAGAAAAAATTCAAACAAAAACTTAAGACATTAATCGCCTGTCAGATTGGCAGGCAGAAGACAGCTGGTTGGAAAGTCTTCTGGTTTTGAGTAAAATAACAGCCATATTAACTGACAGGATCGACGAAGTTTATTTGGTAATAACCTGAGTGGAGGACAATAGATGAAAAAAAGGTTAGCCCTGTTTCTGACTATTATGACCGGCTTGTTACCCCTGACCGGTTCTCTTAATTCCAGCCTTTTATATCGAGTAGAAGAACCTGCTATTTCGCCTCTGGCTCGCTATTATATGTGCTTTCGAACTTCCCAGCCGTTAAATATTGATGGCCGACTGGAAGAAGATGCCTGGAAAAAAGTTTACTGGTCGGAAGATTTTATGGATATCCAGGGTAAGAGCAAGCCAAAGCCGAGGTATAAAACCAGAGTAAAACTTCTCTGGGACGATGATTATTTTTATATCGGGGCCGAACTGGAAGAGCCTCACGTCTGGGCTACCCTGACCAAAAGGGACTCTATAATTTATCAGGATAACGATTTTGAAGTTTTCATTGATCCGGATGGAGACAGCCACCTCTATTATGAGCTCGAGATAAATGCTCTGAATACTGTCTGGGATTTGCTGCTGGTTAAGCCCTACCGCGATGGAGGGCCAGCTATTCACAGCTGGGATATTCAAGGGCTAAAAACAGCGGTAGCCGTCAATGGGACTCTCAATGATCCTAAAGATAAAGATAAGGGCTGGACGGTCGAACTAGCACTACCCTGGGAAGTACTGAAAGAGGCCAGTCCCTTAAAAAAAAGGCCAGAGCCTGGAGAGTCCTGGCGATTGAATTTCTCTAGAGTGGAATACCGGGTCAAAATAGTTGACGGCTCATACCAGAAAGAAAAGGATCCGACCACTGGCCGCGATCTGCCCGAAGACAACTGGACCTGGGCCCCTCAAGGCCTGATCAACATTCATTATCCTGAAATGTGGGGCTACGTTCAGTTTACAGCGACCGAAGCCGGCCGGGCCAAAGAATACTGTGATGAGGACCAGGAAGCTGAAGTCAAATGGGCTTTAAGGAAAATATATTATCGTCAAAGAAAATTATATTCAGAACAGGGAAAATGGGCAGAAAAATGGGAAGATCTTAATTTGACCAGGGAGAAGCAATTAAAGGTTAAAGATTTCAGTTATCCACCGGTGATCATGGCTACAGATAGTTTATTTGAGGCCATTTATACCGGTAAAGATGGACAGAAATGGCATATCCGCCAGGATGGTTTAATCTGGAAAACCAACCCTGAGCAAAAATGACAGGGAGATCAAAGTGAGAAACAGATTAAAAGTTTTTTCGATTTTTTTATTACTGGTGTTGGTTACGGGAACAGCCCTGGCTGAGCTTCCCTGGCCTCCGTCCAGGCCGGAGGAAGCGGGAATGGACTCGGGGCGGCTGGCGGCCCTGGATCGGCTGATGGCTGAAAGCTTAAATCGTCATGATTTTCCGGGTGCAGTCATCCTGGTTACCAGGCAGGGCAAAATTGTCTGGAGAAAGGCTTATGGTCAGAGCCAGCTTTTTCCGGCAGCCGAACCAATGAAAATTGATATGTTATTTGACCTGGCTTCTGTTACCAAGCCAGTGGCCACGGCTACAGCTATAATGATTCTCGTTGAGCAGGGCAAGTTAAGACTCTGGGATAGAGTTAGCACCTATATTCCTGAATTTGTTTCCTATATAAAAGAGGGTGGTTTGCCGGGTGAAGAAGCCAGGCTTTTTCACCTCTTAACTCATACTTCCGGCCTGCCTCCTTACACCGACCCGGACGAAGTAGCCTCAAAATACGGCCGGCCATGTTCCACCGAGGATCTGGTCAGGCATATTGCTACTCTTAGGAAGGAATTACCACCAGGTAAGAAGTTTGTTTATAGCTGTTTGAACTATATTACTCTAGCCCAGATTGTTAAACTGGTCTCAGGCGAGAACCTGGCTGATTTTTGCCAGAAGAATATTTTCTTACCCCTCAAGATGAAAGATACTATGTTTAATCCTCCGCCACAATTAAGACCGAGATGTGTTCCAACTGAAGTAATCGATGGGGAGCCACTGCGCGGCATTGTCCATGACCCACTGGCCCGTCTGCAAGGAGGGATCTCGGGCAACGCCGGCCTCTTTTCCACCGCTGATGACCTGGCCATTTTTGCCCAGATGATGCTTAATAAAGGTGAATTTAAGGGGACAAGGATACTGAGCCCCTTGGCGGTGGAGCGGATGACAGAAATTTTTCCGCTCTTAAACTCTTCCGGACGAGGTTTTGGCTGGGATCTTAATACCGATTATTCCACTGTTCGTGGTGACCTTTTCGGCTATAAATCATATGGTCACTCTGGCTATACCGGCACCTCTATCTGGATTGATCCTGAAACCCAGACAGTTGTTATCTTTTTGACTAACCGGGTTCACCCTGAAGATAAAGGCGAAATCATAGCGGTTAGAAGCAAGGTGGCCAATATCGTGGCTGGCTCTATTATTAAAAAATAATATTGGCTTTGAATTTGGTTAAAAAAATTGCTATCCTTAGGAGAAATCAGGCTGTTGGAGGGAATGATGCCTGCAATGAACTTTAATTTCGAGGTCAAAGTTAAGTCTGCCTATGAAGCTCTATCCCAGGCTGTCAATTTATTTCAAATTTATCTAAATGACCGAACGCCAGCCTCTTCTTCCGAATATTATCGGGCCAAAGGGCTGCTGCGTGAAGGAAAACTTTTTTTTGAAGAAGCACTGAAAGAGGCCAAAAAGCTTCTGGGGCCCCTGCCGCCATATTCCACGCCTGAGTATGAGCACTGGCGGGAAGAAACAGCCAGAGATGTCAAGCTAATTCTGGGTGATAAAGTTGATTATGAGGAGATCAAAAAAATGATGCTGATGGATTCTTGCCTGCCCAGGCTTTTTTCTCCGGAAGAACTCGAAGCCTACCTGGCTAAATACTATGAGGACCAGCAAAAAGGAAAAAGAAAATTAGAAAACTTAAAATGTCGGCTGGCCATTGCCCGGCTGGATGACTTAATTCGCCAGGCCGAGGAGTTGCTTCTTCAAGCTCAGAAAAAGCTTCAGGCTTCTCTGCTTTAAGGCCAGAGAATCACTCCTTACGTTGGTTCACCTTTTTACTTTAATTCCTGGTTAACAGTCAGCCAGGATCAACCTGCCTTATTCAAAGACCTTCTTAAAGATCTCCACCACATCCAGAGCATAATCAACTTCAGTTAAAGGGATATTTTTCTTCCTGGCAATGTCTGTAAAACGCCCATCTTTATTTCCATCTTTGGTGACAATTAGATAATTGACATTGGGGGCTACGACTTCAATCATCCGTTCGTTATCACTGCCTGCTGCCCCTCTTTTTGACTCACCACCGATATGAACGCCAATGGTAAAGATCTTATTAGCCTGGCAGTATTCAAGCAATTTTTTGAGCCTAGCCTCTTCCGCTTCAACAGTCAGCCCGGAAGCACCCATGCCTTTTAAACTGGCACCAATAGCGAAGATAACTGTCCTATAAGGTGTCCCCTGAGGGAACCTGGTGAGGTCAGTATGCACTTCAGCATGAAAGCCCACACCTGATTCACGGCCACCAAGGCCAACGCCAGCCGCCAGAATCTCAACCGTAGGTACATCACAATAATCATAGCCAATTCCGGCTTCTTCCAGAATTATATTGACGGTGGTCACATCAGGGCTCTGGCCGGCCGAGGTGGTTAGAACCGGTAATTTGGCTTTAGGTAATGTCTGGCTATGGCCAGCCGGAATAATAAACAACATCAGCCCCAATGAAAGCAGCAATAAAGGAAAAAATTTAATTTTCATAGCAGGTCCTCCTTTATTTTTTCTCTTCTGGCTCAAGCATGATATCAATGGCTTGAACCGCTTTTTGCCAGATAGAGGGAAACGAGGGGAAGCGCCGGTTGTAGCTTCTTTTTTCAACATCGTACTGGTAAAGATGATTATACTTGACCAGTAATTGATCGCCCAGAGTCCACCAGGCCTTGACCACTGTCTGGGCGTTATTGAGACAAAAGCCAGTCAGGAATTTAGCCGCCTCTTTCGGATTTTTCTTATAGAGGTCAGCCGCCTGGCGATCAATCTCTGAAATTTGATCAATAATTGTCTTTTCATATTTTTGCTGAGCAGCCTGAACATCCTTGATAGCTTCAGAATAAATTACCTGAACGTGATAATCCACATAATCAAAAGCCCAGCGGGCGGAATCCCGATTTAAGACCCAGTGGTCACCAATCGAGAAAGATTTGGGTAGGTCGGTTATACCGGCATAAAAAGGCATGTAGCAGGCGGTATCCTGGGAGCCGAAAGAAATCCACACCAATCCGCCGACAGGATTGGGCAGCCAGCCCCGGCTCTGGGTGACTGTTGTGTATTCTGCCCGGCTATCACAGATAGTTCTGGTTTGACGGTAATAATTGGGATTTTTAAATGGACCACCGCGAATACCAGTCGTCGGGTCATAGGGGGTCCCATAGCTTTTATCCCTGGTAAAGTTGATAACATCTTCAACTGATAGCTTCCGGTCAGGTTTAACCGAAAAGGGAAGATCCATATTGGGAGTGGAAGGAGAAAGTTTCAAAGAAGGAGCTACCAGATCAAAAAATCTCCACAGGCGTTGATATCTTCCCTGCGAACTCTGGGCGCTGTCGTTAATAGGTGAATAAGCTCTTTTCCAGTTAAACGGTCGTCCGCTTTTGGGGTCATAGAGACCGTTCTCGACTGCACAGGAAATGACATTGGGAGAAGCCATAAAATAATCAGGTTGGTTGAGGTCAATCTCACCAATTCTCGATTCGTTGGGGCAAACGCTAACTTCATCGTCAGGAACTCGCTGGGCACACCAGACTGCTCCCGGTTTACCACTCTTCGGTGTCCAGAGCGGTCCAACTGGCATAATTTCAAAGAGCCAGACCTCATTGGGGTCAGCTACAGCCAGCATTTCGCCGCTATCATGAAAACCGTACCCATACTTCTCAGCCAGTTCTCCCATAATCTTGATTGCTTCTCGAGCGGTTGTAGCTCTTTCCATAGCTATTATGGTGAGCATGGTAATATCAAAAGCGGGAGTCGGCGTTTGATTTTCCAGCTTGCGCACCACTCCAATCGTCGATTCCCCAATTGCTACCTGGTTTTCATTCAGGTAGCCAAACATTCCGTGGTGATAGGCATAAGTGTGGGGCACTTGAGGGATTTCCAGGCCGGTAAAATCCTTTTGGTAAAGGTCCCATTTTAAGCCTTCCTGCGGTGGCCAGGTCTTGAACTGCGAGATATGATAGATTTTGCGCTTTTCTCCTGGTTTATGATCCGCGGCTGGCACATGTCTCCAGGTCCAATCACACAAGCCACAATCACAGGTATGAGTGGTCATGGTTGAACCATCGGTTGAGGCCAGTTTCCCGACCAGAATCGAAGTACAGTTATCAGCAGGTCGAGATGCCTCCAGTTCAGCCTGTCCCTTATTGACTGGGCCGGCTAGAAAAAGAGCCACCAGTCCAATTAACAAAACAGGCAGAATCATCAAAACAAAAGGCCTGTCTTTCTTTCGAATTAAATTCATGGTCTAAACCTCCGTCTTTTTTGAGGATATATTTATTTGTTTCATCCAGCTTCAAATTTAATCCAGCAGAGCATCAATTGCTCTGACTGCTTTCTTCCAGATAGCCGGAAATTCCATTGGTTTTCTTTCCACGGTTCGGCGTTCGGTATTATAATAGCCAAAGTGGTTAAATTTAACCAAGAGATCATCGCCTAACTGCCACCAGGCTTTAACCACCTGCTCGGCATTGTTCAGGCAAAAGGCTGTCAATAAATCAGCCATTCTGGACGGATTCTTTTTATAGAGTTCGAGAGCCTTCTGATCCAGGTCAGGAATTTCGTTTAAAGCTCCATCTTCCCATTTTGTCTGAGCCTTCTTAATTTCCTCCAGGGCAGGGGAGTAGCACACCTGAGCATGGAAATCGACATAATCAAAAGCCCAGCGGGCAGAATCGCGGTTGAGAACGAAATGATCTCCAACTCTAAAAGAACCGGGCATAGCCTTTATTCCGGCATAAAAAGGCATAAAACAGGAAGTGTCCTGGGCTCCCCAGGCCAACCAGACAATTCCACCAATCGGGGCGGGGAGCCAGCCTCGACATTGGGTGACGGTGGTGTATTCTGCCTGTTTGACACTGATCAGCCGAGCGGAAGAGTCGTAGTTAGGATTCTGATAAGGACCACCTCTTATCCCCCGGGTCGGATCAAAGAAGGTGCCGTAGCCCTTATCCCGGCAAAGGGTCATGACATCTTTAACTGAAAGCTTACGGTCAGGCTTAACTGAAAAGGGGAAATCCATATTAGGCAGGGATGGACTGAATTTGGAAGAAGGTGAGACCAGATCAAAAAAGCGCCACATTCTGGCCCGCCGCCAGTTAGAAGCAGCACTGCCCTCAGCCGGAGAATAGGCTTTTTTCCAGCTGAATGGCTGCCCGCTTTTTGGATCCCAGAGCCCATTATCTACGGCATAAGAAATAACATTGGCCGAAGCCAGGAAGAAATCTGGTTTATTTAAATCAATTTCACCTATCCTCGATTCATTAGGGCAAATGCTCACCTCATCGTCAGGAACTCTCTGGGCACACCAGATGGCACCTGGCTGGCCGGTTCTGGGATTCCAGAGAGGACCAACCGGCATAATTTCAAAGACCCAGACCTCCTCTGGATCGGCCACAGCCAGCATTTCCCCACCATCCTCACCACCGTAGCCATATTGTTCGGCCAGAGATCCCATCAACTTGATCGCCTCTCTTGCTGTCCGGCACCTTTCCATGGCCAGAAGGGTAAGCATGGTCAGATTAAGAGCCGGGGTTGAAGTTGAGTTTGACAATTTAGGCCGGTTGCCAATAGTCGATTCGCCCATGGCCAGCTGCTGGTCGTTCATATAACCAAAGACCCCATGCATATAACCGAATGTATGGGCTACTTCCGGTATTTCGACGCCAGTGAAATCCTTTTTTATCAAATCCCATTTTAGCCCCTGATCTGGTGGCCAGGTTCTAATTTGTGAAATCCTGTATAACTTCCTCATTTCACCTGGCTTATGATCAGCTGGCGGTACATAACGCCAGGTCCAGTCACACATCCCGCAGTCAGCCGTGTGGGTAGTCATGGTGGAACCATCAACCGAAGCGTTTTTGCCCACCATGATAACCGTGCAATTATCTAAAGGGGATAGGTAATCATAAGCTGTTTGACCCACTGGCTCCTGTTGGCTGGCCGAGAAGATAACCAAGGAGAGAATAATAAGCCCCGCCAATCCCGCCCATCCTGATAGTTTCTTCATATTCATAAAAGTATTACTCCTTCTGAGTTTTCTGGCTCATATTTTTTAAAGATCAGATTCCATCTTTTTCCTTGGCTTAATTCTATCGGCTGCCTGTTTACCTGCTCTTTTTCGAATTTAATCTAAAATTATTTTACCTGGCTCTGCTTCAGCCGGGTTATGGAAATAGTAACCAACACCGTTCTGAACGACATCCCGATAACGGGGTATGTTCTGGATAACGATGGCTCTCTCCGGTGTTTTTCTGGAATATTGCCTGATAATCTCCAGGCTTACTGACAGGTGCTGCCCGACTCTTTTCTCCAGAGGCCAACCGGACTCGTCATAGGGAACAAACAGCTTTTTCTTTTTAGCCAGGCTCAAGAGGAAATCATCCTGACCGGTCAGGAACAATTTTTCTGTTTTTGGACCGGTTGGCTGATCAAGGAAAGGCATGGGAGCTTCCAGTAGAAAAGGAAGAGAATCAGAATAATCACCGATTTCCCGGTGTGACAGCCCGCGGAATTTTACTGGCGAAGGCTCGACATGATTTTCAAAACCTTCCATTGATTTGACTGTCAGTGAAGCTAAGGTAGCCAGGCGGATAGCTTTTTCTGGCGCAACAATGCAGTTGGTAACAGGAAACATGGTTTCTGCCCCATGGAGATCGATAGCCAGATCAACCTGGTTCTGTCGCAGTAGCTCCATAGCCGCATAGGTGACCTGCTCCATCGGCAAGCCGTTCTTTCGACCGGGCCAGGTGCGATTGGTATTTCTAATATCCAGATAGGAAAGAAGCTGCTTTTCCGGATAATGAATATAAACATCAGGATCTGGCCACTGATCAAGAGGAGAGGCGTCTCTGTTGCCCATACGGAAAGTTTTTTGACCCCAAGGGGTGGAAACTGAAAAATAGAGTGGATATCCTTCTCCTGGCCTTGTATTCAGGCTGCCACTATGATTGAAGTATGGTATAAGGTAAAGAGTGCCTTTTTCAACTACTGCATTTTCAATCATAATGAGTACTGAGAGGAGGCCTTCGGGCTCATTGGAATGGGTGTTCCCCATGATTAAAGCTCGCCCGCCTGGTTCTTTGCCTTCCAAAACATAGACGCGCGTATCCGCTTGACTACCTCTGATTGCCGGGAAAAAATCACTCAGTTTTTTGACTTCAGTGACCCCTGGCCCCAGGACCAGTGGAACCTGATAATGACGGTGCTTCCAGAGAGGCCAGCCACCGGCCATAATCAAAATAACCAAAACTACCGTCGCCAGTAGTTTGAATTTGAATAGTCCTCTTTTCATTGCTTACCTTTCATTTTAAACGGAACAGCCGAGCAATAAAGGGAATAAGAGTAATCAGGTATAGAACCACTTTGTCCTTACTGGTCTTTTCTTCGATGAGATTTTTGATGGTGATAGCGGTAAAAAATAGGCAGATTAGATAATAAATAACCATAATGATTTTAGCTATCATTTTTTACCCTTTTAAAACTGATATCAATAGCATTATACCCATTAAAAATTTTTAACCGATGACCAAAAAGCTCAATTTTGAACTAAAGATAACCATAAAAATGGCTACCGCGGTTATCATCACCCATGGCAACCAGGCTTTTTTTATCGATGACCAGTAACTGCCCTCATAACCAGTAACAATTAAACTCAATCGGCCAATGAGCGCGGTCGGAGGTAAGCCATCTCCCAGTGGCCAGAGCAGGCTAAGTGCAGAGATGACTATGGTGGCATGATAACCAAGTGAATTAAGATACCAGACCAGCGGAATGCCAATGATGGCAGCTCCTCCATAGGTGAGGATGCCTTCAGAAAAGGGAATGATAATCGGCAAAAGACAGAATAAAAGGCCAAGCGGGATTATCAGCACAGAATAGGAAATAAGCCCCTTAACGCCAGAGGCCGCCATAATTTGCTGCAGCATACCAACTATGACCATTATCGAGAGTAGAGGCAGAAGCTTACTAACTGTGCTGCTGGCCACCTTGATCAAATTTATTTTCACCGGACTGATGAGATAAGCAGCCAGCGAGGCTATTATAAATTCCAAAGGTAAGCCCAGAATAGGAAAAGAAAAAGGCCACAGGCGGTAGGCTATGACCAGACCAAAAAAGACGGCAAAAGGCAGCAGCAGGCGCCACCAGTTCATGCCAGGGACAAGCTCAATTTTGTTGAGAAATTCATCT
>JAKPCG010000020.1 GCA_029553365.1 Acidobacteriota bacterium | reverse complement strand
AGAGGGCTTTGATGCAAAGAGATATAAAGCACTTCTCTGGAGCTGTAAAAGGCTTTCTGGGTCCCGTTGCCGTGATGAAGATCCCAATCAATTATCATTATTTTCTTAATTCCCCACAACCGCCTCAGATATTCAGCTGTGATGGCAATGTTATTGAAAAAGCAAAAACCCATTGGCCGGTTACTTTCAGCATGGTGGCCTGGGGGCCTGACCAGGGCAAAAGCGTTGTCTATTTTCCCGTCCAGGATGAGATCAGCCGCCACCAGCCCAGCCCCGGCCGCCAGGCAGGCAATCTCGTAGGTGTGGGGGCCAGCAATAGTATCAGGATCAAAGAAAAAATAGTCCTGACCGGCCGTTTCCTTCAAAAAACTGACATAAGAAGGCAGATGAACAAAGCCCAGTTCTTCTTCGGTGGCCGGACGAGGAGTAACAGGCACATAAAATCCTTTCAGCCTCGTGGTCAGTAGGTCCTGCAGGACAATGGTTCTGAGTGGTGATTCAATATGGTCTGGTCCCATCTCATGCAGAGCAAAACGCTTATCAAAGACCAGGCCAGTCGCCATTGGCTTAAGTCTCAACTTTTTTTAGTTTATCTAATTTTAGCCTGACTATTTATCTGATTTAATTATCTATCTGACAACTGGTTAAGTCCATCTATCCTGATCATTTATCGGGAAAGAAGGTTTTAAGCTCTTCCGGTCGCGGTGGCTTGGTTAATAAGCTGACAATGATCAGCGTTCCCAATGAGACCAACAAGGCCGGGAAAATGATAGGAATCCCGAAAGGATCCCCCTCAGGGACCATTTCGGGAGGCAAAACCCCGCCTAGAATTTTCAGACCGATACAGACGATTGTCCCGGAAATAATTGAGGCCAGGCCGCCGGCTTTGGTTGCTCTTTTCCAGGCAAGCGCAGCGATAAGAGCGGGAGTAATGGCCACGCCGTAAATGGTGTAAGCAAAATAACTCATCTCCAGGACTGATTTCAGGCGAAGCGCCAGGAAAAAGGCCACAATGCCAATAACGACAATAAATATTTTTTGCAATCCAACCAGTTGACGATCGGTCGCTGATTTATTGATGAATCTCTGATAGACGTCACGGATGAGATTGCTGGAAGGAGAAAGGAGATAATTCATACCAGTAGAAATGACCACGGCACAGGCTGCTCCCAGGAGTAGAACCCCGATAGGGGCAGGCACCAGGTTACGAGCTGCCAGGAGGACAACCTTTCCGCCCTCCTTTGGTATGCTCAGGTCAATCTGATCTTTAAATTTGCTGTAAGAAAAAACGGCAATGATCACCACCAGAGTCTCAACCAGAACTGTCCCGATTGTCCAGAAGACGACGGCCTTTTTGGCATCTTCAGGACTGCGAGCACTATAAAATTTCTGGTACATACTCTGAACACCCAGCAGGAGCAGCATGGTTGATAAAAAGTAGCCCATGGCCTTCAGGGTGGGATTGGCCCCGAATTGCGAGTTCACCACGGCAAAATAGCCAGGAGGAAGACTGGCCTGGGCACCCTGGAGACCGCCAGCTGCAGCATAAACAAAAGGAACGGACAGCAGGCAGGCCAGAACAATAATTATCCCATTAGGCAGGTCGGTATAGGCCACGGCTATCATTCCGCCTACAGCTGTAAACAGAATGACAAAAGCTGCTGATATATAAATGCCTAATTGCTCGGATATCGCGCCATCAGTAGCCACATTGAGGATAAACCCACCGGCTACGAACTGATAGGAAACGATAGCGGTGAAAGAAATAATCAAGGCAACGGCTCCGAACAGTCTGGCCAGCGGTCCGTATCTGACTTCCAGAATATCACCAATCGTATACTGGCCAAAAGTCTGAATTTTAGCTGCCAGAAAGTAAATTATGATTATGCCTACCCAGGCTCCGGCTGAAAGCCAGAGGGCGGAAAAGCCAGCCTTGGAAGCGAATTCTGCCCCTGAGATGAATGTCCCTGAGCCGATCCAGGTACAGATCAGGGTGAAAACCATGACCGGCCACTTTAGCTTGCGACCGGCCACCATAAAATCTTCCTGGTTGCGAATTTTTCTGGCCCGAACGAAGTTGATAGCCGTCAGAGCAACGAGGTAACCCAGGATAATGTAAAGGTAAATGGTCATTAAGTCCTCCTTCTTTCGAGGGTATTAAAATCAGATTTAAGGTTAAAAGCAACGATCTTACATAGTGATAAACCAAGGTCTATCTTTTGTCCCGAATTCTGAGCGGCTTTCATAGAACTGAATGATATATCAAATATCAGATAGCAGTCAAAGAGAAATTTGTAAAATTTTCTACTGAGTTGTTTTTTCTGGTGTGAAGAGATTAAAGGTATAGATGGTGGCCTCTTCAGCCATCATGATTATTTTTCTTCCGGTGGGTTTTGAGCTGGCTGGCCATCATTGAGAACCTCGCCGTTTGTCCCTTCCAGTTCCAGGGATTCCTTTCTTTCCATTCTGACCGAATAAACTTTGGTGATATTGGGTTCTTCCATGGTTGTGCCATAGATATAATCGGCCACTTCCATTGTCTTGTAGTTATGGGTAATGATGATGAACTGGGTTTGGTGCTTGATGGCTTTCATCAGGTTCAGAAAACGGGCTAAATTAGCCTCGTCCAGAGCAGCATCCACCTCGTCCAGAATGCAGAAAGGAGACGGTTTGTATCTAAAAAGAGCAAACAGAAAGGCCAGACTGGTCAGTGATTTTTCTCCTCCAGAAAGAAGGGTTAGATTCTGAACTCTTTTGCCTGGAGGTTGAGCGACAATTTCCACTCCACTTTCTAAAGGATTGTCAGGCTCAAGAAGCTTAACTTCAGCTGTTCCGCCTCTAAACAATAACGCAAAAATTTCCTGAAAATTTTTATTGACTTCCTGCAGGGCGGTTAAGAACTGCGTTTTGCTTTCCTCGTCTATCTTTTTTATGGCTTCCTCGGTTGAATGGATAGAATCCTTTAAATCCTGCCTCTGCTGGACCAGAAAGTCATATCTTTTCTTCTGTTCCAGATATTCTTCTTCAGCCATGAGATTAACTGCCCGATAGCGGAGAAGTGTCTCGTTGATAGCTTCGAGTTCCTTCTCCAGTTCTTCATCAGTCAATTCTCCAACTGGAATTAAAGGTTTGCCTTTTCTTTTTTCTTTCTGCTCTTTCGGCTTCTCTTCAATTATTTCCTCGGACGGTTCTTCTGTTTCTTCACCCTCATTTTCTTCAGCCAGTCCCCTGGAAATATCTTCGCTTTCTCCGGCCTCTTCATTTCCTTCGCCCGGCTTTTCTTTTGATTCAATTTCCTGCCTGAGTTCGATAAGGTTTTTCTTCAATTCCTGCCAGCAGGTTTCCTCCAGATTTACCCGGTCCCTCTCAATTTCTGCCCGCCTGATTTCGAGCTGCATTCTTTCTTCCCTGGCTTTTTCTTCTTTTGCCCGGACTTCATTCAGGGCTGATTCCATCTCTTCCAGCTCTTTTTGCCGGGTCTGGACGCGCTCTTCCAGTTCCTTAAGGAGGTTCTGTTCCTTTTGCTTTTCTTCCAGACAGGTTGAGGCTTTCTGCTTTAGCTCAGCAATAAGTTTGAGCAGGCTGGTTTTTTCTTCCTCGCTGGTCAAAGCTTCTATTTCCAGCTGGCCGATTTTTGATTTTATCGCCTCCTGCCTTTTCTCCAGAGATTTTAGATGACTGCGGCTGCTGTTTATTTTTTCTTCAAGAAGGTCCCGGTCAGTTCTTAATTGGTAATAATTTCTTTCTTCAATTTGTTCCTGGTCTTTCAGTGTTCTGAGTCTATCCTCTTTTGATTTTATTGCTTCTTCAATTTGTCTGAGTTCGAGTTCAACCTGTTTGAGTCTGGAGGAGGCTTCAAGTTTCTTTCCATCAATAGACTCTTTTTCTCCTGCCTGGATTGATTCTTCACGTTCGGTGACGGTTAGTCCCGTCATGACCCTGGCCAGTTCAGCCGCGGCAAATTTCTTATCGCGCTCTAAATCATGAAGTTCTCTCTCTTTATCCTGGACAGCCTTTTTTAACCCTTCGATTTCAGTTTCAACTGACTGTCTTGTTTCTTTTAGCCGGTCGAGCTCGACCAGAAGCGGTAACTGTTCCGCCTGGATTGTATCTATTTCTTTCTGTAACTTTCGTTTTTCCTGTTCTAAGGTAAACAACCCTTCCCTTTTTTCAGCCGGCCGGAGCAGTCCGGATGACTCCAGAATGTCACCATTAAGGCTGATATAATTTAAATCTGGGTACTTTTCCCATAGCCTGATAGCTGTGCTCAGATCAGCGACGATAATTGCTTCCTTTAGACGGCCAAGACGTCCGGCTAGCGGCTCTTTGGCCTTGATTCTACTCTTCAGCTTTCCCAGAACAGCTTGTTCTTCTGAGAGTCCGGCTGGCCAGTCATTCTGTCCTTCTTCTGCCAGCAAGAGGATATTAGTTTTTATTTCAGCCGGTAGTGTTTTCTTAAAATCATCAACTAAAAAAGCCTGAGCTCGGGCCTCTTCTTTCCAGAAAAGATCAAAAAGAGTAGCTTCGCCCTCCGGTATCTCAACCAGTTCAGGAAACCAACCAAGAGCTCCTGACATGACAGCTTGACCTGTAGTCTCCCTTTCCGTCTCGGCGATTTTCCCCAGAGCCTGTAGCTGGTAGGAGAGTTCTTCTGCTGCCCGTCTGAATTCAGCCAGTTTTTGCTCAAGACAGGCGATCTCATTCAGGCTGGTCTGAAGCTTATCGTTAGCTTCTTTTAATAGTTTTTCGCTGTCTTCCTTACTTTTTAGCTTTTCAATCAGTTGCTCATCCAGTTCAGCCAGACTTCTTTCCAGCCGGCCTTTCTCAGCCTGCAACTTTTCTTTTTCCTCGCGGAGCTTTTCTCCCTGGCGGCTGAGAAGTTCCAGTTCTTTTTCCAGCCTGGACAAATTATTATGAACTTCGGTTTTTTCTTGAAATTTCGCCATCTGGGCCTGACGGAGGCTGCTCAGGCTGTTCTCTTCATTTTTGACTGCCTGGCTGGCCTTTTCCCAGGAAAGCCTTCCTTTTTCTGCTGCCTGAACGGCTTCGACCAGGCTCTTTTCCAGCTCAGCCAGGCGGACCAGAGTCTGCTCTATTTCGGCTCCAATTGTCTTTATTTCTTCCTCCAGCTCAGTTTTGTCTTCTTCGGATCTTTTTCTGGCAGTTTCCAGATATTCCAGCCTTTTCGTTTCACGCTCTGTTTCGCTTTCTGTCCGGGAGAGCTGAGTCTGAAGACTGAAGACCCGTTCTTGCTTTTCCTTGAGGCTTTTCTCCTCGTCCCAGAGATTTTTTCTCAGGGCAGAAATGTTTCTTTCGCCATCTTTTACCCTGGCGGTTAGCTCCTGCTCGGCGGCCAGGGCTCTTTCCATTTCTGTGGTGATCTCTTCCAGCCATCGGTCGAGTTTGAGCATTCGCCGGTAGAAATGGTGAGCTGTCAGTTCCCGTTGCCTTTCTCTTAGCCGGCGGTAGCGAGCGGCGGCTAAAGCCTGGCGATAGAGAGAATTCTTGGATTTTTCCACCTCTATAATGATATCTTCAAGCCTCGTCAGGTTTTGTTCACTTGACTCCAGCTTGGACTGAGCCTGCTTTTTTTTGTCTTTGTAATAGGCTGTTCCGGCTGCTTCTTCTATTAAGGCCCTCTTTTCCTGGGGCTTGGAAGTGACAAAGGAACCGATTGAGCCCTGTTCAATGACAAAATACTCTTTTTCTCCAATTGAATTTTTCCAGAGCTCATCCTGAATGTCTTTCAGGCGGACAGACTTGCCGTTTAAACGGTATTCACTTTCCCCGGAGCGAAAAACCCGATGGGAGATAACCAGCTCTTCATCATTGCCGAGAGTCAGGACGACATCGGCCAGACTGAGCGGAGGTCTTTTAGTGTTTCCATTAAAGATAATGTCCTCAGTTCGGTCGCCGCGAACTGACTTCAGACGCATTCCCCCCAGCCCCCAGAGAATGGCATCGACAATGTTGCTTTTGCCGGTACCGTTGGGGCCAATGATAGCTGTAATGCCTGGATGAAAAAGGATCTTTGTCCGATCGGCAAATGACTTAAAACCCTGAACTTCTAATTTCTTTATAAACATTTAAATTTTCTTACCTTTCCAATTCGGCCCGAACCTGACCGGCCGCCTCCTGTCTTAACTTAGCTGATTTAATTTGCCCCGGAAGGCAGAATAAAGTCGTCGCCTGCAGCTACAGATGAGTATTTTAATCAAATGGCCCTGTTTTTTGAAGGGTAGCAACCATAAAATTAAAAGATTTTTTGACAGGTAGATAAGAAAGGGAACCTGAAGGCCTGCCTTTCCCGTTTTATTGTCGGTCAGACCAACCTTATGTTATAATAAAAATCCAGTTGGTAAAGCTAATTCGATCATCAGGCCAGCGTAGCTCAGACGGCAGAGCAGCTGATTCGTAATCAGCGGGTCGGAGGTTCGATTCCTCTCGCTGGCTTTCTTCAAATAACATCTGTTTTTCCTTCAACATGACTTATTACTGGCTTTTGGTCTCAATCTCAGGCCAATATTATAGGTTCCCCCCGACCGGCCAGTGCTATGGCCAGTATTCTTGTCGCTTTCTTCATCCTGGTGGACCGCTTTTATGTCAAATTTCAGTCCTGTTTATTCTCTATTTTTCTGACCTTCTGCCGGGTGTAATGGTGTTGCCTGAAATATTCTGGCGATGATGAGCCAGGAAAGCTGTGACCTGGACGAGGTTATGGGGCAAGCCCACCAGCTGCCGGTCTTAATCGTCACTTCCGGGGTTAGATAATCTCCCCCCCCGAATCATCTTTGACGGGCATTGTTTTCAACTGAGGCCGGTTTATGCTGGAGGCAGAAAGGAACGAAATGGAAATATTTAACGGGGAAGGGTTAAAATGAAAAAAATAGGTCTTGCCTCAAGAATTATATTTTTAGTTCTGGTTTTTTGTTCATTCCTGAGTCCGCCGCTT
>JAKPCG010000229.1 GCA_029553365.1 Acidobacteriota bacterium | reverse complement strand
CTGTTGATGCTGGCCTATGTGGCCTATCTACCGCTGGTGGTCATTCTGGCCTACTTACTTTTCAAAAAAAATGGCCGGGAGCAAGCAGAACTTTATATTTTCAGTCTGGGGTTGGCTTACCTGGCTTGCTTTGTGCTTTTTATTATTTTCCCGGCTTACAGCCCGCGATTTTATTTTTCCGATCTGGACCCGGCTCCGGGCTATTTTTTCCGCCGGCTGATGGATAAGGTAGAAGTCTGGGGCCAGTATCGGGGCGGTTCTTTTCCTTCAGCTCACTGCGCCGCCGGGACTGTTATGATTTATTATGCCGCTAAGGCCGGTCGCCGGACCTTCTGGCTTGTTTTCCCTTTGATTCTGCTTTTTTTCTTCAGCACAGTTTATGGCCAGTACCACTATGTGGTTGACATCCTGTCCGGGATAATCATTGGCTGGCTGGCCATAAGGGCGGCTTGTCTGCTGACTCAAAAGAAACCCAAAAACTTCAGCCAGCCCCAAGTCCAATAAAGAGAATCAGGAAAACCCCGACAAGCCAGTGAATGACTACCCCATACCAGATTGATTCGGTTCGTAAAGCCAGATAACCGAATATCAGACTGGCAATGATTGCAGCCAGGACTTCATTTAAAGGCTTACCGATATGAACCAGACAGCAGGGGATAGTCTGAATCAATAGGCTGTTCAGGCGACCAAAGGCCGGCTTCAAACCATAGAGAAGAAAACCACGAAAAAAAAACTCAAAAGCTAAATAATAAAGAAAAAAGGCAGCAGCATAGATCAGGAAAGTCTGAAAGGTAAGCGGGTTATCCAGAAAGGCAGAGTATTCCTGCTGGAAATCGGCCTGCCGGCTGGGCAGCCAGGAGGCTAGAAAAACGATTGGCAGTGACCAGGCCACGGCCTTTAGACCAAACTTATAATCGCCACGCCGGAAGCCATAAGCCTTGAGTTTTTCCCTGAAGCCAAGTTTGATAAGCAGACCGGGAAGCAAAAGGAAGAGAAGTAAAGCAGCCAGAAAATTGTAGTAATACCGATAAAAACCTGACAAATAGGAAGCCGGAAAATAGCCGGCCAGATTGACATCGTAAAATACTGGCAGACCAAAATAGCTATAAAAAGTTAACAAAAAAGGAGTGATCAGAAGAATAATGGCTGTTTTCCACTGGCTGGTAGTTGTTGATAGTTGATTCATTAGCTTCTGGCCAGACTCGTCCTTGGTTCTAAGTAACCGAGCCATTCACAGGTGAGCCGCAATCCTTCCCGCAGACTCCTTGGCTTATACCCGAGTTCGGCGGTGGCTTTTTGGTGAGAAAAAGCCCAGTTTTCCAGGAAAGTTCTCACCCAGCTGGTGGTAATAAAGGGATAGAACCCTAACCACCTGGCCTTCGCTGTTTCCAGCCTGGCCACGGCCAGAGCCAGGGGAACGCTTATTTTCAGTCTGATAGCTTTTCGCCCGGAGACTTCCTCCAGCATGTCGTAGAATTTATTAAGCGAGACATTCTCACCTCCGAGGATATAATCTTCCCCCGAGCGACCTTTCTTCATAATTAACTCCAGGCCTTCGGCCACGTCCTCGACATAAACGTAGTTCCCAATTTCATGGCCCTGATTGAGTATCAGGCTGACCCTGTACTTTAAATAGATTTTTATCAGGCGGGTAACAGAATTGGCTTCGGTCAGGGGGCCAGGTCCATAGACTCTGGTTGGTCTGGCTACCATGACTTCCAGACCCTTATCAAGATAATCATCAATGATTTTGTCGGCGAGTGCCTTGCTTTTCTCATAGTCGGTAAAAAAGGGCAAGTCAGGCCGGCGGCTGCTCTCTCTAACTGGCTCTCCACGGCTTGGCCCCTTAACGACCGAAGAGCTGACGAAAACCACTCTCCTCAGTCCAACAGCCAGAGAAGCCTCAAGAATAGAACGAAATCCTTCGACATTAACCCGATAAAAGTTTTCAGGTTGAGGATCAAAGTTTTTGGCCAGAGCAGCCAGATGATAAACCTGAGAGCAGCCCTTCAGGCCTGCTATCAGGCTATCAACATCGTTAAGATCGGCCCTGAACGTCTCTACTGACAATTTTTTATTCAGCCGGCTGCTATTACCTTTTCTGACTATCAGCCGGACGGACTGTCCTTCATTGACCAGCCTGGTCACCAGCGCCTGGCCGATGAAACCGGTTCCTCCGGTTATCGCCACCGCCATCTCAGTACTCATGGTTTAAAATCAGATCTCTCGAAATTATAGTTTTAAAAGTGCCTGAGTTCAATTTTTTTTCAGGTAGTAGAAAAGCCCGAGGAATCCTTTACACTGATGAGAGATAAAAAAGCAATTTTCGCTGGTTAGACCAGGTTTATTTCAACTAATATCTTCGCTCTCGACGAGGAAACGCCTGGCTTTATCCCCATTAGCCATCACCTTGAGGCTGGCCGGTAAGACTCTGGCCTGGATCGTATTGAGGGCAGTCAGATATTCGCCGTTATATTGAACATCAAGCTCTCGACCCTTGATGGTTATTTCTTTAGCCTTGAAATGTCTCAGTTTCTTCTGAAGAAAACCAAAGTAAATAAGTGGGAAGGACAGGATATAGAGAAGAGGAGCCATTTCAAACAGAACCAGGTCAAGATAACCATCATTGAGGCGGGCCTCAGGCGCCACCAGCCAGCTATAGCCAAAGTAATTGAACTTGCCAATGATACCATCCAGAAAACGGGAAGACAGTTCTAAATGGTCAAATTTGTTCCCCTTTTGATCCAGACCAGTGCGCAGTTCGATAGTTTTTTCCTCTCTTTTATAAAACAGGAGCCGCCTGGCCGCCAGAAGATGTCCAATGAGTCCTGGTATCGAGTGTTTAATCTTTTCTCCGGTGACAGCTGCCGTCGAGCCCACGCTGGCAAAACCGGCCACCCGATCCTCTATTTGAATCAGATCGACCGTCAGAACATCGCCTTCCAGTAAATATTTAATAGCTTTAAATGGCTGACGGGGAATCCCCAGTGACTTACGAAAGGCATTCCCGCTGCCAAATGGAATAACACCAAAAGTTATCTCTGATCGGCGTGGACTCTGAAAAATTCCTTGAAGGACGTCAGCAATGGTACCGTCACCGCCTACCGCTACAATCAGATCAGCTTCCTCACAGGCTGCTCTGGACATGGCCACCGTTTCTTCTTTGCTGCGGGGTGCATCCAGGCATTTTCCGGGTAGGCTTTCAATCAATTTGGAACGCAGACGCCGGCGTCTGGTCCACCGTCGGTTGGCAGCAGCTGGATTGATAATGCAAACTATCTTTTTATCTGGCTGATTCTTATTTTCCATTATCTGCTATCTGTTAGTCGCGATATATTTCAATTTTATGTGATAGCTGAATTTTATATCATGGCCTGAACCTTCTGTCAAAAACCCGGTCTCGAACTGGCCGCAGCCTTTTCTTCCTGCTCTGGTTTTATCGCCAGGGATGATTGTTCAGAGCGGACTCTGGCCTTTTTTCTCTTTTTATCAAACCTGACGCTGGGCAGATAGCCGGCCAGAATCAGGGTTAAGAAGAAGGCGACGATAATCAAATCCGGTATCTTCAGCACCCGTCCAATCAGAGCCAGAATCAAAAATTTTGGAAAACGGGCAGTAACAATCACTGCCAGGTAACCAACCAGTGGCAGATTGGTCATAACCGTTAAAAAACGGAAAGGGTAAAATGGAACCGGCAAAAAAGCAGCCACCCAGAGAGCCAGATATGGCTGGCGGCCAAAAGCGTTGATCAGCTTTTCCACGAACGCGCTTTTCTTGGCTTTGGATAATAGCTTGAACTCTTCTACCAGTTTGAGAGTTGAATAGTTAAGAGCTTCAGCCAGAACAGTACCGGCCAGAGAAACTAAGGTTACTGTCAGGGCGCTGTAATATTTGCTGAAAAAAAGTATAACTGGCTCGTGGGGCACAAAGGAAATTAAAAACTCCGACGGGAAGCAATAAAAAAAGAGAACCCAGAGACTTTTATTCTGTCTGATTGAACTCGAGGTTATCCAGATGACCATCAGGCCAACGATCAAAATAATTTCCAGGGAAAAAATAGTGATCCTGGCCCGTTTAGCTCTCCTGGTCTTTTTCAGGGGTAATTGGGTTAGAAAATCAAGATCAGACATCAGACCTCTTAAGCTTGAATCTGAAAACAACAATAATGTCAATAGAAGTCATAATTTAAAAGCTTTAGCCTCCGGCCCGTAATCTGCTCAGTCTGCTTATCAAGCTTTAAATCTTAACAAATTTTCTTTAATTGATAAACAGGGGTTGGCTTTTTCACCCGGACAGGCCGGGCTGGCTCGCTAACCAACCTCAGATTCTGAAATCAGATTTTTTCATAAAAAAGTGGTGTTTCTAACCAGAAGGTTTTGAGAGATGACGAATTTAGCTTTAACATCTCTGCTGCAGAATGGTAAAATTCTAACAATATGATTAAATTACCTGAAAAATTGATTGTCCGCGGCGATAAAAAGTTTCTGCTTCGGGTTGAAGATTCCAGCCGGGCTGCCGATTATGAGAAATACGAGAATCTGCGCCAGATTATCTGGGATTTTGCTGATGACCATCTCTCTGGCAGCCGGAATCTACTTTGTGAGAATTTTTTGCATGAAGGCAGCAGTTTATTTATCGGTGCTTTTGAGTCAGATGATAATGGCCAGTTTATTTTTGATGAGCCTCATCTGGTTGGCTTTAGCTATGGTTTTGTTGGCCTCAGGGATAAAAGCCTTGGTTTTGTGACCGGCGATAATCTCTGGTTTTATTCTCAGTTTCTGGGAGTCAGACCGGACTCGCTTAATTTTGGTCTTGGAATCAAGATCAAAGAGTTTCAGAAAGAAATCCTGCTGACTGTTTTCCGTGTTAATCTGGTAGTCTGCACTTATGATCCGCTGACAGCGGTTAATGCCTACCGGAATATCAGGCAATTTGGTATGAAGGTTCTCGAATATCGCCTGGCTCCTTATGGTGAGTATGGTGGACGTCTCAATCGGCAGGATGTACCCTCTGATCGTTTTTTTACTGCCTGGGATTTGTTGCTTGAACATCAGCCCTTAGTTCCTGAGGAAAAAATTGAACACCTTCTTAGCCAGCGGCCAAAGGCTCTGGAGAGTGAATGGAAAACTATTAAAACTGCTCGGTCTGAACTTGAACTTCAGCTGGTCCGAAGGGTCAGGCTGGACTTAAGCGAGGAACAGATACTCGTAGAAGTGCCTGTTGATTTTTACCAACTTCTGAGGGCAACGGCTGATGGTCCGGATGAGATCAGAAATATTCCTGTTGACTGGCGGCTTAAAAGTCGGGATGTCTTTTTGCATTATTTTCAGCAGGGTTATAAGGTAGTTGATTTTCTTAAGGCCAGCTCCGGTCAGCCGGCTGTCTATTATCTTTTGGAAAAGAGGTGATAGCTCTCTCTGGCCAGACCGGGGTATATTTCCAAAAAACGATATTAAGAAATGAAAGGACATAATAATGACCACAAGAAGGTTAGCCTGGCTGGGAGTTATGGTAATCATGTTATCTTTTAACTTGCCGGCTGAAAACCAGGAGTCTGTTCCGCTCAATGAACGGGAACTTCTCGAGCGGGCCAGAGCCATCCACCAGAGAATTTTAACGCTTGATACCCACTGCGACACGGCCATGAGACTGGTCCGGGGGAACTGGAATCCGGCTGAACGGCATGACTCTGATTCTCCTCGTAGCAGTAAAATCGATCTGCCCCGAATGAAGGAAGGAGGTCTGGACGCCGAGTTTTTTGCTGCTTTTGTCGGTCAGGGACCAAGAACAGCTGAAGGTTATCGGGCGGCGCAGCAGACGGCTGACAGCTTGATCGAAGCGGTAAAAAATATGGTAAAAGCCAACAGCCAGCTCATCGGGCTGGCTTTCAGTCCGGAAGAGGCCTATCGATTCAAAAAACAGGGAAAACTGACCGCCTTCCTCGGCATTGAGAATGGTTATGCTATCGGTCAGGATTTGAGCTTGATCAAATATTTTTATGAGCAGGGAGCGCGCTATATCACCCTGTGCCATACGTCTGATAATGATATTTGTGATTCATCAACCGACCGGGATGACCCTGAAGACAGGGGCTTGAGTCAGTTTGGCCGCCAGGTGGTAGCTGAATGTAACCGGCAAGGTATGATCATTGACATTTCTCATGCTTCTGACCGCAGCTTCTGGGATGTTCTGGCCTGCAGCCAGGCGCCGATAATTGCTTCTCACTCCTGTGCCCGGGCTGTCTGTGACCATCCCCGGAACCTCAGCGATGAGATGATTAAGGCTCTGGCGGCTAAAGGCGGAGTTGTCCAGATCTGTTTCCTTTCGAGCTACGTTAAAAAACCCAGACCTAATCCTGAAAGAGATAAGGCCTTCGAAGAATTTAGAGCCAGGTACGGAAACTGGAGAGATATCAAGGATGAAGCTCAAAGAGAAAAAATTATGGCTGAAATGCAGGAATTAAACAGAAAATACCCGGTTGAACTGGCTACACTTCAAGATCTGGTAGATCACATTGACCATGTGGTCAAGCTGGTTGGCGTTGATTATGTCGGAATAGGAACAGATTTTGATGGAGGCGGCGGAGTTGTTGGTTGTAATGATGTCAGCCAGATGATAAATGTGACTGTGGAATTAATGAAGAGAGGCTATTCAGAGGCAGACCTGGCTAAAATCTGGGGGCAGAATTTTTTCCGCGTTTTTAATCAGGTCAAAGAGGCCGCCAGACGATTGAATCAGGGCCAGGGGTGATTTTCGGCTTCGATTAAGCTATTATTTATTAGTAATGAATATTTTGGCTAAAAAGCAGCGGGGCTGCCTTTTTGCCCTGCTGACCATTTTGTTTCTGTTTTTTCCAGGCCAAAATCTGGAGAAAGTTATTGGCCAGGAGAAGACCACCCCGCCCAAAACCGGCGGTGTCTTAAAGATTAAAGCCTACGGCCAGACTCTTAATACCGACCTTGATCCGGCCGGCAATGGCTATCCGCTGGTTATCGAAAATCTGTATGAAGGGCTCTTAAAACTTGACCGCAATCTGGAGATAGCCTCCGGGCTGGCGGAGTACTGGGTAATCGATAACGGAGGACGAAAGACCGTTTTCTATCTCCGCAGCAAGGCGGATTTTCATAATGGCCAGCCAGTGACAGCTGCTGATGTCAAATTTTCTCTGGAAAGGCTTTTCCGGCTGAAAAACAATCCCAATTTTTACCTGTTCGCTCAGAGAATTGAAGGCGGGGAAGAGTTCTGGCAGGGCCAGGCCAGTGAAGTTACCGGAATAAAAATCATAGATGATAAGACCATTGAGATTGACTGGAAGTATTCCAGTGTAGCCAATCTTTATTTTCTGGCCTCGAATTTCGCCAAAATTTTGCCTGCTTCCCTGGTAGAAAGAGACAAAAAGAAATTCTTTAACCGGCCAATTGGAGCTGGCCCCTTCAAATTTGATTACTGGTTGAGGAATCAAAAACTGGATATCATCGGCCTAAGTCTGGCCAGAAATGACCGTTACTATGGCCGGAAGGCCTACATTAACCGGGTAGAAGTTAGCCCTTATTTTTTGCTGGAGGGTTTTTTCCGGGATGAGGTTCAAATTGTCCCTTATATTTCCTATCGGATTTCCAGAAACAGATATCAGATTGTCGAGAGCAACTCTCTTCAAATGAGTTATTTGTTTTTTAGCTGTCACCTGAGGCCTTTTGACGACCCGGAGGTCAGAAATCTTATCAGCCGCCTGATTGAAAAAAGCAAGCTGGCTGGCCTTGTTTCTTCTCCTGTCTATTTTGCTCAGGTTATGGATAATTACATTCCCCCTTATCTTCCGGGGTTTTTCCCTTCTTCACCGTCGGAAGAGCTGAGTTTCGGGCGGATTGCTGAGAGACTGGCCGCTCATGGACTGGGCGGCCCGGGTCAAGCCCTACCGGTCAGTCTTTACTTTGAGTTTTCCCTTAAGGAGCTGGCAGAAAAGCTCTATCGCGAACTTAAAGATGAGTTACGTCCGGCCGGGATTGATTTACAACTCAAGCTGATAAAGTCTCTGGGTGAGATAAAAAATGAGCGAACTCCCTATCTGGTCTATTTTGATTGGTCAATTCCTGTGCCCGATCCTGAATTCTTGCTTTATCCTCTTTTCCATTCCAAATCCTATCTCAATTTGAATTGTTTCCATTATAAACATGAACAGCTTGATGCCTGGCTGGAAGAACAACGTAACACTGGCCCCCTCGAGAGGCGGGTAAAGCTTTTCAGGCAGATGGAAGAATTGTTGAAAAATGAGGTGCCAGCTGTTCCACTTTATTATTTCAAACAGCGGGCCGCCTATCAGCCCTATATAAAAAATTTAAGACCGCAGCCAGCTGGAGTCTTTTATCTAAATCTGAAGGACGCCTGGATAGACCAATGAAGTTGAACCCGAAGTTCAGAATATCCATTTATGTCCAGCTGGTCTTCTGGGTTTCGGTCATATTGGCCTTCTTAATCATCGGTGTTCTGGCCGTTATTCAGAATCGGGAAGCCAGGTTCATTTATGAAGAGAAAAGAAATCGTGGCTTGCTGATGGTCCGCTACATTGCCGGCATGAATGCCAGGCATTTTGCCCTGTGGGAGCTCGAGTCAATAGATGAAAATATTGCCGGTCTGATCAGGGATGATCTGGCCTATGTGATTTTTTATGACCGCAGCGGGCGGCCAGTAGTGGTTAGTGATAGTATCGCCGGTAATATGGAAATAATCAATGAGACCAGATGTGTCGGTGATGTACCGCCAGAGACAATCTTCTATGAGAATATAAACCTGACCAATGGCCAGGAAAGTTATGAAGTCCTGCAGATTGAGATTCCAATTTATGCGGCTGGCTCGGATGTTAAATGGGGCTCAGTCAAAATAGGTCTGAAACTGGACGATGTCAAAAAACGAATCAATCAATCGAGGCTGACACTTTTTGGCCTGGGCCTTCTGGCTTTGCTGCTGACCATTACCGGAATCAATTTTCTGGTCAAGCGGCTGACCAGGCCCATTCAGAATTTACTGGAAGGCACCAGAAGAATCTCCCGGGGTGATTTTACTTACCACATTCCACTCATTTCTTCTGATGAGATTGGCGTTCTCACCGAGAGTTTTAATCGCATGACAGAAGAATTGAATGCGGCCAGAGAGCAGATGGAGGAAGCTAATAAAAAGCTGGTTCAGGCCGAAAAATTAGCTTCGATTGGTAGATTATCAGCAACTATTGCCCATGAAATTCGCAACCCTTTAACTTCAGTCAAGTTAAATATTCAGAAACTGGCTGATAATGATCAGCTGGGTGAGCTGGAAAAAGAGCATCTGTCGATTGCCCAAGAAGGAATTGATCAGATAGAGAAATTTATCAAAGAACTGCTGAGTTTTACCCGGATTTCGGTTTTGCAGCTGGACTACTTCGACCTGGATCAAATCATTGAGGGCTCATTAAAAATGCTGCAACCTTCACTGACTGAAAAGCACATACAGATTAAAAAGAATTATCAGCCAGGTTTGCCCCCGGCTCTGGTCGATGGCGATAAACTGCGTCAGGTATTTGTGAATATTCTTCGCAATGCCTATGAAGCCGTGGGGGAAGATGGTGAGATTGAGATTTCGCTGTCCTTCCAGCCCGAAGGAGAAAAATCATATTTTGAGATTAGAATCTGCGATACGGGTAGCGGCATTCCTGAAAAGGACTGGGAAAATATCTTCGAGCCTTTCTTTACGACCAAAGGCTCAGGTGCAGGACTGGGTCTGGCTATTGCCCGCCGGATTGTCGAACAGCATGGAGGAACAATCAGGGTAGTCAGAAAGGAAGGACCAGGTAGCTGCTTTTTAATCAGAATTCCCTGCGAAACTCAGGATAAGGAGAAAAAAATATGACTAAAGTTCTGGTCATAGAGGATGATAGTCTGGTTAGCCGGACACTGATTTCTCATCTTAAGAAGCGAGGCTTTGAAGTCAGGGGAGCTGAAAATGGAGAGGAAGGACTGGCCCTTTTCCGGGAATTTCAACCAGATCTGGCTCTACTCGATGTTAAGCTCCCAGACATTAATGGCCTGGACGTTTTAAGGCAGGTCAAGGCTGAAAACAAAGCGGCTACTGTTATCATTATGACCGCTTTTGACGACATGAAGACAACCGTGGAAGCGGTTAAAGCCGGTGCCTTTGAATATCTGGTTAAGCCTCTGGACAATCTGGAACTGGATCTAACCATAGATAAAGCTCTTCAGATGAAAGCGCTGGAAGATAAGGTCAGTTATCTGCTGGAAGAGAAGCAGAAAGAATATCAAATAGATAACATCATAGGACGCTCTCCACAGATGAGGGAAGTTTTTAAAATGATCGGGTTGGTAGCCAATACCAGAACTAACATTCTGATTCAAGGAGAGAGCGGCACTGGCAAAGAACTGGTAGCCAAGGCCATTCACTACAATGGCCCATTCCGGGATGAACCTTTCATTGTTATCAACTGTTCGGCCATTTCTGACACTTTACTTGAATCCGAGCTTTTCGGCCATGTCCGCGGAGCTTTTACTGACGCTGTTAGTGAGACCAGAGGGAAATTTGAAATAGCCGGTAAAGGTACTTTATTTCTGGATGAAATTGGAGATATCTCGCCTGGTTTGCAATCCAAACTTCTGCGGGTGATTGAAAGCAGGGATTTTATGAAGGTCGGTGGTGAAAGGGTACTTAAGACCGAGGCCAGAATTATTGCCGCCACCAATCAAAATCTCAAAGAACTGGTTGCTCAAGGCAAGTTCAGAGAAGATCTTTATTACCGGCTCAAAGTGGTCGAAATTAATATACCGCCTCTTAGAGAAAGGAGAGAGGACATACCTGATCTGGTAGCCTACCTTTTAGAAAAAATTAATCGGGATCTGAAGAAAAATGTCAGAAAGGTGCCACCAGAAGTTATGGATTATCTGGTTAATCAGCCCTGGAAAGGTAATGTTCGTGAGCTGGAAAATGCTTTGATCAGAGCGGTTATCCTGGCCAAAGGCGATGTTATTTTGAAGGAATATTTGCCGCTGGAACCTTCTCAGCCAGCTCAAGCCGAAGACCAGTCACCCTTTACCCGGGAACTGGTTCCCCTGTGGGAGATAGAGAAAAGGTATATCCAGCACGTACTGGAGGCAACCCGGGGGAGCAAGAGTCGAGCCAGCCAGATTCTCGACATTTCCAGACCAACTCTTGATAAAAAGATAAAGGATTACGATTTAAGAATTGATACATCCGATTAGACTACTTGTAAAATAAATTGACGGTTCTCTCCTGGTTAAGACGGGCGTTTCTATCTGTTAAGACTCCCTTCAATAAGCCGTTTTCGGCCTGGCACAAAATCGGCAGTAAAAAAAGAGAGTCATTATGTCTAAAAAGAGAATTGTTGTTGTTGACGATGATGAATCCATCCGCAAGACATTCTTTTTGCTTCTGGCCTCCAGGTACGATGTTTATTTAGCCAGAGATGCGGCCGAAGCCCTGACTGAATTTAAAAAGGCTGATATAGACCTTATAATCGCTGATTTCCGGCTGCCGGGCAAAAATGGTCTGGATCTGATCCGGGATTTCCGTCAAGTCGACTACGAAGGCAAGGCAGTTCTTATTTCTGCTTATCCTGACCAGATCAAGCCGGAGGAAATTCAAAAGTTAAAAATTGATTATCTTTTTACCAAACCCCTTGACCTCAAAGCCCTGACCGGCACTATTGACCTTCTGCTTGGTTCATCTTAAGCGGATGACGCCAGCCAGATTTCCTGTTTCTGCCTTAACGATCGGCGGAAAAAATGCTAAACTCTGGGCATGCTGGCTGAGGCTGAATGTTATCTCTGTCATCTTTCTCAGGTTTTAAGAGTTCTGGCCATTCAGAACGTTGACAGTTCTGAGGCTCTCCGTCTGACCCGTGAATCCTGCCGTTTTCTGGCTGAAATCAATTTCGAGCGAACACCGCCAGAAATCTCAGCTGATCTCTATAAATGGCTGGCCGCTAAAACTGGAAAAGATGACCCTTATTTTGAGACAAAAAGGCAGGATATAAGAAGGGCTCTTGCTCTTTATCCCCGATTAAAAAATAAGGTCCTGGAGGCTCTGGACAGACTGAGGAGGGCTCTGCTTTTTTCTCTGGCCGGGAATATCATCGATTTCGGGGCGGGTGAGGTCGAGGAGTGGACAGGGGCAGAAGACTTTCTGGAAACGGAAGAGCTGGCCATAGATCATTATGAACTTTTTGCGTCTGATCTAAAAAAAGCAACACGAATAGTTTTCCTCGGTGATAATGCCGGAGAAACAGTTTTTGATCGGCTGTTTATTGAGCAAATTGGCCGTCAGGTCATGTATGTAGTGAGAGAAGGGCCCATCATCAACGATGCCACCGTGGAGGAAGCCAGGCTATCAGGTCTGGAAGAAGTGGCCAGAGTTGTTTCTTCCGGCTGTCAGGCCCCGGGGACAGTCCTCAAGCAATGCTCTCAAGCCTTCATCGCCAGTTTGAAACAGGCAGACTTGATAATCAGTAAAGGTCAGGGCAACTATGAGTGTTTGGAACAGCTGACCGGCCCTTTTTATTTCTTGCTTAAGGCCAAATGCGAGGTAATTTCCAGGCATCTAAACGTCAAACAGGGCAGTCTGGTTCTGGCTCGCTCTAAAAATTTTGCTCCCGTCCTGAATTTATAGAGGTTTTACGGCGGCAAGAAGTAGCTGTAAAGGTTTTTTACTGTCTTTGTAATATTTTTTATATTCTACAAAGAAATTTTTCCTATTCCCCCGAGAAAAATCTGGCACAAAAATTGCTGTAGATAATAGTGGAATGAAGAAGATGGCTAAGTTGAAAATACTGAAAGAGAAAGCCAGGACATCTTCTCTCATTTTTACAGATATAAATTATGTTGTGCAACGCGGGAGGGAGAAGTTGACGATACATGGGCCAGTAAGTAAATCGAATTCTCCCTCCCTTTATTCCAGACAAGGCGATGAGCGCACCCAAAAATTTATAAATGCCTCCTTTTTGCCCTTCTTTGCCCTTCTTTCCATTCCCCCTTCCTTCAATTGATTAGAGGGGTGCTAAGCAGCACCCCTCTATTTCTTCTTTTGCTTCTCTGTCAAAAGCTCAAATATCAGTCTGCGTTGTTTTTCAGGTCGGTTTTCCTGGTTGCGGTCAACGATTTATTTTTATAAACTCAAAGCCAGAATGAAAGCACCGGGCTCAAAACCAGATGAATAAAATTCTTCTCCTGTCTTTATTATTCTTTCTTGTCTATCTTAGTCTGGAAGCGTTACACCATAATCGCCTGGTTAGAAAGATTCCCCATCGTCTGGCGGTGACCGGTATCAGAGGGAAATCGAGTATCACCAGGCTGATAGCAGCCGGTTTGAGGCAGTCCGGCTTCCGGGTAATGGCTAAAACCACGGGTTCCAGGCCGGTGATTATTTATCCTGACGGGCACGAAGAAGAGGTAAAACGGCCTGGCAAGCCATCCATTCTGGAGCAGAAAAAGCTGGTCAGAGAAGCAGCCCAACAAAAGGTAGATTATCTGGTCTCGGAAATGATGAGCATTCAGCCCGAGTGCCTGCAGGCGGAAAGCCGTTATCTTTTACAACCTGAATTACTGGCAGTCAGCAATATCAGGCCTGACCACCTCGAGGCACTCGGTGAGAGTAAAGAGGACATTGCCCTGGCCTTGACCGCTGCTTTTCGGAGGAAGATGACAGTCTATATTCCTGAAGAGGAGCTTTTTCCAGTGCTAAAAGAAGGAGCAGAAAGGAAGAGAGTAAAAATCAGGCCTGCCAGAAAAGAAGTATCCAGTGAACAGCTAATTGACGAGCTCCCCTATCCAGAATTTGAACCTAATATTCGCCTGGCCCTCACTATCCTTAGGGCCTGTGGCCTGAATGATGAGGTCATTGCCCAGGGTCTAAAAAAGGTCAAACCAGACAGCGGTTGCCCCAGGATGTGGGAAAAGAGTTTTGATGACCTGGGGAAAAAAGTCTATCTGGTCAGTCTTTTTGCTGC
>JAKPCG010000227.1 GCA_029553365.1 Acidobacteriota bacterium | reverse complement strand
CCCCACATTATAATAGGAAACAAATATAACGTCTGGCGGAAGATCTTCCCTATTTGAAAGAAGAACAGCATTATCGAAATTTTCTATAGCGAGATTAATATTGTCGATAAGTGAATAATAATGTCCTATGTTATTAAAGGTCATCACAACTTCGGCCATATTATTAAGCTTTTTAGCAATTTCATTAGCCTTCAAATTATTTTTTAAAAATTCATTCAATTTATTAAGGGTAAGGTAAGCATAACTCTGCTGTCTTAGTGCCTTGCATTTAAGAATATCGTTTTTGATTTCATCACAATAAGAAATTGTTTTATTAAAAATAGCTATTGCTTCTTCAGAGTGATTTTCCTGTCTTAGCTTTTTGGCTTCATTATATAAATTAATAATTTCCATAGATTTCTGGCAGAAATCAGCCAATTTTTTGTCTCCAGTTTCCAGGGCTAATTGCAGGCTTTGATTATAATAATCATAAGCCCTGGAGACGTCACCAAGATTAGCCTCGACTTCTGCCAGGTTAAAGGCGGCAGTCATTCTTTCCTGAGGTGTTCTGGCCAGCTTATAGACTTGAGTCAGGCTGTTTTGAGCCTGGTGGTAAAGGCCCTCTCTGATATAATTCTGACTTTCTGTTAAGAGTTGATCAAAATTAGCTGGAAATTTTATTTTGCCCGGATTATTCTGAGCAAAAATCGGGCAGGCTAATAGGCTAGCCACGAACAAGACTATCACTATTCGAATAGAGCTTTTCACTATAGAAATCACCTCGATAATAGAAATTAGCCTTATCTTTGTTCTTGTCAATCATTTAATGAGGGGAGAATAGGGGTGAGAAAAAAAATTTTTTCTCACCCCTAAGGGTGGAAATAAATAAAAAAGTTTAAATTCTGATTCTTAATTAGTCTCGATCGCCGGCGGGTATTGTGCCAATACGAATCTCAGCAGTCGGCTTCAGGCTCTTTTTGCTGGGTACATTACCATTGCTGATAGCCTTGCTGCTGTTACCCATAGTGCTTCCCAGGAAAGGAAACAGAGAAACCAACAGATTCATTGGCTTCTGTAAAAGCAATCTGTCGTCCTTAGAAACCTTTTTTTCGGCTGCATACATAGCTGGAACCAGACTGATAGTGAAAACCAGACAAACCAGAATGGCGATAGCTTTGGTTAAAGATTTACGCATGGTGAAATCCTCCATCCATTAAAATTAGCCCTGTGGGATGACAGACATAGAGGGCAGGAAAGAGTCCAATACCCCCTGCTTTTCATTCTCCTCCAAGGCGCAGAAAAAACATAAAATTATTTTTGGCGTTTGTCAAGTAAAATTTTTTGCCCGAGAGGTAAATAACTTTTTTATTATCTGCTAGTTAAAAAAGAATTTAATCTCAACTTCGGCTGTTTGAGGGCTGTCCGACCCATGAACCGCATTTCTCTCTAGGGAAAAGCCGAATTCTCTCCGCAGAGTACCTGGCCTGGCTTCGGCTGGGTTAGTGGCTCCCATCACCTCCCGCCAGTGCTTGATAGCCTCTTCCCCCTCTAATAATAGAACCACAATCGGGCCAGATGACATAAATTCGGTTAGACTGTCATAAAATGGCTTATCTTTATGGACGGCATAAAAAGTTTTGGCCTCTTCCAAACTTAATTGGACCATCTTCAGGCCGAGAATATTAAATCCCTCGTCTTCTATCCGCTGGATGATCCGACCGATAACTCTTTTTTTAACAGCGTCCGGCTTGATTATGGCCAGAGTTTTTTCGCTCATCTTTGGTTCTCCCTGATTAATTTTTCCGGGCCGGCGAGAAGCCGTCCTTCCCTTAAATTGAATTTATACTTTAAAAGTCTCCAGCGGTCAACAGCCAGCGTAATTCGAACTTTTTGACATTCTAGGCATCTCGCCCTACAATTTTTACCTATGACTACTGGTACCAAGAAGGACAATTTTGCTGAAAATTATGAACTTCTGAGGAAGTTGTCACTTGAAGTCCTCGGATTAAATCTATTCGGTGTGGCTGACATTTTGCCTGTCCGGGAGAGCTTTCTTCTACCTTCTTCCCTCGTCAAACACTATCCGGTCGCTATTTCCCTTGGGAAGGAAGTTTTGCTTTCTGTTCTGGAGGAAGTCGAGGGGGCTCCAACTCCCCTTTATTTTCATCATTATCGCCAACTTAATAACTTCCTTGATCGGGCTGCTCTGCAGCTGGCGGCAGAAATTACCGCCCGTGGCTTTCTGGCCCTGCCCATAGCAGCCTCACAGATCATAGACTGGAATGAGCAAAAAGCTCATGTTTCTCATAAAAAAATTGGTCAATTAGCCGGTTTGGGTTGGCTGGGAAGAAATAATCTGCTGGTCAATCCTGTCTTTGGTGCTCGCATCAGGCTGGTGACAGTTCTGACCAATTTTCCTCTTAAAACTGACCAACCTCTTACTTTTGGCTGCGGACCATGTCGCCGCTGTAAGCTAGCCTGTCCGGCTAGAGCGATAAAAGAAACTCCGGAACAATTTGACCATCTTGGTTGTTATGCTCAGTTAAAGGAATTCCGCCGCTCCGGTCTGGTCAGTCAATTCATCTGCGGTGTTTGCGTTAAAGCCTGTTACGGGCAAAAGCGGTTAAAAGATTATAACCTTGAGGAATGAGCAGGCTGAAGTCGGATGCCAGGGTCATGCTCTCTGTAGTTTCTGTGTTTCACCCTTTTTTACAGGGAAGCCAGATTTCTGTTTTCAGACGATCAGGTGAAGTTGAAGACGGATCAGCATCTAGATAACGCTCCAGAATCGGTCCATTCTGAATATAGCCGTTATCTTCCAGCCACTGTCGCATCTTCAGAATAGTCTCTCCAGTCTTTTCATAAGGCCCTTCATGAAGGCTGACAGCTACATTGGTAAAGGTCCATTGTTTTTTTTGCAGTGGGGCTTGAACCAGCGCCTGATCATTAATCGGGAAACCAACTTCCCACTGAATTTTTTCCGGGTCTGATAAGGTCGGATCGCCGTGATAGATACCAATCATTGAACCCATGGGAAAGACGTTTTGAATCTGCATCTGTTGCAGCAATTCTCCCACGGCAGCCTCGATGTCAGAAAAAGATCCGGTTCGGCTCAAAGAGCAATAAACAAAAGGCTCTACCTCTTTGATTTCAACCTTAATGTCAGTCACCTGACCACGAGCTGCCGTTACGGAAAAAGCCGCGACCAGCCCGCAAATCATGAGTGAAACCGAAAGCGAAACAAAAATTGAAGTCTTAAGCCAGTTCTTTTTCACACTACCTCCTTGGTTCTTTCCATCTCTATCCTATCACTACTCTGATGCCCAGGGAAAGACCCCGGTCATCGGTGTACAAAAAATGTGCAGTTTATCAGAACCCGTTTATTTTCAAAGCAATAAACCTGCCCTGGCCCCAGATTTCCACAGGGATTTTCACAGGAATTGTGGAAAAAGTTTTCATCACCAATGCCTGTCATCTTTTCTTCACATACCGGTCAAACCAGTCAATCATTTCGGCCAGAACATGAAGCACAGATTCCCTGGCCGAGTAACCGTGGCTTTCATTGGGCAGCATGACCAGTCTGGCTGTTCCTCCCAGTCCCTTGATAGCGGCAAACATTCTCTCGGATTGGATGGGAAAAGTGCCCGAATTATTATCAGCTTCGCCATGGATGAGGAGAAGAGGTTCGTTTATCTTATGGGCATACATAAAAGGCGAAACTTTCCAGTAAAGCTCAGGGGCTTCCCACAGGGTTCTTCTCTCATTCTGAAATCCGAAGGGAGTCAGGGTCCGGTTATAGGCACCACTTCTGGCTACGCCGGCGGCAAAAAGGTCAGAGTGAGCCAGCAGATTGGCCGTCATAAAGGCACCATAACTATGACCGCCAACACCGACTCTTTTCCTGTCGATAAGACCCATCTGATCAAGAGTATCTATGGCTGCTTGAGCATTGGCTACAATCTGCGGGATGAAAGTATCATTCATGGTTTTGGGATCGCCCACTACCGGCATCTGAGCATTGTCCAGAACAGCGTAGCCCTGGGTTAAGTAGAAAAGCTGGCTGGCCCCACGGTAAAAAGTAAATCGGTAGGGAGATCCTCTAACCTGGCCAGCGGTGGCTGGATCGTTATACTCCATAGGATAAGCCCAGACGACCAGGGGCAATTTCTGTCCTTCCTTATAGTCCGGTGGAAGGTAGAGAAAGCCTGAAAGCTCCACGCCGTCGTTTCTCTTATATTTGATAAGCTGCCGCTTGGCTGCCGTCAGTCGGGGGGCGGGGTCAGGAAAGGAGGTTAGGGCGGTTCTCTTTTTTGTTTTGAGATTGACCAGATAATAATTGGGAGGAGTGGTGGGTGACTCGAAAGAGGTAATTATTTCTGTTTTGCTCCTGTCATAAAATGAAATAAAGGTCTCATAAACACCACGCTCGCACTGGAAAAGCCTTTGCACCCGGCCGTTTTTAAGATTGAATCGATCAATAAACGGACGGTCGCCCTCAGGTGATGATCCTTCTCCCCTTAGATAGATATAATCGCCATCCTGAACAGCCACTCTGTCTCCAGACGGAGTTGAAGTCATTACCGGTCTGCCCGGGTCGTTGTATTGATCCTGAGTGCTCAGGTCAAATATCTTTTGTAGCGCCCCTGGCTGATCTGTTGAGAAAAGGTAAGTTGTCCGCCAGCGTTTTTTCCATTCGTACTGAGAGACGAGACCCTGACCTGGTTTCCCCAACCAGACGATTCCCTGATATCTTTCTGGCAGCCTTAAGATTTCTGCCGCCTCCTGGCTAAAAGGTGCTTCAAGTAACATCAGCTTTTCTCGGGCCGGAACGCTCTTCTCCGGATCGCCGTCATCAAGAGCCTCCACCCAGATCAAAGTTGCCGGTTTTAGCGGTTGCCAGCTTATGGCTCGTGGGCCCACCGGAACCCCATTTCTCGGAACCTCTTCGGCCACCGGCAGGTCGGCAATTACTTTAATCAGATTACCCTGGCTGTCCCAAACTTCTACAGTATGGCCGAATAACCGGAAAGGTACACTATAAGAAAACGGGCGTTTTATTTTATCAATTAGAATAAATTCACCAGAGGGAGAAGGAGAGGCTCCTTCATACATTCCAGGCTGACCAAGATTGGTGAGCTCCCCTGAACGAATATCAAGTCTGGCCAGCTGAACAGTAGAGAAATATTCGAATATTTGCTCATCAAATGGAGTTCGCAGCAAATCCTGATAAGTAGCCACGGCTACCTTCTTGCCCGCTGTTTCCTGAATATTTGGCCCTACGGGCACGCGAGGTGGTTGTGGTTCCGGGCCGCGATTGGCTGGATTTATTGTGATTAAAAGACTGCGGCTGTCTGGCCACCAGACATATCCATCGGTCAAAACAGCGTTGAGGGATGGGCCAAAAAGCTTTCTGGCGCGGCCGGTTGAAGACTCTATCAGCCACAGCTCGAGGCCGTTATCCAGGTATTTCTTTAAAGCCAGGTATCGGCCATCAGGAGACCAATCAGGCAAGCTATAAACTGCTTCTTCTGGCAGGTCGACTGAAATTTCCTGGCCGGTCTTGATATCTTTTAGAACAAATTTAGTAAAAAAACGTAGCACCTGGCGGCTGTTATTATGAGGTGTTATTCTCAGACCCGCTACCCGGTGAAAGGGCTGACTGACCTGAGCGATAGAAGGCATCGATTGATAATAGCTGAGAAGCATTATCTTATTCTGCGGATCAAGACTGATCATAGGGAGAGGAGGGGCATCGAGTATATCAACAATTTCTTTCGGCGGTAACCTGTATGGCTCCTGCGCGATGAGCAGGTTGACAGATAAAATTAGAAACAAAAAACAAATCAAAGTGCTTAAATTTTTTCTGGCTGAGCTGGTGGGCATAGCCTTTCCTCCTTATCAAATAATTATGGAGGAGAAATTCCTCATAGAATCTTATAAATTAGAGTAAAACTTAATTCAACAAAAATATTAAATGTTTTTCAGGCTGGATATCAATCGCTCTGGCTGATTTTAAGTCGCCCGGTAATAGCTATGGTTATAAGATAGAGACCGCGATCGTTGCTGACTTTTATTGAGGCTAAATTGGAAACTGTTCCCTGAGGATAAAAAATTGGTTCATTGTTGGCCGTTATTTCAACGCCTTCTAAAAATCGCCTTGATCTTACCACCCAGAATGATTTCTGACTGTCAAATTCAGACAGTTCGCAGAAATTTTCGTGGAAGCTGACTTTCACCGGTACCTGCTGACGAATAGCTCTGAACCTGGCCAGAGACAAGCTGGAGTAAATCTGATTAACTGCTGTCTGTAGCTGGTGTTTTCTGGCATCAGGTCTTAATGATGAACCGATGAAGACTATGGCCAGAACTATAGACATAGAAATAACGGCTTCAAGCAGAGAATAGCCCGATGCTTTTAATTTAAGCTCGTTCTTTATTGTCCTGCTCATTTTTTTGACCTCCATTCAACAATTTTGAACTCGCTGAGATAAACGAGTGCCTTATTGGATAAAACATGAAAGGCCTCCGGGTTTTCATGGCCGCTTTGGTCTCGCAGGCCAGTAAAAACTGTGAGTTCGTTTTTCCCGGCTTCCAGTCTGGTAGCGACTAAGCCACCGGCAATTTGCACTTCTCCTTTCCCGGGGTGATTAACCCTTAGCCCTTCACCACCGGCTATCAAATTTCCAGTTATGATCAACGGACCGTTTTCTCTAGAGAAAATATTAATTCCGCCATCAACCAGCTCCTCTGTTTGAAAATCTTTGCCTGTAGACCAGATAATCAATGGTGAGTCTTTCTGACGGAGATAAGGAATACCTTCTTTCCACTCCAGCCCCTGGGCCTTAAGATTGGTGGTGATATTGATTTTGGAAGAAGAGACGATGGCGAGTTGACAACCCGCCAGGATACTTATAGTGTCTTCTTCAGCTGCCGGGCTTAGAAGGCCATCAAAGCCGGGCTGGCCACAGGCCAGATTGTCTACCCGACCATTGATCATCACCAATGGAATTAACAGCCAGTTGAAATTTTCCAGTCCGCCTGGAGAGATGAAGATTGTTTCCCGAGTAGCGGGGCTAAATTTTACCTGCCAGATTTTTTCTTCCTGCTTAAACTGGATAATTTGCCACTCAGCCTGAATTCCCAGTAACAACTCGTCCAGGCTGCCTTGCACAAAAATGCCGCCCGGCCCAAGGTCGTCTTTTATAAGGTAGACTCCGTCCGGAACAGGATCAGGACCAGAAGGCAGGCCAAGAGCCTGACGCAGTAACCAATTGGGCAACCCATCTGGCTTAAAAAGTCTAAGTCCCCTGGAGATAAGTGGCAGAGCATCATCGGGAATCGTACCCTTACTTAAAGTCAAAGGAAGGTCACTGCCAATAACGACTTCTTTTGATGAGACCAGTTTAATCTTTTCTTTGCTCTCTTCTGAAATTCCCTCCTCTTCTATGGCAGCGGACAACCGGTCAAGGGGCAGGTGACCGGTATAAAAGGTTAAAAGAGCAACAACTTCCTCTGACCTTTGCCCGGTAAAACCCTGCACCCGACCAGTTGCATCTATAATTAACCTGCAGGTTGATCTAAGATACTGCTCAAAATCTTCCAGCCCGGCATTCTCTATTGAGGTAGAAACCTGCCAGGTCATTTGAGAAAAATCATCGTAACTTTCTTTCGCCTCTATTATTTTATCCAGATCAGAACCGGCCAGCAGAGTTTCGTCTGATAGAAGGCGGTCTCTGAGGCGCTGGAAGGCGTCTTCATCTATTTCCTGCCCGGAACAGGATTGCTGAAGATGTTCGTTTATCAACTCCAGCGAGACCTTAAGGCCATTTTCAGCTGCCAGGAGAGTCAGTCTGTTTAATTTCCGACTGCCTTCGACCTGAAGAAAGATTTGTGAGCTGGTTAGCCAGCCCAGACCAAGAGAAGTGAATATGGCCATGACCAGCAGACAAACCACCAGAGCCGAACCAGAGTCATGATTTTTTAAAGGCATTTTTAGGATAGAAAAAAAGCTCATGAGTTTTCTCCTTTTTCGAACCGGTTTGGAGTTTTATCCAGGCCAGGTTCATCTCAGGGGCATAAGTGGGTTGAAAACCGTAGACCTCTTCCAATAGGGGCTGTCCCGAAGTTTTGTTAACTTTCCTTCTCAGAGTGGATTGCTTTAAGTCGAGATAAATCTCGACCTCTTCTAGAAGGTAGGCGATTGACTCTGCTCGTCGAAATGAGCTGGAAAAAGCCGGGGAAAGTGTCACCAGGTTATTTGAAACGTTAACTATCTCTACCAGGTCGGTCTGGCCCTGGCTGGTAATCAGTATTATCCGTCCGGATCTGAGCTTTGAACCAGATCCAGCCCAGGGTACGATCAAGGCCCAATTCTGTCCAGCCTCGACATCGCTGGCCAGCTTGATCTCGAGTTCCCCCGAAAGCAAAGTAAGCTGTGAATTTTCGACTTTTATTGGCCACCGATCGACAGACGGCCGGCACCCATTGACACCTGTTCCGGCCTTCTCCAGATCTTCCCTGATTTTCTCCAGAGCAATACTGGCTGCGAGAGAGGCTTCCTGCTGGGACTGCAGTCGGTTATAAACCTTTTTGACCTGAGTGATAACTTCCAGAGCAGAGACTAAAATAAATAAGCTCAGAGTGAGGCTGAGCAGGTTTTCGAGCAGTGAAAAACCTTCAAAATGAGAGCTGATCCGGGCAGTCCGCTGCTGGCAGTGTGCGCCAGGTAGGGGAAAATAGTTTCTGCATTGCCGAATGAAAGCCATGATCATCCTGCGTCCCTTCAATGACAGAAGTCTACGAGCGCTATAAAACCTTAGATTTTAAAAATTTAAATGGTGTGAAAAGTACAGCGTAGCTCTAACCTCAGGCAGCCTCTGGCTAACGTCGGCCGGAGAGAGGCTCAAGCAGATTTTTTTTAAATTTTTACTGATCTCAATTACTTCCCAGGTCAGCAAAAACCTTCGGCCTGAATTTGGTTCTTCAACTGGCTTCTGGTGAAATCCGCGCGAAAGCTCAGGAGTGTCAAGGCCAGCGCCTTTTAGCTGCTCAAGTTCATTAGAGATAATATCAGCGGCCAGGCGATGGTAATCAGCTTTTTGCTTGATAAGAAGAGAAGAGGCCAGCATTTGAGCCAGTCCGGTCAGCAAGAAAAAAACAAGACCCATAGCTATGGTCACTTCCAGCAGGCTCGAACCTTCAAGGATTGACAGTAGAGACCTCAGTCTTAGCTTCTTTTTCCTGCCTTTTCTTTCGATCATCTGGCATGCCTAAAATTGACCTATAGCAATCAAGCCGATTTAAGATTTGCAATCGGCATGCCAGTTAAAGCCTGAATTCCCTAACCTGTTTTTTGCCTCAAGTCGATTTTGGAGGTAAACAAATGTTGACCAGATAATTGAAAAATAATAAGATAAGGACAACAAAATTTAACCCTGTAAATGGTAAGAAATATTTTTTATGGGGGCACTTGACAAACAGGCGTTTTGGTTTTATATTAGTTTTGCCTTTTGGCGGTCGATAGACATAACGTCATTGATTACAAAAAATAAAAAAGCCTAAAAGGAATTTCTTTCTCGGGATAGAAAGAAAACAGTTCTTTGAAAGAAAAAGCGGAGCAACCAGCGATCGACCTATTTGACTAAACTCAAAAGTAAAGAACTCGCAAGAGTTCAAAATAACTGGAGAGTTTGATCCTGGCTCAGAGTGAACGCTGGCGGCGTGCCTAACACATGCAAGTCGAACGGGCTAGTGCTTCGCACTAGTCTCTTTCTGGGGTTGTTACTCTAAGGCTACCTGCTAAAGTTATTGCTTTAAAGCAGGGGTTTTAGGAGACTTTCCCCGAAAGGGGCCAGTGCGGAGCACTGGCCAGTGGCGAACGGGTGAGTAACACGTGGGTAATCTACCCTCGAGTGGGGAATAAGCTTCCGAAAGGGGGTCTAATGCCGCATAACGTTTCATAACGATGGTTATGAAACCAAAGCCCAAAAGGCGCTCGAGGAGGAGCCTGCGTCCTATCAGCTTGTTGGCAGGGTAATGGCCTACCAAGGCTATGACGGGTAGCCGGCCTGAGAGGGTGTCCGGCCACACTGGAACTGAGACACGGTCCAGACTCCTACGGGAGGCAGCAGTGGGGAATTTTGCGCAATGGGGGAAACCCTGACGCAGCGACGCCGCGTGGAGGATGACGGCCTTCGGGTTGTAAACTCCTGTCAGAAGGGACGAAATCCCGCAAGGGACTGACGGTACCTTCAGAGGAAGCCCCGGCTAACTACGTGCCAGCAGCCGCGGTAATACGTAGGGGGCAAGCGTTGCTCGGAATTACTGGGCGTAAAGGGTGAGTAGGCGGTCGGGCAAGTCAAGGATGAAATCCCGAGGCTCAACTTCGGAATTGTTCTTGAAACTGCTCGGCTTGAGGGTAGTTGAGGAGAGTGGAATTCCCGGTGGAGCGGTGAAATGCGTAGATATCGGGAGGAACACCTGAGGCGAAGGCGGCTCTCTAAACTACTCCTGACGCTGAATCACGAAAGCTAGGGGAGCAAACGGGATTAGATACCCCGGTAGTCCTAGCCGTAAACGATGGACACTGGATATTCCGGCATTTCTGCTGGAGTGTCGTAGCTAACGCGTTAAGTGTCCCGCCTGGGGAGTACGATCGCAAGGTTGAAACTCAAAGGAATTGACGGGGGCCCGCACAAGCGGTGGAGCATGTGGTTTAATTCGACGCTACGCGAAGAACCTTACCTGGGCTTGAACTGCTGGTGGTAGAAGCCCGAAAGGGTAACGACCCGGAGCAATCCGGGAGCCAGTAGAGGTGCTGCATGGCTGTCGTCAGCTCGTGTCGTGAGATGTTGGGTTAAGTCCCGCAACGAGCGCAACCCTTACCCTTAGTTGCCAGCGGGTAATGCCGGGCACTCTAAGGGGACCGCCCCGGATAACGGGGAGGAAGGCGGGGATGACGTCAAGTCAGCATGGCCTTTATGTCCAGGGCTACACACGTGCTACAATGGGCGATACAGAGGGAAGCAAGGCCGCAAGGTAGAGCTAATCCCTAAAGTCGTCCTCAGTTCGGATTGCAGGCTGCAACTCGCCTGCATGAAGTCGGAATCGCTAGTAATCGCGGATCAGCTACGCCGCGGTGAATACGTTCTCGGGCCTTGTACACACCGCCCGTCACATCACGAAAGCTGGTCTCGCCCGAAGTCGCTGAGCTAACCCGCAAGGGAGGCAGGCGCCGAAGGCGAGGTCGGTGATTGGGGTGAAGTCGTAACAAGGTAGCCGTACGGGAACGTGCGGCTGGATCACCTCCTTTCAAGAGATCAACAAATCAGGGAGGTCCTGGAAGCTCCGCTTTTCTTATATATCTATATCAGCGAAAGCTCTCTGGCCATTAAGTTGGCTCTAGAATAGATTGGGCCTATAGCTCAGGGGTTAGAGCGCCCGCCTGATAAGCGTGAGGTCAGTGGTTCGAATCCACTTAGGCCCACCATTATCAAAGGAATGAGTGAAGAAGGCCCGGGCTCAGCGGCGAGAAGCTTTTCCGCGGGCTCATTCAAAAATTTTTCGGCAGAAAAATTTTTGGGGCTGTAGCTCAGCTGGGAGAGCGCCGGTTTTGCAAGCCGGAGGTCGCCGGTTCGATCCCGGTCAGCTCCACCAAAGCCAATAACGTGTAATTGGTTCCCTCTGGTTAGAGGGAAGCGATAGATTAGATCTTTGAAAATTTAACAAAGCGGCAGTTTTGCCTTGACCAAACTTTATGGTCAAGTTACTAAGAGCACACAGGGGATGCCCTGGCGCAGGTAGGCGATGAAGGACGTGGCAAGCTGCGATAAGCTCCGGGGAGCCGCTAAGCGGGCTTCGATCCGGAGATGTCCGAATGGGGAAACCCACCGCGGTGAAGCCGCGGTATCCTCATCTGAATACATAGGGTGAGGAAGCGAACCCGGGGAAGGGAACCATCTCAGTACCCGGAGGAAGTGAAAGCAACCGCGATTCCCTGAGTAGCGGCGAGCGAAACGGGAACAGCCCAAACCGTTTGCATGTTAAAGCCCTGGCGCGTTGTGCAAGCGGGGTCGAGGGACCTGACCTGGCTCCTGCCCGGAGGAGCCAGAGAGTCAAAAAGGGCAATCTTAGCTGAATACCATGGAAAGGGTAACCATAGAAGGTGATAGTCCTGTAAGCGAAAAGATTGTCTCTCTCGGTCAGGCACCCAAGTACCACGGGACACGTGGAATCCTGTGGGAATTCGGGAGGACCATCTTCCAAGGCTAAATACTAACCTGCGACCGATAGTGCACAAGTACCGTGAGGGAAAGGTGAAAAGAACCCCTGTTAGGGGAGTGAAACAGAACCTGAAACTGTGTGCTTACAAGCAGTCGGAGCCTCCGCAAGGAGGTGACGGCGTGCCTTTTGCTTAATGAGCCGGCTAGTTACTCTAAGCGGCGAGGTTAATCTCTTAAAAGAGAGGAGCCGTAGCGAAAGCGAGTCCGAATAGGGCGATTAGTCGTTTGGAGTAGACGCGAAGCCGAGGTGATCTACCCTTGGCCAGGATGAACTGCGGGTAACACCGCAGGGAGGTCCGAACCGGTGTTGGTTGAAAACAGCTCGGATGAGCTGAGGGTAGGGGTGAAAGGCTAATCAAACTCGGAGATAGCTCGTTCTCCCCGAAATAGCTTTAGGGCTAGCCTCGCGTGAATGGTATAGGAGGTAGAGCACTGGATGGCCTAGGGGGCCGAAAGGCCTTCCGAATCCAACCAAACTTCGAATTCCTATAACCACTGCGCGGGAGTAAGACTGCGAGCACTAAGGTCCGTAGTCAAAAGGGAAACAGCCCAGACCGCCAGCTAAGGTCCCAGAATGCAAGCTAAGTGGGCAAGGATGTGGAAACGCTTAGACAACCAGGAGGTTGGCTTAGAAGCAGCCATCCTTTAAAGAAAGCGTAACAGCTCACTGGTCAAGTATTTCCGCGCCGACAATGTAACGGGGCTAAGCTTGCTACCGAAGCTGCGGACTCCCGATTCGTCGGGATTGGTAGGGGAGCATTCCGTGGGCATTGAAGTGGGATCGTGAGGTCTCATGGAGCGCACGGAAGAGACTCTGCCGGCACGAGTAGCGATAACTGCTGTAGAAACCAGCAGCGCCGAAAATCTAAGGTTTCCTGGGGAAGGTCAGTCCGCCCAGGGTTAGTCGGTCCCTAAGCTGAGGCCGAAAGGCGTAAGCGATGGATAGCAGGTCAACATTCCTGCACCACCTGGAGAACGTTTGTACGATGGGGGGACGCAGAAGGATAGGCGTACGTGCGGTTGGAAATGCACGGCCGTTAAGTAGGAGGAGCTCCTAGGCAAATCCGGGAGCTCGTTAACTCCGAATACAACGGGGAAGCAGGGCTTCGGTCTTGTCAACTCGCTGATTCCACGCTGCCAAGAAAATCCTCTAAGGAGTTGTCCAGGTGACCGTACCGCAAACCGACACAGGTAGATGAGGAGAGAATCCTAAGGCGCACGTGTGAGCCCTCTCTAAGGAACTAGGCAAGTTGACCCCGTAACTTCGGGAGAAGGGGTGCCTCAGTAGGGTGTAGTTGTATAAACAAAGCCCGAGGAGGCCGCAGAAAAATGGCTCTTGCGACTGTTTAATAAAAACACAGGACTCTGCAAAGACATAAAATCGATGTATAGGGTCTGACGCCTGCCCGGTGCCGGAAGGTTAAGGGGAGGGGTCATCCTGCTTCGGCAGGAGAAGCTCTGAACCGAAGCCCCGGTAAACGGCGGCCGTAA
>JAKPCG010000219.1 GCA_029553365.1 Acidobacteriota bacterium | reverse complement strand
GATTGGCCTGGCTATCGGGCTGGCGGCTAAAGGCTTTTTGCCTTTTGCCGCTACTTTTGCCGCCTTTTTGACCAGGGCTCATGACCAGATCAGGATGGCTGCTTATTCTTTTTCTAATATCAAGCTGTGTGGTTCTCATGTTGGTGTCAGCATTGGTGAGGACGGGCCGTCCCAGATGGGGCTGGAAGATTTAGCCATGTTTCTGCCTATCCCGGGTTGTACTGTGCTTTATCCTTCTGATGGTGTTTCAACCGAAAAATGCGTTCAGGAAGCAGCCAGGCAAAAAGGAATGGTCTATATCCGGACAACCAGGCCGGCCACGCCAATTCTGTATGCACCTGAGGAGGAATTCCCGGTTGGCGGATCAAAGGTGGTAAAGAAAAGTGATCATGATGCAGTCACAGTCATCGCCGCTGGCATTACCGTTCATGAAGCACTCCGGGCAGCTGAATTTCTCGAAAAAGAAGGAATAAGGATAAGAGTCATAGATGCTTACTCGGTTAAACCTCTTGATGCAGAGACCATTGTCAAATCAGCCCGTGAGACAGGCGGTCGGGTGGTGGTGGCTGAAGATCATTTCGAACAGGGCGGGTTGGGCACAGCCGTGGCTCTCATCCTGCCTGAGAAAAAGCTCTGGAAGCATCTGTGTATAAGAGAGCTGCCTCGTTCGGGACGCCCGGAAGAACTCATGGCTAAATATGGAATAGATGCTGAGGCTATAGCCGCTGCAGTCAAGTCTTTGTTAACCTGAACTCCGAAGCGGCAGATGACCGGACTCAGCCTAAAGAACATAATTTGGATAGGAATAGTAAAGATTAGAAAAAGCTATTCGGTCTGAATCTGAAAAGTGTAAAATAGCGGTATATCCGACTGCTGTCTGAAGCAATTATTTTATTGTTTAAAAGGCAGGTCAGCCATGTCTGGGAAAATCAATGAGGAAATCATCAGTCAGCTGAAATCAATAGTCGGCGACAATAATGTGATTACTTCCCCGGAGGAAGTCGGCGTCTATGCTAACGATGAGTATGTTTGCCGCCAGGAGGGCTGCCAGCCCGAAGCGGTAGTCAGGCCGGGGAAGGTGGAAGAAGTCTCGGCCGTTTTAAAGCTGGCCAGTGAGTACCAACTGCCTGTCACGCCGCGCGGTGGTGGAACCGGCCTGGCCGGGGGCTGTGTGCCGATTTATGGAGGCATGGTGTTGAGCCTCCAGAGGATGAATAAGTTCTTAGAGCTTGACCGGAAAAATCAGGTAGCGGTGGTGGAGAGCGGGCTAACCCTGGGCGAATTTATTCGGCAGGTGGAAGCGCACGGATTTTATTTTCCCCCTCATCCCGGAGATGAAGGAGCGATGTTTGGCGGGATGATTGCCACCAACGCCGGCGGCAGCCGGGCGGTAAAATACGGCGGAATACGCAATTATGTCAGGGGGCTGGAAGTCGTCCTGGCCGATGGGCAGGTCATCCATCCCGGCGGCAAGCTTATCAAAAATTCATCTGGTTATAACCTGGTGAATTTGTTTATTGGCTCTGAGGGCACACTCGGCGTTATCACCAGAGCCATTATTCAGGTGATGAGCAAACCGACTTTTCTCCGGACGATGGTCATTCCTTTTAATAGCATTGAGCAGGCTATAGATAATGTGCCGCTTATTTTTGATAGGGGTATTCTGCCCATGGCGGTCGAATTTGCTGGCCTGGATGTGATCAGCCTCAGTGAACGACATCTTAATTTGAACTGGCCAACTCATTCGGGAGACATGCACCTGATGATCATTGTTGATGCTGGCTCGGAAGATGATCTGGGGAAAATGACAGACGAGATAGCTGATATTGTGCTTGAAAATGGAGCCCTGGATGTTTTTGTAGCTGATACGGCGGCTAAACAGGATGAAGTTTTGAAAATCCGCTCTGAGATTTATGAAGCCATAAAGAAAGAGACGATTGACATCCTGGATACCAGTGTGCCCCGCTCGGAAATAGCCGGGCATGTCAGGAAAATTCATGAAGTAGCTCAAAAATACGGCTTATGGCTGCCGGTTTTCGGGCATGCCGGCGATGGCAATGTCCACACCCATCTGATGAAAGCCAAATATGAGAATGGCCAGATGGTGCCGATTAATGTCGAGGAGATAAAAGATAAACTGGAAAAGGCCAGGCAGGAATTATTCAAGGATGCGGCCGAACGAGGCGGAGTTATCTCGGGCGAGCACGGCATTGGCCTTTATAAAAAGAATTATTTCCCTTTGACCATGGAGGCTGGCCAGATTGACCTCATGAAGAAAATCAAGCAGGCGGCTGATCCTCTGGGTATCCTCAACCCGGGTAAAATCTTTTGACAGAGATCAAGAGCAAGGATCACAGACTGCTGGCTGTGAATAGCCGGGGAAGCAGTGACCTGGGTGCTGAAAATATCAGTTGAAAAAACTTTTTTAATCAGCTAATAAATAGATATAAGTGCGATTTTTGATTATCGTGACCATGATCGCGGCAAAAATCTGGGATAGGGGAGGCGTCCATGGAATTTGAAAGAATTACTGAAATCTTTGTTATTCTGGAAAATAAGCCATCGGTCCTGGGAGAGATGCTGAGCCAGCTGGCTGAAAATGAGATCAATGTTGAAGCCATTGGCGTTTTCCAGGATACAGCCAAAATTTATGTAAAGAATCTTAATAAAGCCATCAAAATCCTGAGCAAACTGAATTATACGACTGAACTCCGTGATGTTTTGCTTGTTCACCTGGAAAATAAGCCCGGGGCCTTAGCTGAGGTGGTGACAAAAATCGGTGACGAGGGAATCAATGTTGAATATTGCTATGGAACGCTGAGCCAGGTAGCCAACACCATTTCCGTCGTTCTGGATGTGTCTAACATTGATGAGGCCATCAAGGTATTGCAGCCGTAAGTTACCAGATTAAATCTGGATGAAGCACGGTCAAAAGAACTGGGGCAGTGGCGGGTTTGATGAAGTTGTCAGTCGGGTCCAACCCGGCTGGATAAGACGGCTGGCCGGGAGAGGATATTTATTCCTGATCTGAAAAGAAGACTTTAATTATCCCTGAACAGCGTATATTTACCGCCCGGTATTTTTCAGGTAAAATATAAAATGTGGAGGAAAAGAAATGTTCTATTTTGATTACACGATCTGGCTGCTGATACCCGTTTTTATTTTCGCTATTTATGCCCAGAACAAGGTTAAATCGACCTTTTCCCGATTCAGCCAGGTTGTATCTTCTTCAAGACTGACCGCGGCTGAAGCGGTCGGTGAAATTTTAAAATACAGTCCGGCTAATGGAGTCAGGATAGAAAAAACCCGGGGCCATTTGACTGACCATTATGATCCGAAAGCCAGAGTGCTTCGTTTATCTGAAGATGTTTATGATAGTTCGTCGATCGCCGCTCTGGGAGTAGCTGCCCATGAAGCCGGTCATGCTATCCAGCATGCTCAGGGCTATGCTTTTCTGGCTTTGAGGAATCTTATTTACCCGGTGGCCAGTCTGGGCTCGAACCTGGCCTTTCCACTTTTTTTTATCGGCCTGCTTTTTAGCGGACATGGCCCGAGTATTCTCATGGACATCGGTATTCTGCTTTTCAGCGCAGCTGTTCTTTTTACCGTAATCACTCTGCCCGTCGAATTTAATGCTTCCCACCGGGCCCTGGTCATTCTTCAGGAAAGAGGCTTTCTGAATGCCAAGGAGATCGATGGGGCAAGGAGTGTGCTTAAAGCGGCAGCTATGACTTATGTGGCTTCTACCGCCATGGCAGCTATTCAGCTGCTGCGAATGATACTCATCCGCAATTCCCGCGATTAATGGGGTCGGGCCAGCGCATTATCTTAATTATCAAGAACTTAGCAAATATAGAAGCAGATCTCTCTGTCTTTTGATTCCAAGAGCTTTGATTAACTGCTAATAAATATTATTGTCGTATCTTTTGATTTTTACCCTCTTTATTGCTTTGTATACCCCTTCGCTTTGGCCTTAGCAATTAGCATTTTTATATTTCTTTCTCTTCTTATCTTATCTTAATCTTAGACATTTTTATTTTTTCTTTATGTGTTTCTCGCCTGTGTTCTATAACCGGGAGCAGAGGGTAGAGAGGGAGCCGAAGGCTTGACCTGTCGGATCCGATTAGCCTGCAGAAGATTGCATTGCTGATTTTAAGTCTTTCCCTAGCACTGAAAAACATTAATTGACTGACCGGAATATTAAGCATGAATGTTGTTTTGATGTTTTCAGCATTTTCCAAGAGTTTGAAAACTAAATGATAATAAAAGATATCGGCTGGCCCGATCCCATTTTGGTTGACTTGCCCTGGCTGGAGTAGTAAAAAGTTATTAATCCGAAGTTAGGAGGAGGTCATGCCTGATAGAGATTTTCGCCCTTTAAAGCCAGTATTGGTTTTAACTTTATTAATTTTTACAGCAATGATGCCATCTTTTCTTTCAGCTCAGACGCCGCCTGATAAATTTCTGGGTTTCAGAGTTGGCGAGGATAGAAAATTAGCTGATTACAATCAGATAAAAGCTTATTTTGAGCTACTAGATAAAGAGTCGCCCAGGCTGACTGTGCTCAACATCGGCCAGACCACACTGGGTAAGGACATGATCATGGCTGTTATTTCCAGTGAAGATAATCTTAAAAACGTCGATCGCTACCGCCAAATTGCCCGTCGATTAAAGGAGGCCCGCGGACTCACGTCAGGCCAAGCCAGGCAATTGGCGAAAGAAGGCAAGGCCATTTTGCTTATTACCTGCAACATCCATTCGACCGAAATAGCTGCCTCTCAAATGGCTATGGAGCTGGCTTATGATCTTATCACCGGTCAGGGCTTTTTCGATGTAAAGGAAGCCCTCAATGATGTTATTGTGCTTCTCTGTCCTTCTATCAATCCTGATGGCCAGCAGATGGTTGTCGATTGGTACCGTAAGTATCTCGGAACAGAGTACGAAGGGAGCAATATGCCCTGGCTTTACCATCATTATGCCGGCCACGATGATAACCGCGATTTCTTCATGCTGAATCTGGCCGAAACCAGAGCGGTCACCCGCGTGCTCTACCATGAGTGGTTTCCTCAAATTCATATAGATGAACATCAGATGGGCTCTAATGGCGCTCGCCTCTTTGTTCCCCCCTTTATGGATCCCCCTCTGCCCAATATCCAGCCCTTGCTCTGGCGGAGCGTCAATCTCTGCGGCGTTAATATGGCCTATGATTTGCAGAAGCATGGCTATAAAGGTGTGGTTAACGGTCGGAGTTACACTGGCTGGTGGATTGGTTCCTGTGATGATACCTCCTGGCTGCATAATGTTGTCGGCCTGTTGAGCGAGGCGGCCTCGGTCAGAGTGGCCACGCCAATTTACATTGAGCCTACTGAAGTTTCGAAGGAATACTTTGAAAAAAGAATGGATTTCCTTGATCCCTGGCCCGGTGGCTGGTGGCGTCTGCGTGATATAGTTGACTACGAACTGGTTCTGTCGAAAAGCCTGGTCAAGACAGCCTGGCTGAACAAGGAGGATTTTCTTTATAACTCCTATTTGATGTCCAAACAAAGTATCGAAGTTAAGGACAGAAATCAACCCTATGCCTTTGTCATCACTAAAGACCAACCGGACTATCTTACCACACTCAGGATGATTGAAATTTTGCAGCTGGGCGGAGTAGAAGTGCATCAGGCTACCAGGGATTTTATTGCCGATGGCCGGTTTTATCCGGCTGGTTCTTTTGTTGTTCTGGTTGCCCAGCCCAATAAAGCTTATACCTGGGCGCTCCTGGAAAGGCAAAAATATCCTGATCTGCGCCAGTATCCGGGAGGCCCGCCCGTTCCACCTTATGATAATGCGGCCTGGACACTGCCTCTTCAGATGGGCGTCCGCTGCGACCAGGTTGATAAACCATTTGAAGTGCCACTAGATAAAGTGGATAGAGTTCAATATCCTAAGACCAATATACCTGATTCAGCTTACCTGGTGCTCGATCCCAGACTTAATGCTTCTTATGCTGTGGCCTTCGGTTTGCTTAAAAATAAAGTCGAAATGTGGCGGGCAAAAAATGGAATTAAAGTAGGACAGGCGGAGCTACCAGCTGGAGCTTTTTTGATCCAAAATTCTTCAGCTGTCAGTCGGACTCTCGCCGGACTTCTGGAAAAGTGGCCAGTTAAAATTGAATCTCTTCCTGATATATCCTCTATTGATAAAGCTCCCATTAAATTTCCCAGACTTGCCATTTATCAGTCGTGGCGCGGTAATGCCGATGAAGGCTGGACGCGTTATATGCTGGATGATTTAGGCTTCACCTATACTATTCTTCATAACCAGGATTTTAAAAGCACAAAAACTAAAAAAGTCGATCTCAAGGCCAGCTTCGATGTCATTATTCTGGCCAGCGAGAATCCCGAGATCATTAAGACCGGACGTTTTTCGCGCGGCGGTGAATTTGCCCGTTTCTTTGCCAGTCAAATGCCGCCAGAATATGAAGGAGGCATCGGGCAGGAGGGAGTTGATGCCCTGAAAGCTTTCGTCGAGGCTGGTGGAATACTGGTGACTCTTAATCAGGCCAGCGAGCTGGCCATGAGTGAGCTGGGTGCTCCGGCCAGAAATTCGCTTAGTGGTGTTGACCGCAGCAAATTCTTCTGCCCCGTCTCTATTCTGAGGCTCAAAGTTGATAATACCACACCCCTTGGCTATGGGCTGGGCGAAGAAGCAGCGGCTCTTTTCAATCAGAGTCTGGCCCTTGACACCTGGGCCCCGACTTCTTCCAAGACGAACAGAAAAGTCGTGGCTTATTATCCTGAAGATAACATCTTGCTGAGTGGCTGGTTACTGGGTGAAGAATATCTTAGCCGGAAAGCAGCTGTCGTGGATGTTAAAAGCGGTCTGGGCCATATTGCTCTGGTCGGTTTCAGAGCTCAACATCGCGCTCAGTCTCATGGTACCTATAAGTTTGTGTTGAACGCTATCTTTTACCCGGAAGGGATGTAAATAAAAATAAGTTCACTTCAGCCTAAAGGGGCTGAAAGTTTTTAACTGGCTGCAGAATTAAGCTTTGCCTGTGTGCGAGCTACAACTTATAAGGCTTATTGTCAGGCAAAACCATTAGTCCAATCTCACTGAGCTTTAACCTGGCAGCAAGAATAGAGCCTTAAAGCCAGCTTCAGCCGGCCAGAGCGACAATTTCTAATGTTTGATTCAGATGGGGGGTTACGCTTTTGCCCTTTTTCCCATCTTCGGCACCAGCAGAATCAATACATAAAGAGTGGCGAGGCCAACCAGAATGTAAACTATTTTGGACAGTGTGGACGTGGCTCCAAAAATGCCTGCTACTAAATTAAATTCGAACAAACCTACCAGCAGCCAGTTAAGACCTCCAATGATGACCAGAATGAGACAAATCCAGTCCAGTGTGTTTAATTTGCCCATGTTTGCCCTCCTTGGGTTCTAGAAGAACCCGTTTTTTATTTGCTTATTTTTTAACTCAATTAAAATTGATAGTCAAGCGAAATTTTTTTGTTAGCACTGGTCAGGTTTCCTGTAGACTTTATGCTATAATTTTAAGGCAGCCGTGCTAAGCGGGGAGCTAGCGGTGCCCTGTACCCACAACCCGCTCCAGTGGGGCTGAATTCCCGGCCAAGGCTGTCAGTCTTCTGGCCAGGCTCGCTTTTCCGGGCGATGAAGGTTTGGGCCCTGCGCAAAGAGCCAGCTGTTAACCCCGCCAGGACCGGAAGGTAGCAACGGTAGCAGCCAGGTTCTTGTGTGGCAGTCAGCCTGACCGGAGCCTCAGGGAAGCGAGGTCCGCAGGGGATGAGCAGTCGACGCCGGGTGCACGGCTGCGCTCTTTCTACGGTAAATTATTTCATGAAGGTTAGCTCAGGCTTTTTTTAGGCAAAAAAGCTTGCGAGTAATGACCGGATGAATGAAGGGGAGGCAACCATGGGCAAGGGGAAAATAGATTTAATATTATCTGTGTTTATTCTGAGCCTTTTGGTTATTACCAGCGGGGCTGATGCCCAGGGACTGACTGAGAAGCAGGTCAAAAATTTTTCTTATCACTTATCCTTTGGAGATGAGATGGTCACCTTAAATGACGGTGAATATGAAAAAGGTCCTCCCGATTATGAGCAGGTCCGGCTTGATTCCTTTGTCATTAAAGATCTGAACGGAGATAATGAGCCGGACGCCGTGGTTATTCTTGCTCAGAATAGCGGAGGCAGTGGCACATTTTATGAGATAACAGCTCTGCTGTCGCGGGGCCGTGACATTGTTCAGACCAATTCAATTTATCTTGGAGACCGCGTCAAAATTGAGAAACTCCAGGTAGAAAACAAGGGTGTTTTTCCACTCAGGTCCGGCTCTAAGGTGGCCAGAATCAGGCTCGATTTACTGACTCATAAAGAAACCGACCCGCTCTGCTGCCCGTCGAAAAAGGAAAGCCGCTGTTACAGGCTCAGTGAAGATAAGCTTGTTCTCTGCAGTGACAACCATTAGCTAAAAAAAATTAATCCCTGCCTGCCGCTGGCGGGGTAGGTCGCCAGTGAATATGAGAAGAGAATTACCTCATTTTTAAGCCGGGATCAGGTTTTATTCCTTTTCAGTTGGGCTTTCCAAAATGATCAGGGCTTGCTGTCTTGAGGAAAGTCCAGTTTTACGGCCAGAGGTAAACTGCTCCAAATGGTCGGCTTGCATAAAAATTCATGAAGATCGGGCAAAAAGAGGAAGGTGTTTTGAGGCAAGCGTAAAAGAGAAATTTGACAGATTTGAGTCTCTTAAGATAAAAAGGAACCGAGGGAGTGACATTTTAGCCAGAAAAGGAGGGTGGCTGTGAAGCGAAAAAGATCTTCTCCTGGCAGGATATCCGCTTATGGGAAAACTTTTCTTATAATTTTCTTTATTTTCTTCTGCCCTGTCTTTAGTCCACTGATAGCCTCCGCGGACAATCTCTCTGATGTTAAAAAAATCTATTCATCTTTCCGCCTGGAGGAAAAGCTGAGGATTGATACAGGAAATAAGGAATTAATTGATCGAGGCCTCTTTGATATCAATAATTTTGCGGTTGATTCTGCCGGCAACATCTATATCATCAATGGCAAAAGCCAGTCGGATCAGGTCTTTGTCATTGATAAAAATGGACACCTGATAAGAAGTTTTGCCAGGAAGGGACAGGGCCCAGGCGAAATTGACAATGCTTATGAAATATTTCTAACCAGCGAGGGGAATATTTTTATTCAGGACTCTGGGGCAAGAAAAATGGCCATCTTTAGCCCGGCTGGCGAGCTCCTCAGTGAGACAAGATATGAGGGAGAGCTCGGGTCTTTATGTCCTTTACCGGGCCAGCACTTTATAGGTCTGGAATCAATCGTTGGGGCTCAGGTCAAAGAATGGCTGGTTTGTCTCAACCATTATGATTCAGGGCTGAAAAAAATTGGGGAGCTTGATCGCCTGAGCTATGCCAACCCTTTCCTTCAAAAATCAGTAGAAGCTACTCCCCATCAGATTATTTACAATCTCTCCGCTGACAGAATCTATTCAGGCTACCCGGAAAGAGGCTACACCTTTCTTTGTTTTGACCTCAATGGGAAATTAATCAAAAGGATTTCAAGGCCGCTCAAAAAATCTAACGGCTTTAATGAATATAAAAAGATAATGAAAAATGAGCTGGAGGCCCTTTCGCGGTGGGGCTTTAGACTGACTTATCCTGACCATGTTCTGCCTTTTTATTCCTTCTTTACTGATGACAACGGGTATCTCTTGGTCATGACTTTTGAGCGTGGACAGAAGGAAGGTGAATATCTTTATGACATTATCAGTCCTGAAGGTGACCTGGTAAAAACAGTCAGTCTCGGGCCATATTTTGCCAATAGCCGTATTCTGGCCAGAATAATGAATGGCTGCCTTTACTGGGTAAGAGAGAAAGAATC
>JAKPCG010000211.1 GCA_029553365.1 Acidobacteriota bacterium | reverse complement strand
TTACTCAAGTGACAGGGGAAAGCTTTTTTCTTTTAAACATGCCTATAAGCCGGTGAAGGTTACGGCGAAAGATAAACAGGAATTCTTTGAAGGCCTTACTTTCTCAGTGGACGGTGTGCGAACAAGCCAGATCCCGGATTTCATTATTAAGAACACGGACTTCCCGGCAGAAAAACCAGCTTTTTCCCATCTCAAAGTTGATTCTGATGGCAACATCTTAGTCTGGCCTTATCGTCCTAAAAGAGAAGAAGAAGGTATCTATCTTGACGCTTTTGATGCCGAGGGGAAATTTATTGACCAGGTTCGGCTCATCGGAAATAAAGAAACTCTGGCCAACTTCAGCCGGTCTAAACTTTATCAGGGTACATTCTGGTCGAATGAAGTGGATGAGGCCGGCCGGATAAAATTAATCAGATATCGCCTTTCCGATTAAAAATAGGAGATTTGGGCTGCCTTTTTTATACTATTGGCTGACATTTTTTCAGGTTGACTTTCGGGCGTTTCCATAGGAAGATAAAAATTCAGGGAAAATGACGGCGGTCTGGCAAAATCAGAATAGCAGAGGAACATAAGCCAGGAGAAGGAGGGCAAATAAAAATGACAACCAAATGCATTGGCAAGATTCAGCCACTGGTCTGCTTAACGATCATCCTGGCCTTTTTGACCGTGCCCCTCATGGCCAAAGAGGTTTATCGCGGTCGGATGCTGACAGGAAAGGCACCCGTCGAGCCGGCAGCCGTCGATATTCAGATAGAAATCGAAAGCTGGACGACTCCGGAGGAAATTATTGAATTCAACCGTGTGCTGGCCAGCTCGGGATCTGATGCCTTTCTTTCACTCTTCAATTCCACTAAAAAGGGTGTGGTCAGATTTCTTTACGCCCGTGGTTATAATCTGACCATCCATATGGCTCAGGCTCAGGAAGAGGAAAATGGGAAAAAGGTCATAGTGGTCCTCCGTCGCGAGCCCTGGTCCCAGGGAAGCCAGCTGGGCGTCGGGCGGAACTATTTTATGGCCATTGAGCTGAATCTTAATAAAGAGGGGAAAGGCGAAGGCCGGTTTTATGAAGATGCCCAGATAGAAATGGACGTAATGGGTGGTAAAGTCTATCTCAAGAGCTATGAATCTTCACCAAAAACTATTTCTTCGGTCAAAGAGACGAAGAAGAAATAAAAAGGCAATAACAGAAAAATAATTTGCTTCATCTGTTTTAACACGATATATTCATAGCCGGGAAAAGATAAATATAAATTTAAATTGGCTTTGGGGGTTTGCCTGCCCAGTGTCTCAGCCAGTCGATTCTAACT
>JAKPCG010000018.1 GCA_029553365.1 Acidobacteriota bacterium | reverse complement strand
TCCGCTCCGGTTTCCTTTTCTTGATCCGCCACCGGCCAGAAGCGTCAGGGATGGCTACCAGACCCTGTTTGAACTCGGAGCTATCGTCAAAGGGGACAACGGCTGGCAGCTGACACCGCTCGGCAGGCAGATGGCCAGGCTACCGCTGGACCCGCGGCTGGCGCGCCTGCTCCTCGAGGCCGGACGGCGGGGAGTGGTGGAAGAAATAGCCATTATCGCCGCCGCTTTAAGCCTGCCCGACCCGCGCCTGCGGCCTCTCGATAAGGCAGCCGATGCCGACCGCCTCCAATCTGTCTTCGAGCACCCCGACTCAGACTTTCTTACCCTGCTCAATATCTGGCAGGCCATGAAAAACATCAGTCCGGACTTATCCGATACTTCGGCTCTCAAAAAATTTGCCCGCGATTATTTCCTTTCTTATAACCGCTTGCGGGAATGGCATTTTCTCCATGACCAGATACTGGAAGTTCTAAAAGAGGAAAAGCTGGGGGTTCAAGCCGGGAAAAAGCCCTTATCCGATGCTGATCGCTATACGGCCATTCATCAGTGTATTCTGAGCGGCTTTATTTCACATCTGGCCGTTCAGAAAGAAAAAAATCTCTATCAGGTGGCACGACATCAGGAAGCCAGGCTCTGGCCCGGCTCTGCCCTTTTCAAAAAATCACCGGCCTGGGTAGTTGCGGCAGAGCTTGTTCGAACCAATCAGCTTTATCTGCGCCTGGCCGCCAGGGTTAATCCCGCCTGGGCCGAAGAGCTGGCTCCCCATCTCTGCCATTATTCTTACGAATCGCCTTACTGGGATAAAGAGCGCGGCCAGGTGCGGGCCAAAGAGAAGGTCAGTCTGTTCAGTCTGAATATTGTCGAGGGCCGCGATGTCCCCTTTGGCCAGCAGGACCCGGAGGCTGCCCATCGCCTCTTTGTCGAAGAAGCTTTGCTTAATAACCAGGTGAATCGCCCCTATGATTTTCTGGAATATAACCAGCAGGTGGTAAAGAAGATCCGGCAGCTGGAAGAAAAACTGCGCACCCGACAGATTCTCATACCGGAGCAGTATCTTTATGATTTTTATTCAGCCCGACTTCAGGGAATTTACCGCCTCGATGCTCTGGACGAGTTGATCAGAAGGGCTGGAAGTGACAATTTCCTCCGCTTCAAAGAAGAAAATCTGTATCTGAGCCAACCTGACCAGGAGCTGGTTAGCCAGTTTCCTGATTACATAAAAATTTTAGGCCACAGCTACGAGTTGAGGTATCGGTTTGCTCCCGGCGAGGAAGAGGACGGCGTGACCATTCTTATTCCGCGTCAGCTGCTGAGCGCTGTGCCGGAAGCTCTTCTAACCTGGCCAATACAGGGGCTCATGGGAGAAAAAGTTCTGGCCACACTCAAGGCTTTGCCCAAGGAATACCGAAAATCTTTACAGCCTTTAGCCGAGACTGCCGAGAGTCTGGTCAGAGAGTTAAAGCCCGCCGGTGTTTCTTTTTATGAAGCCCTTTCCGCCCGGCTCAAAGAACATTATAAACTTGATGTACCTCCCGAAATCTGGAAGAGTCTCGAGATCCCACGTTATTTAAAAATGAGGATTTCAGTCATCAACGAGAGCGGCCAGGAAATTCTGGCCGGCCGTGATCTGACTTTTCTTCGCCAGATGTTAAATGAAAAAGCCAGAAAGTCACTGGCCGAGGATTCACCTGGCTGGCAGGAAGCCAGAAAGAAGTGGGAAAGAGAAGATTTGACTTCCTGGCCCGAAGACCTGACCGAGATTCCCGAAGAAATAATCATTGATGATTTTTTGAAGGGCTACCCCGCTTTTGCGATCAGAGACCAGAAAATAAGCTTGAAGTTATTTAAAAACAAAAATGAAGCCAGACAGAGCCATCTTCAGGCTATAGAAGTCATGTTAAGCAGGCAGTTTGAAAAGGACATAAATTTTATCAAAAGAAGCTATGCCCTGCCGGAGGAACTCAAACCGCTTTTACTTTTCTGGAGAGGGGAAGCGGCAATCAAAGGGGAAATAGTCAACCGGGTCAAAAAAGAAGTTTTCCAGAAAGACTTCCGGCAGCGAGAAGATTTTGTCCTCTTTTTAGAAGAGAAAGCACTTAAAGAACTTTTTGAAAAGGGGCATGAGATCTTTATGGCCGTAGAGGAGGTTCTACAAGAATATCAGAAGACCATCAGATTGATTCAAAACATAGAAGAGGAACAGAAAAAGGCAAAGATAAGTTCGTCGCTGCCGGAAAGTTTAAAAGGGGAGCTGGGGCGGCTGGTGCCAGCAGACTTTATTCAACTTTATCCGCTGGCTTTTCTCCGTGAGCTGCCGCGACTGGTGCGGGCGCTGGGCATAAGAGTGGAGAGAGCTCGCTTCTCAGCCGATAAAGACCGGGCCAAAGCAGCCCAGGTTGAACCTTTTGAATCTGAATACGAGCGGTTAAAAGCTCTCGTCGGGAAAAAGGCTTCGCCCGAAAATGAAGATAAACTCTTTGAGCTGCGCTGGATGATAGAAGAATTTAAAGTCTCGGTTTTTGCACCGGAAATAAAAACTGCTTTCCCCGTCAGCGCTAAAAGGCTAACGGCAAAAATTAAAGAAATCGAGGAAAGCCTGGAACTAAAAAAATAGAATAAAAAAACAAAACCGGAGCAAAAAGATTACCTCACCGCCAGCTCTTTAAGAATCGAAATGGTCCGGTCAATTTCCTCAAAGGAATTATAAATATGGGTTGACTGGCGTACGCCATAGACATCACCCATCGAGCGTGGCCGCAATCGTCCCCGCCGCCAGAGTTCGTCCTGAAGAAAATCACCGCTTAAACCTTCGATATTATAAACCGTGATGCCGGCCGCCAGGGAAGACACAAGGGGCGTAAAAATTTTTATTCCTGGAATTTCCCGGAGTCTCGTTCTCAGATAATCGCCGAGTGACTTAATGCGCTGGTAAACCCTCTCCGGCCCCAGCTCAAAATGAAAATCCAGCGCCTCAGCCAGTCCCATAAGAAGCGACAGATTACCCGTGCCACGCTGGCTGAGGCGAAAGCCATCATCTTCATGATTATCCCACTGGGTGCTGGCCAGTGTCGTCCAGACCTGAGGGGCTTTTTCTTTTTTAAGATAAAGAAAACCATTGCCAGCCGGTGCGCAAAGCCACTTGTGAAGGCTACCATAATAAGCATCACAGCCAAGCTCTTTTACATCGATTTTAATCTGCCCCGGTGTCTGAGCACCGTCTATAACAGTCAGGACACCGCGCCTGGCCGCCTCGCTGCAGATTTCTTTGACCGGCAGAACAGCACCACTACCCGTGATGATATGGGGTATAGCTATAACTCTGGTCTTCGGTCCGATGGCCCTGATAAAAGTTTCGATAACTTCCTCTGAGGATAAAATAGGCTTGCCTAAAGGAAGCTGACGATAGACAGTGCCGCTCCGTTTAGCTTTAAGCTTCCAGCCACACTCACCACCCGGGTGCTCCTGGTCGGTTCCTAATACCTCGTCGCCAGGCTGAAGGTCCAAACCGTTCGCAATATAATTCATGCCGGCGGTGGCATTTTCGGTCAGGGCAACTTCGGTCACTTCAGAATTAATAAGACGCGCAACTTTTTCCCTTATTTCATTCCAGGGCTGGTAACCTGCAATCCAGTCAGCGCCATAGTAATCCCATTCGGCAATTTTTTCGGCGCAAAGACGCAGGTGGTCAACCACCCGGTTAAAAACACGCCGGGGCATCGCCCCCAGCGTGCCCGTATTAAAAAAAACCTGCTCTGGATCAAGCATAAATTCCTGGCGTACCTGCTGCCAGAACTTTTCTTCTGACGCCGATTTAAATTCTTTTCCTTTTTCATCAGAATCAGCCATTTTTTCTTCCTTCTTTCTGTTTATAATTTCTTAAAATATCACGATAATTATTTTTTTATTCTTTTTTTATTTTTCAGGTTCAAAAGGTTCAATGCGATTGAATAAACCTTCACCTGCCTGGCTATTATAATCCAATCATAACGTACACGCCTTATTGTTGCGGGTTACCTTAATTTTTAATTCGTTAAACCGGCAAAATCAGCTGTTTTTTTATCTAACTGTCTATCTTCTTGTGCCCGCGTCAGAACTGGTCGCGCTTCCTGCCAGACCCGAAATTCACCTTCCAGTCCAGCCCCCGGACGGATTTCCCGACTTTTTAAAACTATCAGCTCAACCGGCATAAACTTAGCGAGTCTCAAAGCTGGTCACAATCGACTGGTAAACCAGAGTCCGGAATTTATCCTGAAGATCACTCAGGTTAGAGGGAACAGGCAACAATTGAATCATAAAGACAGCTGTTAGCTTTTCAACCGGATCCACCCAGTAAGTGGTAAAATAAGCACCGCCCCAGCCAAAAGCACCAACCGTCCCGGGGATACCGGAGGCACCAAGATCCTTAACAATAGAAAAACCAAGGCCAAAACCAACCGA
>JAKPCG010000190.1 GCA_029553365.1 Acidobacteriota bacterium | reverse complement strand
TTTGATTAAACTGGAAGAGAAAAAGGAGAGCCATCAGCAGACCTTTGAGGAAGCCAGAAAGGATATCGAAGATAAGCTATTTAATGAAATCAGGTCAAAAAAGATAGAGGAATTTGTTAAAAAGCTAAAAGAGGAAAGCTTTATCAAGATTGTTAAGCCCAATCCTTTGAATATTTAAGGCCAGTGGTTGATTTCTATTTGTTCATAAGTCCGATAGGCTTATATTTATCGGTTCAGGTAACCAGGACAGCGGCCGCCACAGTTGTTGTCCAGAGACCTTTGGAGCCAGTGGCGATCTGAGATAGACTCCTGGTTTGAACTGTCAGGCGATCGTTTAAACTATAGTAATTGTTTTTCCCTCGTTTAAAATTTTTAGGCGAATAGTCCTGTCCGAGTTTGGTGGCCAGCATTTCAGCTGCCAGTTCTTCTGCCCGGAGGCTGGCTTCCTTTTCGGTTTCTCCAAAGCCCTCATGTTCGGCCAGGTAGCCATACTGGTCAGGATCTTCCGGAATAGCGAGACCAATAGCTGAAGAAATCAGCCGATGAGCTTCATCGGTTGAATTCTCACTCATGACCAGGAAAACGATCTGGCCAGCCCGTAGCTGCTTCAAACCACTGGCCCGACTGATCAGCTGACAGTGCGGGGGGAAGATGCTTGAAACCCGTACCAGATTAAAGGGCGAGATGCCGGCTTCTCTCAAGGCCAGTTCGAAGCTCACCAGTTTTTCGCGGTGCTGGCCGTGACCCCTGGTTAAAAAGACCTGCTTCGGCAGAATAACATCCATGAACTTTGTCCTTTCCAGCAACTAATCTTATCGGATAACTACAATCATTTCTTGGTTTGTTCGCTCGGTTCGGTGACCGGAGTTACTGCCTCGTCAGGCTTAAAATCTATAACCTTCGAGACTTCGTATTCCCCCAGAAGCACATAATCTGAACCTTTGGAGCGAGCAAAGAGCTTGACAACAACCGTTTTCCAATAAGGGTTGTTTTCAAATGATTGAATGGTTTTACCTTCGACTCCGTAATTGCTTTTAAGGGTAATGACCTGACTGGTCTGTCCGGGCATAATTGGCTCTTTCCTGATAGCAGCCAGGAAGCTGCTGCCCAGATCTTTGCTCTCGCCCTGAAATCTGAAAATCGCATTAAAATTTATGTAATTCAGGGGCTTATCACTGATGTTTTTAACCCGAAAAGATATGACCGGAACGATTACCAGCTTGGGGGGCCAGGCTCGATATTCCTTGCTAACCCATTTGGTCTCGACATCAACCACTTCCAACGATTTTTTGAGTTCTTCTGTTGACATGGATTGGCAGGCTGGAAGAAACAGAAGAGTGGCTACTGTAGCCAGCATTAGTACTGATATTGTTATCTTTTTCATTTATTTATCCTCCAGATCAGAATCATTTTCTCTTTATAGTATAGCAAAAAAGGCCAGACTATAAGTAATTTTATAAATGGCCCGAGGAACCAATCAATCGGTCTCAGGGTTTTTTTGACGGATTTCTTGCTGCCTTTTGATGAGTTGAGAGCAAGTAGCCAGCTCGACACCGTAATTTTTAGCCTCGGGTAAATAGGTTTTGAGGACGCGGAGAGTATCTTCAAAGGGATGACCGATACCCAGGGCCTGACCATTTTTTCTGGCCAGGGTGAATAGCTCGAACAACCGCTGCTTGATTTTGCCCCGATCTTCATCGGCATCTAAAAAGACCTGCCGGGAAGCAGCCGGTACCTGCCTTTTCAGAGCTAAATCATAAGCGATTGATTTCGAGCTGGTTTTACTGTCTATGAAAAACAGGTTTTTCTGCTTCAAAAACTCCATGATTATTTCCATCACGTACTGGCTGGCAGTGCCTTTAGAGCCCATATGGTTATTGAGCCCTCTGGCTACCGGCAGCCGCTCCAAGCTGGCCTCGAGCCGCGCCCAGATTTCTTCCTGACTCATGGTGGTGGTAATCAAACCGTCGGCTCCGCTGCCTGCTGTCTGGCCGTTGAAAGCCTCAAGAGGCAGGTGAATTATAACCTCAAGCTGATGGCTGACGGCCATTTGAGCCGTGTCCACGGCCTGCCCAGCATCAGG
>JAKPCG010000180.1 GCA_029553365.1 Acidobacteriota bacterium | reverse complement strand
CCACCGAGAATAAGAGCAACCGGCTTAAATTCAATTATTGCCTGGCTGACTTTTTCCAGCAGACTCCTGACCACAATCTCCTCAAAGCTGGCCAGAAAGTCGCTCAGCGCCGGGTGATCGCGCTTTAAACCATTTTCCCGGATTACTTTCAGAGCAGCTGTTTTCAGACCGGAGAAGCTAAAGTCATAGCCAGGTTTCTTCATTTTCGGCACTGAAAAATGGAAACGCTGACTGCTACCACCCCGGGCCAGCTTTTCTATAACCGGCCCACCTGGATAACCCAGATCAAGAAATTTGGAGATTTTATCCAGGCATTCGCCGGCCGCATCGTCTCTGGTTTTGCCCAGCAGCCGATAAGACAACGGCTTTTCCAGAAAATAAAGCGAAGTATGCCCGCCCGACACCAGCAAAGCCAGAGCTGGAAACTCAATATCAGGATTTTCAATAAAGGCTGCTTCCAGATGAGCCTCAAGGTGATCAACACCGATTAGCGGCCGGTTAAAATAATAAGCCAGTCCTTTGGCAAAAGTCAGACCGACCAGCAGGGAACCAATGAGGCCAGGTCCCTGGGTTACGGCATAGAGATCTATAGTCTGCACCTTGACCCCGGCTCTCTCCAGACTTTCATTCACGATATAATCAATGGATTTAAGATGCTGGCGGGAGGCAAGTTCAGGCACCACCCCACCATAAGGAGCATGAATCTCATCCTGAGATAAGATGACATTGCTTTTGATCTGTCCTCTATCAAGGACCGCCGCTGAGGTTTCGTCACATGAGGTCTCAATGGCCAGCAGCCACCTGGCCTCGATTTTTTCAACCATTTATTTCTCCTGAAAAAGACATCGCTCCAGGCCTTTATTGACCGTGATATTTTAGCTTAAGATCGAAGCTAATACTATTTTCTGCTGTTGTCTTGTTTATCTATTTTCTGACATAAACCTTCCTGGCCAGTTTTCTTCTTTCTATCCAGCCCGCTTCCAAAACTAATGACCTCTTTCAGCAGCTCGAATAACACCTGTTCATCAGCAGTCGTGGCTCCGGGAGCGGTGAACATCAGCTGTAGTTTTAGCTATTATTTCCCGCATTTCCCGGCAACTTTTTTTATCGCCGGGCCGAAAGGCGGCCTGAGGACCCCCCGCTCGGTAATAATGCCCGAAATTAACCTGGCCGGGGTGACATCAAAGGCCGGGTTTCGAACCGGGATATCAGCCACAGTAATCAATCTACCACCTATCTTTCTGACTTCGTCTGGCTGTCTTTCCTCGATAGGAATGCTTTCCCCTGTTTTAAGAGAAAAATCAAAGGTGCTGAGCGGTGCCGCCACATAAAAAGGCAGCTGATGCTCTCTGGCCAGAATTGCCACCGAATAGGTGCCAATTTTATTAGCTGTATCTCCATTGAGAGCAATTCGGTCAGCTCCAACCACGGCCAGCGAGATTTCACCTTTCCTCATCAGATAACCGGCCATATTGTCAGTGATAAGAGTCACGGGGATTCCTTCTCGCTGAAGTTCCCAGCAGGTCAGACGCGCTCCCTGGAGAAGTGGCCTGGTCTCATCGGCCAGGACTTTTATTTTCTTGCCATGAGCTACAGCTGACCTGATAACACCCAGGGCCGTACCATAACCGGCGGTAGCCAGTCCACCGGCATTGCAGTGGGTCAGAACCGTATCACCATCAGAAATGAGCTTCTGCCCATATTCGCCAATTTTCATATTTATAGCCAGGTCTTCTTCATCCATCTTTCTGGCTTCAGTCAGCAGAATATTTTTTAGTGCTTCAAGTCCGTTTTTTCTATTCCTGGTAAAAACCTTTTTCATCCTTTCCAGCGCCCAGAAGAGATTGCGGGCTGTGGGCCGTGTACGATAGAGACGTTCATAGGCTGCCTCAAAAGTTTTATCCAGGTTTTTCTCGTCTTTGACCTGATAGATAGCCAGGGCCAGACCATAGGCTGCTGCCAGCCCTATCGCCGGTGCTCCCCTGATGACCATTTCTTCAATGGCCTGTGCTACCTGCTCGACCGACTTTAACGACAGATAAACTTCCTTTTGAGGCAATTTTCTCTGGTCAATCATGACCACCGCCTCATTCTCCCAGGTAATAGTGGGCAGCATGTTTAGCTCCTTTTCCAGGCGGGAGTGGTTTCGTTCAGCCACTTCCATTTTTTGACCCAGTTATTATAACTGATCTGGAAAGCAGTCAGTTCCTCTCCGGACAGGATTTTCGCCAGTTGCTCATAACAAAAAACAATCTGAAGATCATTATCGCGATTAATTTTTTCTGATGGTAACCCTAATTCTTTAGCCATGACTGACTCTTCCAGACTCTCCCTGTAGTCTTTCTGATGAGCCAGAACCTGAGCTAAAAGATAATGATAATAACCACAGGCTGGTTCGCTTTCAACTGCCCGCTCGACTATTTTCAGGGCCTCAGACAGAGTTTTGCTCTTCTCTTTTTGAGAAGCAGGAGAATTTGCCTCTGTTTCTGCCCGAGCCTGAAGCTTGAGATCTACCAGCTGACCCACCGCCGCTCTCACCACCGGTTGATATTTCCCCTTATCGGCCAGAATGTCATACAGGCGGCTGGAAGTCTCTGTCCAGCCCTGAGCTTCAAAAGAGCGAGCCAGGCCATAAAGTCTTAATTCTTCTGCCCAGGCCAGGGCTTTATCCTCACCCAGGGCAGCCGCCAGCCGGAATGAATTTTCAGCTTCTGCCCAGAGATTCAAGTTAACCTCGGCCAATCCCTTCAGGAGGTAAGCTTCGGCCGTTGGCTTCTTATTGATGATGGCCGATGCTTCCTCCCTGCTCTTTTTATAGAAAGCTGTAGCTTCCTCCTGACGAAGCGACCGCTCGAGCTCCTGGGCTTGAAGGTAATCTGTTCTGGCCTTTAACAGCGGTGAGGAGGCACAGCTGCTCAAAAAAACCGCTAAAAAGAAAATTAAGGCCGGATACTGGTAAAAACCCCTGACGGCCAGCCTTCTGTAGCCTGGATTATGGGTCGTATGATCGTGGTCAAAACCGATTCCCCGCCTCTTCATTCTTCTTCCTCCTCGCCCTGCCGCTCCATACCAAGAATAGATTTAAGCCAGGCTCTGAGTTCGTCATCACTCAACCAGGCCCAGCCCAGACTCATAAAACTTTCTCCTATTTTTTTAAGTGCCTTCCATAACTCCGGCTTTTTTTCGGCAGCTTTTATCTCCTCCAGAGCCTGCTTCAACTTCCAATCAAATTGATCAGCAATAAGGCGGAAGTCTTCTCTGGCCAGTTCCTCGGAAAAAAGGCTCTGAAGAAAAGGCTCTTCCAGCCCGACTACCGGATATAAAGCTCTAAAGGCCGGACGGAGGGATTTCATATCACGGCTCTTGATTTCCGCCTTAAAAGCTTCCTGGAGAGCCTGTTGCTTTTCAAAAAAATCGAGGATAAATTCATCCGGTTTGTTATCCACAACTTCTGGTTCGAGCCAGAGTCTGAGTCCGGAAACTTCTGCTTCTAAATTTCCCTTTCTTTTTACCGCCCAGATTAGAGTTGAATAAAGAAGTGGAATGAGAGCTAAAGTATCGGTTGGAAAAAAATCTTGCAGGATTTCTGCCGACTGTTTCAAAAAATCCTGTAACTTTTTTTCTTCCACTTTTCCCCCTTAATTTATTTCTGACCGGCCATCAGTCAGAACACATAATTACACCTTCTGACTTTAAATTCTGCTGATTATTATAAACTAAAAGACTTAAGGATTTAAAAGATTATTTGACTTCCAGAATGGCCAGGAAGGCTTCCTGCGGAATATCAACCCGCCCGACTCTTTTCATTCTTTTCTTGCCCTCTTTCTGTTTTTCGAGAAGCTTCATTTTCCTGGTATAATCTCCGCCATACAGCTTGGCCAGAACATCCTTTCTAAAAGGTTTGATGGTCTCACGGGCAATGACTCTTTTTCCCACCGCTGCCTGGATGATCACTTCGAACTGCTGACGGGGGATTGTCCGCCGCAGCTTATCCACCAGTGCCCGACCGATATAATAGGCTTTATCTTTATGAACAATGACCGACAGGGCATCAATTGCCTCATTATTGACCAGAATATCAAGCTTGACCAGAGGTTCTTCCCGATAGCCGACCAGCTCATAGTCCATTGAAGCATATCCCTGGGAAAGCGATTTAAGCTGACTATAAAAGTCAAAAACGACTTCATTGAGCGGAATCAAATAATCCAGCACAACCCGATTGGTAGAGATATACTCCATCTTTTTCTGCTGTCCGCGCCGATCATCAAGCAGTTGAAGCAGCGGTCCCAAGTAGCGATCCGGGGTCAAAATCAAAGCCTCAATGATGGGTTCTTCAATGCGCTCAATAAACTGCGGCTCAGGCAGTTCCGACGGATTATGAATCTCCAGCACTTCGCCATCGGTCTTAACCACCCGGTAGCTGACGCTGGGAGCAGTCGTGATCAAATTGAGATTAAACTCCCTTTCCAGTCGTTCCTGAATAATTTCACGATGAAGAAGACCAAGAAAACCTGCCCGGAAACCAAAACCGAGCGCCGGTGAATGTTCTGGTTCAAAGTGCAGAGAAGCATCGGTGAGTTTCAGCTTTTCCAGGGCGTCACGCAGTTCGTCAATATTCGAATCGCCGGCTGGATAAAGGCCGCAGAAAACCATTGGCTTGGCTTCTTTAAAGCCGGGCAAAGCTTCAGCCGTCGGACGATTAGCCAGAGTGATAGTTTCACCTATCCGGGCGTGGGCTAGATTTTTTATGCCAGCAATGAGATAGCCAACTTCTCCCGTCTCCAGAGCCTCAACCTTGACAGGCTTGGGGGTAAGATAGCCTATTTCTTCAGCTAGATACTCGGCCCCATTAGACATCAGCCTGATTCGATCGCCGACCCGGAGGGTGCCATCAACTATCCTGACCAGGACAATCACTCCCCGGTAAGGATCAAACCAGGAATCAAACAGGAGGGCTTTGAGCGGAGCTTCAACCTCACCTTTAGGAGGTGGAATTCTTTCCACGATTGCTTCCAGAACATCTTCGATGCCAATACCTTTTTTGGCTGAAACCAGCAATGCCTCCTCTTTTTTCAACCCGACAATATGTTCCAGTTGCTCGAGAGCCAGGTCGAGATCAATCTGGGGGAGATCAATCTTATTCATTACAGGAATGATAACCAGGTCATGCTGGATGGCCAGATAAGCGTTGGCCAGAGTT
>JAKPCG010000173.1 GCA_029553365.1 Acidobacteriota bacterium | reverse complement strand
GCGGTCTTTGGGGAGACTTTTTAGCTCGGCGTTACAATCCAGGCAGCGCGAGTTTGGTTTGATCTTATCCCTGAGTTTAAAATGATCAAGAACCTGCTCAACCTGCTCCTCCCAGCGCTCGCTTTCAATGAGAAGAAATCTGTCCTGCAGGGATTCTATCTTTCTGACTTTATTTATCAATCCGTGGTCGCGGGTGAGAATAATGCGATTTTCTTTTGCAGCCAGCTCTATGAGTTTTGCATCCTCAATTTTCGAATAATAGCTGACATCAAAACCAAGGAGGCGCAGCCAGCGGGCCAGCTTCCCCACCATACAGTCTGCTATGAAAAGGGGACGTGATACTCTGTCCCTAGATTTTTGCTCCGGTGATCCAGCTAACTCATTCATAATAAACGAGATAATTTTTCAGGCAGGGACAGGATAACCTGTCCCCCATTTTCTATCTTCAATTATATCAATAAGTTACCTAAGTGAAAAAGAGGGACAGAGTATCACGTCCCCTTTTATAAACCAAGGAATTGGACAGCCAGACCTGAAATAAAAATGACCCCACCCGCCAGCGCGTGCGAATACCTTTCGAGCTTGCCCAGTTTGACAAAACTCAAACCCCAGCTGGACAGAGCAATAATGGTCAGCATGGTCAATATGGTGGCCAGACCAAAGGCTGCTGTCACCATGATCACCCCGGTCACCGAATGCTGGGCAGCCGGATACATGACCAGTGGAATCAACGGTTCGCATGGCCCAAAAACAAAAATCAGAAATAACACCCAGGGAGTTATATTTTCCTTTTCCTTTCTCTTTTCCTCATGGATATGAAGGTGCCCTCCATCATGACTATGCGTATGGACATGAGTTTCGCCATCAGCATGGTGATGAAGGTGAGAGTGAGGCTTCGAGCGGTAGGCTTTCCTCAATCCCCAGACTAAATAAACCAGCCCAAAACCAATCAACAGCCAGGCTGCAATCATCCCCCGGGTTGATTCAACCTTTTCCAGATGTCCAACGGCCAGCCCCAGCCCCACTCCCAGAAATCCCAGGGCAACCGAGCTCAGGACATGCCCCAGGCCACACAGAGCCGAAATAATCATGGTCTTCGACAACCGCCAGTTCCTGGCCCGAGCAATGGCAATAAACGGCACGTAGTGATCAGGCCCGATGACCGTATGAACGAATCCTAAGGTCACCGCCGTCCCTACCAGAAGCCAGATATTCTGCATAAGCCGTACACCTCTCATGGAAAATGGACGGTAGGGGACTCGAACCCCCGACCTCAGCGTTGCGAACGCCGCGCTCTCCCAGCTGAGCTAACCGCCCATGCTTGCTCGACAGATATTAAACTGCGCACTATTCAGCTACGCACTAAATTTAACCAAATCCGCTACTAATTTACCATTTTAAGCTGTTTTTTTCTACCGGCCGGCCAGGCGTCCGGCAGATATTTTCATTTTCTCCGGAATTTAACCTCCTATCTGGTTTGGTTTAAGAGCTAGGCAAACGCCTGCCGCATCAGGCACTTCAAATAGTATCAGATCGTCACAATGAAAATCTGAACACTTTTAATCGAATTATAACCGCATTTGCCTGGTTACCTAACAGCATCAATGTATCCCGAAGATGAATGTGCTGATCGCGCTGCCAGCCTACTCAATAACCACCTCATGGTGGCCCTTTACCAGCTCACCAATAACCCAGGCCTTCTCGCCCAGCTTCTCCAGGAGCTTAACCGCAGCTTCAGCATCTTTCTTCGCCACCACCGCCACCAGGCCGATCCCCATATTCAGGGTGCGAAACATTTCTCTATCGGCTATTTCTCCACGGCGCTGAATTTCCTTGAACAGGCGCGGCACCGGCCAGCTCCCCCGCTTGATTCTGACCTGTAATCCCTCCGGAATAACCCGCGGGATATTGTCATAAAAACCACCGCCGGTGATATGAGCCATCGCTTTGATTTCAATTTTCTTCAGGGCCTGAAGCACCACCGGTGTATAAATTTTGGTTGGCTTGAGAAGCTGTCGTCCCCAGTCGCCCTTTAACTCTTTCTCTGTAAAAACCCGCCGGGCCAGCGAATAGCCGTTGCTGTGAAGTCCGGATGAGGCCAGTCCGATGACCTTATCGCCAGGACGGCAGCGGCAGCCATCAATTATTTTACCGGCGTCAACCAACCCAACGCAGAAACCGGCCAGATCCCATTTACCGGGCTCATAGAGTCCAGGCAGCTCCGCCGTCTCTCCGCCAATCAGGGCGCAATTAGCCTGCCGGCAGCCGCGAGCGATACCCTTTACCACCTGCAAGAGCTGATTCTTGTCCAGCCTCCCGCAGGCAATATAATCAAGGAAAAAGAGTGGCTCGGCTCCGACGACCGCTACGTCATCAACATTCATGGCCACCAGGTCGATGCCGATGGTGTCATACTTCTTCAGGAGATCAGCAATCATGAGCTTGGTGCCGACCCCATCAGTGGACGCAACCAGAACTGGTTTTTTCATTCCTTTAAGCCGCGGAGCAAAAAGCCCGCCAAACCCGCCGATTGAGCTCAGAACTTCAGGTCGTTCGGTCATCTTTACCAGTGGTTTGAGTTTCTTTACAAAATCATTGGCCTCATCTATGTTGACGCCCGCCTTCTTATAAGTCAGTCCGGCCATCGGCCTCTCCTTTCAATTTTCGGCTCTGCACGCTTCCGCTTAAAATTATCATCAGGCGACTTTCGAGTCAAATATTTCAAGCCCGAGTCCTATCCAGACCCGAAAAACATTCGCC
>JAKPCG010000146.1 GCA_029553365.1 Acidobacteriota bacterium | reverse complement strand
GTAACATCTGTAAATGGGGACGTGATACTCTGTCCCTCTTTCCCCTCCGCCGATTTGTAACACCTTGGAGCTGAATAAAGTAATAAAGTAATAAGATAACAAAGCAATAATATAAGCTAAAATTAGGGCCCAAAAGGGATGGGGAATCAAAAAGGGACAGAGTATCACGTCCCCATTGTCAAAAAGGGACAGAGTATCACGTCCCCATTGTCAAAAAGGGACAGAGTATCACGTCCCCATTGTCAAAAAGGGACAGAGTATCACGTCCCCATTGTATGTTGCCAGGTTGCTTATTAATATGCTATTTATGCTGGTGTGGTGAATATCAATTGTGAATATGGTAAGTATCGCCAGATATCACCCAATAAGGAGGGAGGAAAATGAATATCTCCAAAAATCCCTGCCATAAGAAATTTTCGAGGCTAAAAACCTCTTTTCATCTGACCCGATCTGTGGCCCTTAACACCTCACCGATGGTACGAACCTCAGCCCGCACAGGCCCTGCCCAGGTTGCACTAACCAAGGTGGTCCCGGTCCCAACGAACGTGGCCCCCGCCGACACAGCCCCTGCAGGCGCAAGTCGAGCCAGATTATTGCTGGCCGCCGTGCCTCTATTCTTAATGCTTTTTTTGTCTCTGCTTTTAATTCTACCGGCGTCACCGCTATTTTCTGCTCCGACACAACCGCAGCCAGCCTTCAGCCTGGAAGCTGTCCTCAGCGCTCCCCACACCTCGCAGCTTACCACCTCACCCTCAGGCAACCGCCTGGCCTGGGTCATAAACGTCAAAGGAGCAAAAAGTATCTGGCTGGCTGAGGCGCCCGATTACAAGGCGCGTCAGCTCATTCTCTACGATGTCGATGACGGGCGAGAGATTTCCGGCCTCCAGTTTACTCCAGACGGCCAATCTCTCCTTTACGCCCACGGCAGCGCCTTCAATCCGACCAGCAGCCCCCGCCGCCTCGAGCAGGTCATCAAGGTTGTCGATATTCGATCTGGCCAGGAGCGGCTCCTGGCGGAGGGTCAGGACCCGCTCGTTTCTCCCGACGGGCGAAACCTGCTTTTTACCCGCGCCGGCCAGCCGTATGTTATTTCTCTCGACGGCGCTTCCCAGCCCAGAGTACTCTTCCAGGCCCGCGGCACGAGCCGTTCCTACAGCTGGTCACCCGATGGCAAAAAAATTCTTTTTGTGAGTAGCCGTGAAGCTCACAGCTTTATCGGTGTTTACGATCTCGCTCAGGATAAAATCACCTGGCTCCTGCCCGATGTCTATCGCGACATGTACCCGGTCTGGTCGCCCGATGGTCAGCGCGTGGCCTTTATCAGGATGCTTCCGGGGCGCGCTCAGGGTCAAACCGAATCGTTCGGGCGCAGTCAGGCCGTCTCCTATTCTATCTGGGTCGTGGATGTAGCCAGTCTCAAAGGTAAAAAAGTCTGGGAGACGTCAGTCGGTGGCGGCTTTGCCCACAGCTACCCCTCTAAGCCGCTCTTCTGGGCTGCTGGCGACCGCCTCGTTTTCTACTCAGAGCATACCGGCTGGATGCACCTTTACTCGCTCTCGGCGACATCCGGCGAACTCCTGCCCCTGACCTCAGGTGCATACGAAGTTGAGCAGGCTGCCCTTTCACCCGACCGTCAGTTTGTCGTTTTCAGCGCGAACAAAAATGATATCAATCTAAAACATCTGTATAAAGTTTCGGTCAATGGTGGGCCGGTTGAAACCCTGACCGATGGTCAAACCCTGGAGTGGGCACCGGTTGTTTCCGCCGACGGCAAGCATGTTTTCTTTATTCAATCGAGCGGCCGAAGGCCAGGCTTGCCGGTGATGAAGGCGCTCAACAGCCGCAGCTCCCCGTCCAGCTCAGAACTACCTCCACTCGTACCGATAAAATCAGTAGCTCCTGAATTTCCTGAAGAAAAACTGGTTGCGCCGCAGGTCGTGTCTTTTAAGTCGGCCGACGGCCTTCAAATCTATGGTCAGCTCTTTATGCCGCGGGGAGTAAAGGCCGGACAAAAACTACCGGCAGTTATTTTCATGCATGGCGGCCCGACCCGCCAGATGTATCCGGCCTGGCATCACAGCAGTTATTACCACAACTGCTACGCTTTCAATCAGTATCTGGTCGCTTCCGGCTATGTGGTGTTATCGGTCAATTACAGATGCGGAATTGGCTATGGAGCCAGGTTCCGAGAGGCCCCGAACCAGGGACCGCGTGGAGCCTCCGAGTATCAGGATATTCTGGCGGCAGCGGAATTTTTGAAAAACCATCCGGCCGTCCATCCGAAACGAATTGGCCTGTGGGGTGGATCTTATGGTGGTTATCTGACTGCACTGGGCCTCGCCCGTAACTCTGACCTTTTTGCTGCCGGCGTTGATTTCCACGGTGTCCATGACTGGTCAATGAGAGCCAGACGGAGGGACGGCGGTGGCTGGGGGATTGGTCAGGACGAAATGGAGCTGGCTTACAAGTCATCGCCAGTGGCTGACGTTGAGAGGTGGACTTCGCCGGTGCTCTTTGTCCATGGCGATGATGACCGTAACGTGGATTTTGTTCAGACGACGGACCTGGTCAGGCGTCTCCAGGAGTTAGGAAAAGCCCACTTCGAGACCCTGGTTTTCCCTGATGATATTCATGGCTTCCTGCTCCACCAGAACTGGCGTCGGGCCTTTGAAGCAGCTGCCTCCTTCTTTTTTAATCAGATGGGGACGTGATACTCTGTCCCTCTTTTTGCACTCCGCCATTTTTTAACTCATTGATACTAAACAAGATACAAAAAAGGGACGTGATACCCCAAAAAAGGGACGTGATACCCTGTCCCCATTTTCATTCCCCATTTTAATTGAGTTCCAGTTCGATTTTACTGGCTTTGTCTGCAAATTGCTTCTAATAGTTTAAGTGTGCAGCTTGGTTGGCGGCTAGTAACTAATTGATAACAAAGGAAATCGGCTGGCCCGACCCCATTTTTCCCATTTTTCCAGGGAACTGCCGCACCCTGGTTGGGGGGGTTGACGAAAGCCATCTCTTAGCAAGATAATAAAAATGTTAAGGGGAATAAATCGGCAAGAGCTGCTTTAATTAGCCTTAATTAGCTTGATTTAATCTAAATTTACTCTTGAATTAATTAA